>UQNC01000003.1 GCA_900542175.1 uncultured Collinsella sp. | reverse complement strand
TCGCGACGGCCAGCCTGCGCGCGACGTAGAGCTGGCGCACCGCCTCGACCCAGCCGTCCTGCGACTTCGGCACGGAGCAGCCCTTCCCGGACGCCGCCTTGCGCGCCGCGCGCTCGGCGTCCAGCGGGTCGCTCTTCCCCTCGCCGGGCCTCACCTTGTCCCTCTTGGGCCTGAGCACCTCGACGACGTTGTACCCGAGCTCCACGAGCCTCCTCGTCAGCCCGGCCCCGTACGATGCCGTGCCCTCGACGCCGACGACCATGCAGCTCCCCGGGTCGCCTATCGCCTCCGCCAGCCTGTCGTAGCCCTCGGGGTCGGCCCCGAAGCTCCCGCTCCAGATCTTCCTCCCGAGGCCGTCGAGCAGGCACAGAACATGCACGTCCTTGTGCGTGTCGACGCCCGCGATGACCGTTTCGCCTTCCATTTTCGCTCCCCTCGGTCTGCCGCCTGCTCCGCGCCCGGGTCTCCCAGACATTGCACTGACGGGAGCGCTACAATCCAATTGGCTTGTCCGATTGTCCGCGCTCATGCTCCTATTAGGTCATGGCAGGACTCCGGGACGCGGATGCCGGGGCGAGACAGGTCGGATTTGAGGACGGCCGAAGAGGCGTCAGCAGGTCAGTGGGTCATCGTCCCGGCATTCAGCATCAGGGTAGCGCTGCGACGCGGAAATCGCGCGCCGTTGCCGCGCCCCGCAGTGCCCGCTTCCCCCGAGAACAATTATCAGTGCAGGCCACAAAGGCAGCGATCGGCAGCAGAATGCCCACAACCTTATCGACCACGGTCTTGCCGGCGGTACCAATCCACACGGCCAGGCACACAAAGATGTTGCACAGGATGCCACGGAAGAAGATCGTCACCCAGTCGATCGTCACCTTGCCGGCGGCGACGCTCACCATGGAATTGGCGACCGCCTCGCCGTTGAGCTTGTAAATGCCGGCCATGTACACCAAAAAGACGATGAACAGAGCGCCGACAAAATTGCCGACCCACACGACGACCCAGGCCTTGAGCATCTGAGCCAGGGTGATCTTTTTGCTCTTGAGCGCGCAGACCATATGAGAATTGCCGGTGAACAGCTCGGCGCCGCACACCAGCACCAGCACCAGGCCCAGGCAAAAGCACAGACCGCCCACGACGCGCTGAGCGCCCCAGCCGAGCGTGCCATCGCTCAAGAACACCGTAAAGAACAGGCCGCCGAAGGCGATGAACGCGCCGGCGAACATTGCCAACAGAAAGGCCTTTGCGACCGGCAGGTTGGCCTTGGTCACGCCGGCGGCCTCGGTCTTGGCCTCGATCGCAGCGGGCGCCAGGCAATCGGGAGCGGGGTACTCCACCTTGGAATCTGCCATGTCAATCACTTCTTTCCTAATCAGCAGAGACAAGCGCTCCTATTGCTCTTGCCCCAAGCGGACAAAGTGGGAAAAGTCGTTGGCGGCCACGGCGTCGTACACGGCGTCGACGGCGTCAAAGACTTCCGGGGACATGGGGTTGTAGAACTCCGTGTCGCCCGGCTGAATCCCGACGAAGACGATATCATCGCACGATTGCTCAATCTCTTCGATCAGAATCGACAAGGGAAGCGAATGCGTGGTGAACATCGACCTGCGGGCCACATCGCGCTTGTCGAGCAAACGGATGGACCCGACGGGCAGCGCCATGTCGGCGGCATCGACCACGACCAGGCGAGGCGGACGCTCGCGCTTGACCTCGATGATGTCATCCTCGGGCGTTTGGCCACCGTCGATGGTGTACCAACCGGCAATGGGCGCGTCCTCCATCTTTTTGGAGAGCACGGGGCCGGCGGCATCGTCGGCACGCAACACGCTTCCCGCCGTGAGCACAATGCCCGCAAACGGGGCGCCGTTCACACGTCCGTCCACAACGCAACCCATTACTGCAACCTCCCCGTCAGATACACGCCCGACACATCGCGCACGCGCTCCACCAGATCGCGAAACTTCATCAGAAACGCGACCTGCTGGGCATGAAGACCAAAGTCGTCGTCGAACACCGAGATGCCGGCCTTGGCCGACCCGCGAAAACCGCGCTCGTCGAGCAGCGCATCGCAGACCTCGAGCAGCGACGGCACCGCCGCCTTGTCGAGCTGGCACTCGCCAAAGGAGCGGATGGCCTCGAACTTGGTCTTTGCCTCCCCCTCCGGCAGCGCGTCGACGAGCGAATAGAACACATCCACCGGCACCGACAGACGCGGCTCAAAGCAGTCGAGCACGCCGGTGTGGTGGCCCACGGCGAGCGTGTAGTACAGCACGTCGCAGGCCTCCTGGGGAACGTCTTCCTCGGTCTCCACAAACTTACGCGTGAGCTCGTAAAAGACCACCTGGTCGGGCGCATGGCCCAGGCAAGGGTCGGCGACGCCCTCGGCAGCCTCGTCGCTTGCGCGCGAGGCATCGCCAAAGGAGCCGCCGAGCATGCCGGGGCCCGCAAAGTAACCAGAGCGGTCCGTGAGCTCCATCTAGCGACCTCCGGCCAGCACCAGATCCTGCAGCGCCGAGTACACCTCGACGCGGCGCGGATCGTCCTGCTTGTCGATGAGCAGCGCCATGGCACCGCGGATATCGCCCTTGGGCGCGCCCTCGAGCGTATCCATAAACTCGTTAGCCAGGTCGCGGCCATAACGGTAGCCGCTCATGGCGCGAGCCTCGCGCTCAATGGCAACACGCAGCTTGTACGGCACGCCGGGGTGCAGGATATCGGCCTGCTCGCCGGTAGCCTCCACCGTGGTCTCGGCATGGAGCTTTTGGTCCAGCAGGCCAAGTGCCATGGCAAAGCCGTAGACGGTCTGCGCGGGACTGGGCGGGCAGCCGGGGATGTAGACATCGACCGGCAGAATCTTGTCCGTGCCGCCCCAGACGCAGTAGTTGTCGTAGAAGATGCCGCCGGTGCAGCCGCACGCGCCATAGGACACCACGATCTTGGGATCGGGTGCGGCCTCAAAGGCGCGCAGCGCCGGCATGCGCATGGCGCGCGTCACGGCGCCGGTGTACAGCAGCACATCGGCGTGACGGGGCGAGGGCACGACCTTGATACCAAAGCGCTCGACGTCAAAGACGGGCGTGATGGAACCGAAGATCTCGATCTCGCAGCCGTTGCAGCCGCCGCAGTCAACACGGTAGACGTACACCGAGCGCTTGATCTTCTTAAGAAGGGTCGCCTTGGCCTTCTCGATGCTCTCGTCGAGCTCGATCTTGGTCGGGCGGTACTGAAGCCGCTCGGGTAAAAGCGTGGGTTCGGCCATGGTTACTCCTCCTTCGTATCAAAATCCATGATGACGCCCTCGACCGGCGCAGGACCGGCGGGAATCTCGGGCGCATCGGGGTTGAGCTCGCGGTCGACATACTCGGGGTTCACGCCGTGGCCGCCCAGATACTCCATGCCGGGGCCCTGGGGCTCGCCGGACGCAAGCGTCTCGTTGGCAGCCATGCCGCGCGCGTTGCCGGTCTTTACGGCCGAGGCGGCGCGCAGGGCGTCGAGCTCGCGCTTACACTCCTGGCACATACCGACAGTACGGGAGGCCTGGATGGCCTCCATGCCGCCGGTCTTTTGCAGCAGGCGCTTGGCGTAGTCGATCTCCTTATGCGGGGCAAACGGCTTGCCGCAGCGCGAGCAGTGCTCGAGCGTATAGACGCTCTTGCTGGTGAGGTCATCCTTGCTCATGACGGCCAGCTCAAACTCCTCGGTGAGCTTGATGGCCTCCATGGGGCAGGCTTCCTCGCAGCGGCCGCAGAAGATGCAGCGACCGTAGTCGATCGACCAGGTGATGGTATCGGCCGCAAGGTCGGTGTCCATGCGAATGGCATCGGCCGGGCACGCCACGCCGCAGGCACCGCAGGCGATGCAGAGCTCCGCGTTGTGCTCGGGCTTGCCGCGCATGTCCTTGTTGGTGGGGAACGGCGCAAACGGGTACTTGACCGTCGCGTCGCCGGCCTTGGCGTTAATCTTCCAAAGCTTCAGCATATTAGAGCGCCTCCTCATCGAGCGGAGCGGCCATGGTGCCCTCGCCCGCAAGCGGCGACTTGTCGCGCCAGACGTTCTCGAACTGCTCCTTGTCGAGCACGTGGTCGCGCTTGGCGGCAACATCGGTCACCGTCACGCGGTCGGTGCAGGAGTAGCACGGGTCGAGCGAGCCGACGATCAGCGCCGCATCGCCCACGGTGTTGCCGCGGAACATGTAGCGCAGGACCGGCCAGTTGCTGTACGTGGCGGCCTTGGCGCGCCAGCGGTAGCACTTCTGGTTATTGCCGAGCATGGCCCAGTGCACGTCCTCGCCGCGCGGCGCCTCGGTGGCACCGATGGCGTACTTGTGCGGGGTGTACTCCCAATCCGTGGTGAGGATGGGGCCCGACGGGCAGTTCTCGAGCATGGTCTCGATCATGTCGATCGAATCGTAGACCTCCTGGATGCGAACGGCGGTACGGCCGAAGGCATCACAGGTATCGACCGTGGCGGCGTGCATCTTTTGGACGTCCGGATCGGCGTAGCCGTCGAAGGGATGGTCAAAGCGCACGTCGCGGGCATAGCCCGAGCCACGCATGAGTGGGCCGACCGGCGAGAAGTCGCGTGCGATCTTGCGGTCCAAGATGCCGATGCCGCTCGTACGCTCAATAAAGTTGGGCGTAGAGAGCAGCACGTCGACGAGTTCCTGAACCTCGGAGCGCAGCTGGTGGATGGTCGTGAGCGTAGAAAGCCTCTGCTCGGCCAAAATGTCGCGACGCACGCCGCCGATCACGTTGAGGCCGTAGGTCTTGCGGTGACCGGAGAGCTTCTCGGCCAGGTCCATGGACTTCTCGCGGACGCGGAAGAACTGCTGGAAGCCGGAGTCGAAGCCCGTGTAGTGCGACGCCAGGCCAATGTTGAGCAGATGCGAGTGCAGGCGCTCAACCTCGAGCATGATGGCGCGGATGTACTGGGCGCGCGGCGGGACATGAATGCCCTGGGCGCGCTCGACGGCCTCGGCGTAGGCCACCGAGTGAGCGCAGCCGCAGATGCCGCAGATACGGTCGGCGAGGAACGTCACGGCGTCATAGTTCAGGCGCGTCTCGGCGACCTTCTCCATGCCGCGGTGCACGTAGAACAGACGGTAGTCGGCGTCGACGATCGTCTCGCCCTCGACGAACAGGCGGAAGTGGCCGGGCTCGTCGGAGGTAATGTGCAACGGGCCCATGGGGACAAGCGTCGTCTCCTTGCCCTTGGTGTCGGCCAAGAACTCGTAGTTTTCCATGTCGCTCGCGGGAGCGGGACGGAAGCGGTAGTCCATGGAGTCCTTGCGCAGCGGGTACAGGCCGCTGGGCCAGTCATCGGGCAGCACCAGGCGGCGACGGTCGGGCAGACCCTCGGGGATCAGGCCGAACATGTCGCGCAGCTCGCGCTCGCCCCACACGCAGGCGGGGACGAACGGCGTCACGGACGGGAACGTCATCTTGGCGGGATCGACCTCGGTGCGCACGGTCACCCAGCCGGGATCCTCCCCCTCCATGGAGATGACGTAGTACACGGCGTAGCGACCGCACAGACTGCGCTCGTCGTTGCCGATGATCACGGGAATCCAGCCGTAGCGCTCGTAATACAGGTAGTGGACGGCCTCGGGCAGCTTGTCCTGCTTGACGGTAATCGTCAGCTGGTCCTCGCACTGCCACTCGACCTTCTCGATGCAGCCCGGAACGGCGCGGCGCAGGGCCTCGACATGGCTCTCGCAGCGACGGGCATACACCTTGTTCTCAGTTTCAATCATTCGTTACTCCACCTCGCTCTGAGCGGTCTCGGTACCGAACACAGCGCGGTACATCGGCGTCGCGTGAAGTTCCTCGGTGCTCTGCTCGAGCACGATGCCAGTCGCGGTCTCCACACCGTGCACGAGAGGCAGCGGGGTGGCGATGCCAAACCACAAGATCATGACAGCCAGGATGATTTCGGGGATAAGCATGAGCGCCGGGGCCTCATGCTTGCCCATGCCCTGGGGCGCATGGCCGAATACCGACTTGAGTGCGATGCGGGTGAGCGCGGAGATGGCCACGGTAAGACCGAGGGCGACCACGACGACCAGCCACATGGGACCGGCGGTAACACCGGCGGCAAAAGTCAGGAACTCGGAAATAAACATGCCAAAGGGCGGGAAGGCACCAAGACCGAGCAGTGCCAGGATGGCGAGCGCGGCGGTTGCGGGTGCAACCTCGACGACGCCCTGGATCTTGGCCAGGCTACGCGTGCCAAAGGCGTGCTGGATGTTGCCGGACACGCAGAAGGCAAGCGTCTTGGTAAAGCCGTGGAACACGCAGTGCAGCAGGGCCGCGGCGATACCCAGCGGGCCACCGATACCCAGGCACAGGGCGATAACGCCCACGTTCTCCACAGACGAGTACGCAAAGCGGCGCTTGAGGTCGTCCTGGCGAAACATCGAAAGTGCCGCCACCAAAATGGACAGCGTGCCGACGATCAGCAGCAAAATTTGCGGATACTCGGCGCCCACGGCTTGGATAGTAAAGCCGTAGAAGCGCATGATCACAAGCATGGCGCACTTAAGCAGCACGCCCGAGAGCAGGGCCGAGACAGGGCTCGGGGCCTGGGAGTGGGCATCGGGCAGCCAAGTGTGCATGGGGAACAGGCCGGCCTTGGTGCCAAAACCGATCACGACAAACGCAAAGGCGAGGCGCATGAGCGTCGGGTCGAACTGATCGGCATACGGCAGCACGCACGACAGGAATGCGGCCTCGTGGGCATTGGGAATCACGTCGGCGGCGTTGGCGTAGATCAGCAGCGTACCGAACAGGCCGAAGGCCACGCCGGCGGTGCAGACCATCGCATACTTCCAAGAAGCCTCGAGGGCCGTCTTGTTCTTGTAGATACCCACGAGGAACACGGTGGAAAGCGTGGTTGCCTCCACGGCGGCCCACGTGAGGATCATGTTGTTGGACAGGCACGCGAGCAGCATGGTGAACACAAACAGGCTAAACAGCGCAAAATACTGCTTGGCGCGCTCGGCGGGCATGGAGCCCTCCTCGATATCGGCCTTTACATAGGGCAGCGAGAACAGCCCCGTAAGAAAACCGATAAAGCCGATGAGCAGCACAAAGATGGCGCCCAGCGAATCGAGGTGAAACCACAGGCCAAGAGCGCTCGCGGTGTCGCCGCTCATAAGGACGTCACCGGCCGTCATAATCGACAGCACCAGGACGGCTGCGACGGAGACCAGGTTGAGACCGGCAAACACGTTATAGGATGTGTTCTTGGGCAAAAACGCCATGACCAGCGAGAACACCAAAGGAGTCGCGAGCAGGGCGAGAATCAACGTTTCCATGGACTACCCCCTCAGCTCGGACAGGTCGCGCGCATCGAGCGAGTGGGAGTCGTCCCAAATGCGACGCACGACGATGGACATGATGATGACGGCAAAGATGGCGTCGGTGGCGATACCGATCTCGATGATCTCGGGAGCGGTGGGGGCCAAAAGCGCGAGCGTCACATGGCTGCCGTTTTCCATAAGGCAGTATCCAAAGATCTGCTTCATGATGTTGCGCTGCGAGATGATGCAGGTGAGGCCCACAAAGAAGTGAGCGAAGCTAATGGCGAGCGCAGGCGTTGCGACCTCGGCCGTGGGCAGGCTAATCTGCGTCACGACGGCAAAGCAGATCGCGACCTCGACGGCGATGATGCAAATGGCCCACGCGGGCTTAAGGCCGGCCTTGAGCGATGCGTCGCTCGGCTCGCCCATCTTCTTGTATGCGCGGTTGAGGATATAAGGGACCAGGACGACCTTAGTGATAAAGGCAGATCCGGCCCACATAAGCAGCTCCTGCGCACCGGTGGTGACACCGAGCGTAGCGAGCAGCCCCACGAGCACCAGCGACTGCACCGCATACCAGCGGATGGCATGTTTGATGTTCTTGGAGACGACCACCATGGTGGACGTGACGATCAGAAGGCCGCCAAGGATGTTGACGATCGAATAACCCATGTCGTTCTACCTCCTAACCGATCCAGCTGGCCGAAAGCGGGCCGCTGACGATGACCATGATGATGAGCACGATGAACACGAACGCCATCGCGCGGGGAAGCGGGGCTCCCGCAGCGACCTCTTCGCTCGGCTCGCCGGGCAGGCAATAGCCCATCCACTTAAGGAACCAGGCAAAGGTGGCGACGGTCTCGGCAACCATGATGCACACGAGCACCAGAATCGCGACGTTGCCGGCACCCACAGAAAAGCCGCCGGCGATGATCTGGAACTTCGAGAAGAACGTGTTCATGGGCGGCACGCCGGCAATGGCGAGCGCGGCGACACCAAAGCCCACGCCCGAGATCGGGTACTTCGTTACGATGCCGCGAAGCTTGGGCAGCATACGCGTACCGAGCGTAAAGGAGAACGAACCGGCGATCAGGAAGAACAGCGTCTTCGCGAAGGCGTGGTTAAAGATGTGGCAGACGGCGCCATCGAAGGCGAGCTGGCTGCCAAAGACCGAAAGGCCCAGACCAAAGAACACGTAGGAGAGCTGGGCGATCGTGGAGAAGGCCAGCAGACGCTTCATGTCCTTTTGCGGCAGGTACATAAGGAAACCAAAGAGCATAGTGACCATGGCGTCGATAATGGCGACCCAGCCCACGATCTCGGGAACCTCTCCGGCAGAAACGAGCGCACGCGCGAACACGCACACGCCGACCTTGACCATCGAGGCGCCATGCAGGTAGGCCGAAACAGGCGTCGGCGCCTCCATGGCCGAAGGCAGCCACATGTACATGGGAACCTGTGCGGACTTGGCCCAGGCTGCAAACAGCACGAGCAAAAGGGCGATAGCCTTGAGCTTGGCATCGAGGCCGGCAATCGCGGTAATGGCGAAGGTGCCGGTGTGGGCAAACACGATGGCGGCGCCCAGATACAGGCCGAGCGCACCGATATGCGTGATGATCAGGGCCTTCATGCCGGCCTTCTTGGCCGTAGGCGTCATGTAGTAGCTAATGAGGCCCCAAGAGCACGCACCCGTGATCTCAAAGAACACGAGCTGGCCCAAAAGGGTCGAGCTGTACACGAGGCCGGCCATGGCGCCGATGAAGGTCGCGAGGTACGCGTAGAAGCGACGACGCGGCGCATCGGGATGCTCACGGTTATTCTCGCTCATATAGGGAATCGAATAGATCACGACAAGCAGGCCGATACCCACAAAGGCGGGCGCGAGCAGCGTGCTCATGCGATCGAAGGTGAATCCCATGACGAGGGTCTGCCCAAACGAGATCAGAGGGACCTGCGTGTCGGGCATGCCGGCGCCGGCGAAATTCGCGGCGAGGGCGATGGTGCAGACCGTCGAGACGGCGGCACCCAAAACGCTGAACCACTTGGCGTACGGACGGGGGAACAGGGCGACGAGCACCGAGGCCACCATCGGGGCCGCGATAGCGACCAAGCCGAGAAGGGACAGACTGACTGCAAATGACATTGTTTCTCCCTTCTCCTACACGCCGACGACCACGAAGACAAACGCCAGAACGGCGATGCCCACGACGGCCCAGGTCTGATTGCCGAGCACCTTAAAACGCGAGCGCGAGCAGGAGTTCTCGATCACGCCGCACACGACAAAGTCGATAAGGCACTTCACCAGGAAGATGACCGCGCCCAGAACGGCCGCGATGCCCACGGTCGCGGGCTCGCCCCAGGGGACGAAGATCGCGCAGAACCAGGCGACGACCAGGACCTGCTTCATGGACATGGCGAGCTTGGCCATCGCAAGCGACGGTCCGGAAAGCTCGGCGAGCGGACCTTCCTGGAGCTCCTGCTCGGCCTCAGCCTGGTCAAACGGCAGCTTGCCGAGTTCCATGTAGCAGGCAATCGCAAAGGCGATGCCGGCGAGGATCACGGCGACCGGCGCGTCGACGGCACCCGTCATGATGTGCTGACCCATGGTGGCGATGTCGGTGGAGCCGCACACCAGGGCGGCGGCAAACAGCGCCAGCAGCATGGACGGCTCGATGAGCACGCTCATGAGCAGCTCGCGAACGCCGCCGATACCGGCGTAGGCGTTGGACGAATCCACACCGCAGAGGGCGAAGAAGAAGCGAGCGAGCGCCAAGCTATACATGATGGTGATGGCGTCACCAAAGACCGGGATGGGGCTTTGTGCCGTAAAGAGCGGCAAGCCCATCGCGAGCATAAAGGCGACGGCGAAGAACAGCGGCGGCATGATGCGCAGCGCAAAGCTCGCGTCCTCGCTCTGGGACTCGGGGCGCGCAAAGAGCTTGGCCAGGTCGCGGTAGTCTTGCATGATGCTGGGGCCGCGACGGTTGTGCATCTTGGCGCGGATCACGCGACCGAGACCGGAGAAGAACGGCGCGACGGCCATGACGACCACGCCCTGCAGAACGGCAAGTACGATGTTGTTCATGCTCTCCCCTCCTTAACCCATTTGCACGGCGAGCACGAGGAACACCACGAGTGCCGCGACGATGTAGCAGATATAGATGCTGTAGTTGCCGCCCTCGAGCTTAGTCGCGAGGTCGGCGAGCTTCTCGACACCCTTATGCGGGGCATCGACGAGAACCTTGTCGGGTACGGGCTCCACAGCCTCGGCCACACCGGTGAGCTTCTGGAAGAAGTGCGCGATGGACCAGCAGACGGCCGTGCAGCGGTCGCGCAGCGTGTAGAGCGGCTGCATAAACCAGGACACCTCGGAGGCAAAGGTCGTGGCCACGACGGGCATATGCTCGTTGGGAGCATAGCCGCATGCCCACGGCTGGGACTTCTGCACCTTGCCGACGGTCTTGAGCTTGCGATAGCCGCAGGCAAGGCCGACAAGCACCACGAGCGCAATAGCGATCGCGGGCGTGGAGGTGGCAGCGCCGGAGTACTGGTTCATGAGCTCCATGCCCTCGGCGGCAAACACGCCACCGTACGGATGCAGCACGGACGCGGCGACATCGACCAGCACGGGCGCGATCACGGGAGCGCCAATGCCCAGCACGACGCAGATGGCCGCGAGCAGGCCCTGCGCAAACACCATGGGGGCGGGAACCTCCTTGGCATTGGCCGCGGCCTCGGAGCGGGGCGCGGAGGCAAAGGAGACGCCATAGGCCTTGACGAAACACGTGACGGCCAGAGCGCCGGTAATGGCAAGCGCGACGGCAGCGAACACGGCCACGATCATGACGGCCTTGTCGCCCTGCATAGCGGCGTTGAACAACGACTGGTAGGTAAACCACTCGGACACAAAACCGTTGAAGGGCGGGATGGCCGAGATGGCAAGCGCGCCAATAAGGAAGCAGATGGCCGTTGCCGGCATACGACGGAACAGGCCGCCCATCTTCTCCATATTGCGCGTACCCGTGGAGTACAGCAGCGCACCGGCGCCCAAGAACAGCTCACCCTTAAACATCGCGTGGTTAAACGTGTGGTAGAGGGCGGCCATCAGAGCCAGGACGGCAATGCCGACCGAATTGAGCGCCATGGCGGCCATGGAGGCGCCGACGCCGAGCAGAATGATGCCGATGTTCTCGACGGAGTGATAGGCCAGCAGGCGCTTGATGTCATGCTCCTGCAGGGCGAAAGCCACGCCGAGGACCGACGAGATCGCACCGAAGACCATGACCATAAGGCCCCACCAGACCTGAACGCCCGAGGCGGAGAGCAGGTCGAGACCAACCTTGAGGATGCCGAAGATACCGATCTTGATCATGCCGCCGGACATGAGGGCACTCACGTTGGACGGCGCCTCAGGATGAGCCTTGGGCAGCCAGCCGTGCAGCGGAATGATACCGGCCTTGGCGCCAAAGCCAAAGAAGGCAAGCACGAAGCACACGGATGCGACCGCGGGGCTAAACTGCGTGGCGCGGAAATCCGCAAAGGCAAACGAGCCACCGGCGAAGTTGGTCATGGTGAGGAAGCTCGCCATGATGAGCACGAAGCCCACGTGCGCGATCACAAAGTAGAGCCAACCGCCGTGGATGGAGTTCTCGTTCTCCTCGATCACGACCAGGAAGTACGAGGTCAGCGACATGAGCTCAAAGGCGACCAGGAACCAAAACACGTTGTCGGCGGTGATGACGAGCATCATGGACGCCACGAAGGTGTTAAAGAAGAAGCCGGCGCGGCCCTTTTTGCCCGGGTACTCATCAAAGTAGCTGAGACCGTAGATCGAACCGGCAAACGCGAGCACCGAGATGAGCGCCACGAACAGGCCGGACAGCTGATTGAGCAGCAGCTGGAAATGGGCAAACGGGAAGAACACGATGGTGTCGACCGACGTGACATCGCCCAGCACGGCCTGGATACCGGCCACAAACGAAAGCACCGCGGCGACGGCGCCGATAAGGCAGCCGGCGGTCTTGGCGGCGTTATCGGCTTTGATCAGCAGAACCGAGGCGAGCGCACCGATGCACGAGACGGCAAGCGATGCGATAAACAGCGTCATGCTATCCATTGTTTACGCTCCCTTCTGCTTTCTCGGACAGGCCCTGGGCCACGGCGGTAACGTCGACAGTCGGGCCGTTTTCGATCGAGCGCAGGCGCTTGGCCTCGTCGAGCTCGCGATCGGCCGCGTCGCCCATGACGGTCAGCGCCTTGGTGGGGCACGCCGCCACGCAATGCGGGCCGTCCGGATCGAAGGCGCACAGGTCGCACTTCACAGCGCAGGTGTACTGGCCAGGAGCCCACGTAAGCAGGCTGCTCAGGGACTTAGGATACGAAGGCGTCGGGTCGCACATGCCTGCGACACCGGCGATAGACGTGCCATCGGGATAGATGGCTCCAAAGGGGCACGCGATGGCGCACAGCCTGCACCCGATGCACTCCTGCTCCTTGACGTGGATGCGGTCGCCATCGTGCTCGATGGCATTCACCGGGCAGACCTCGGCGCAGGGGGCACCCTCGCAATGGTGGCAGGCAAGGGCGGCCGAAATACCGCCGGTCTTCACGAGCGCCAGGCGCGGCGTATCCTGAAGACCCTGCATCCGGTGGGCGTCGGCACAGGCGGACTGACATGTTCCGCAGCCGATGCACCTCTCCGGGTTGATGTCGATGAAGCGGTTCATCCCCACTTCCTTTCAAAATAACGGGCCGGGCTCCCGAACGTACGGGACGCCCGGCCCAAAAAGCCAACGAAAACGGAACTACACGATTTGATTCACGTGCGTCTCGTCGTCGAACTTGGCGGCGCCGGGCTCAACGTCCTGGGGAGCGGCGGCGTCCACCAGAGCCTGCTTGAGCTCGGTGTACTGACGCTCGACCTCGCCCTCGGCCCAGACCTGGTCGGCAATGGCGTCGACCTGGCAGGCGGAGAACTTGTCCTCGGGCGTATGCGAGACCGGGTCGACCTTGTGCATGGTCAGCTCGTTGCACTTGCCGATCCACCACTGGTAGGTCATATAGACCGTGCCCTTGTTGATACGGTCGCTCACGTCGGCGCGGCTGTATACCTGGCCGCGGCGGCTGTGAATCGAGACGATGTCGCCGTTCTTGATGCCGCGCGCCTGGGCGTCCGCGGGATTCATGCGGACAAAGCCGGGCTCGTCGGCAAGCAGCGCCAGCGTCTTGCAGTTGCCGGTCATCGAACGGCAGCTGTAGTGGCCGACCTCGCGGACGGTGCACAGGATGAGCGGGTACTCATCGTCGGGAAGCTCGGAGGGCGCCTCCCAGTCGTGCGCCATCAGGTTGGCGCGGCCGTCCTTGGTGGTGAACTTGCCACCAGCGAACATGTCGGCCGTGCCGTGGTCGTTCACATCAGTGCTCTTGACCGGCCACTGGGCGTAACCGCCCTCGGGAGCCATCTTCTCGTAGGTCGCGCCCACAAAGTTGGGGCACAGGCTAATGCACTCGTTCCAGATCTGCTCGGTGTTGTCGTAGTGCATGGGGTATCCCATACGCGTGGACAGGTCCGCGAAGATCTCCCAGTCGTGACGACACTCGCCCTTGGGCGGAACGGCCGCGTCAAAGTGCTGGAAGCTACGGTCGGATGCGGTAAAGACACCCTCGTGCTCGCCCCAAGAGGTGGCAGGCAGGATGACGTCGGCGAGCATGGTCGTCTGCGTCATAAAGATGTCCTGGCAAATGAACAGATCCAGCTCGGAGAGCGTCTTGCGCATACCGGCCGAATCGGGCTCGGTCTGCACCGGGTCCTCGCCGTAGTTGTAGAAGCAGTGCACCTTGCCCTCGTCGACCAGGTGACCCAGGTCGGTGAGCTTGTAGCCCTCCTCCAAGGGGAGCTTTTCCTCGGGCACGCCCCAAGCCTTGGCAAACTTGGCGCGAGCGGCGGGGTCGGTGACTTTCTGGTAGCCAGGGTACAGGTTGGGCAGCATGCCCATATCGCAGGAGCCCTGGACGTTATTCTGACCGCGCACGGGCGCGAGGCCGGAATTGGGTTTGCCGATCTGGCCGGCAACGCAGGCGATGGAGGCGATGGTGTGCACCGTCTTCAGGTTCTGCTTCTGCTGGCATACGCCCATGCCCCAGCCAATGATGGCAGAAGGCTTCGCCGTGGCGTACATCTCGGCAGCTTGGTGGATCAGCGCGGGATCGACACCCGTGATGTCCTGTACGGATTCGGGAGTGTAGTTCTTGATGGTCTCCCACCACTCGTCAAAGCCGTTCGTGTGCTCGGCGACGAATTCCTTGTCGTAGAGGCCATCGTTGACCAGACAGTTGGCAAAGGCGTTGAGGAACGCGACATTGCAACCGTTCTTGATCGGAAGGTAGAGATCGGCGATACGCGCAGTTTCGATATGGCGCGGGTCGGCGACGATGATCTTGCAACCCTTTTCTTTGGCTCGCACGATACGCCTTGCGACGATGGGGTGCGAATCGGCAGGGTTATAGCCGAAGAGGAAAATGCAGCCCGCATCCTCCATACCGGGGATGGAGCATGACATGCAACCTGAACCAACCGTGTCCATCAGACCGAGGACAGTAGGGCCGTGTCAAGTACGGGCGCAGTTGTCCACGCTGTGGGTGCCGATGCACGCACGCGTAAACTTCTGCATGACGTAGTTCGCCTCATTGCCGCCGCCTCGCGAGGAGCCGGTAGTCATGACAGCGTTAGGACCATATTCGTCAATTATGGCCTGCATCTTAGATGCGGTGAAATCCAGTGCCTCGTCCCAGCTTACGCGCTCAAGATCCGCGCCCTTGGTGCGGCGGATCATCGGGTGCAGTACGCGAGGAGTCAAGATCTTGGTGTCGTTGATGAAGTCGTAGCCGCTCATGCCCTTAAGGCACAGCTCGCCCTGATTGGTGATGCCGTTGAGCGGTTCGGTACCCACGACCTGGCCGTTTTGGACCAGGAGGTTAAACTGGCAACCGGCGCCGCAATACGGGCAGATCACTTTATGCTTCTCCATGACACCCTCCTTCCTTTCTCTGCTACCGATTACTCGGTACGTATTTGACAATCGTTGGGCCTGTATGGCCGCCCGCCTACGCCTCGTTTTCGATGGTGGCGCGGGCACGCTCGGCAGTCAGCTCCGCCAGGCGCTCCTCGTCTACCAAGGTGAGGCCCTTGGTCGGGCACGCCTCGGCACACGCCGGACCGCCGGGACGGTCCACGCACAGGTCGCACTTGAGCACGAAGCTCTTAGTCTGCGAACCCACGCGCACGTCGCCCATCAAGACGGGGACCTGCGTGGTCGCCACGCTCACGGCGCCAAAGGGGCACGCCATGACGCAGCTCTTGCAGCCGATGCAGTTGTCCTCGTTAACGCCGATGCGATGGTTCTTTGGATCAAAGAACAAGGCACCCGTGGGGCAGGCCTTGGCGCACGGGGCATCCTCGCAGTGATGGCAAGCCACCGGTGCGGAGATCTCGTACGTACGCGTCACGCGCAGGCGCGGCGCGGCGATGTTGCCGGGAATGTCGTGCGCCTCGATGCACACCGCCATGCAGGTTTGACACCCAATGCAGCGCGAGGAATCGGCTACGACTCGTTTATTGCCCATGTTGTTCACTCCCTCCTGAATCCCATGCCGGAGAGACCCTGTCGACGTTGCCCCGGACCGCCCGTGGTCCGGCATCGGCGTATCGAGAGCATGCGGCGAAACAGGCACTCGGTAGAATATCTCCAACGGTATACAGGTTAAATATACGCAGCTGCAGGGGGTAAACTTGAGCATAGGCCCTGCATTACGGGTGTATTGCAGGGGTTTGGGCTGGTTAGGATTATTCTCAATAGGATATAAAAGCGAGTGTATTACACGCGTACGCCCAACAAAGATTTCACGCTCGCTTCTGAAGGATGTAATACGTTTGTAATAATGTTCATACTCAATTACTCGAGTGCAATAAAGTAGTTGTTATAAGATTGGCAATTACTAGCCGAAGCTGTATTTGGCTATTCATATTGCACGCTCATTAAGGGAGGCCAGTGATGTCATCGACTCAAAAACGAGCCATCCTGCAGGTGCGCATTCGCGAGGAAGACAAGCAGCATGCCGAGCGTCTCTACGACGCCATGGGCACATCGCTCGCCGAGGCTGTCCGTCTATTTGTCGCGCAGAGCATTTTGATGCGCAAGCTCCCCTTTCAGCCGGTCGCCGTGCGCTCAAAGGACGGCACCGCCGCCTATGGATCGCTCAAAGCATATGGGGACCCCAATCGCCGCTCCAAGGAGCGCAATGCCTGGATTGAATACCTTGCTACAGAAAGCGACGATTCGATTTTGGGTCCCGAGGAAGTAGATATCCATGAGTAGCACCATCATCGACGAGACCGTCATCCTGCGCTATCTGCTCGACGACGAGGTCCTGTCGCCGCGCGCCGCCAAGGTCATCGCCACGCGCACCGCTCGTGTCTACCCCGAGATCATCACGCGCGTCGTGGTCACGCTGCGCGACGTCTATAAGGTTCCACGCGTTGAGATTGCTGCGGCCATGAAAAGGCTGATCGATGACGTCATGGTCGACGAGCCCACCGTTGTCGCCCTTGCCGTCAAACTCTTTGGCAAGACCCATATGGACTTTACCGACTGCCTCCTCGCAGCCCGAACAGCCATCTACAACGATGATGTCGTGAGCTTTGGCAAGCCCATCATCCAAGGCATGATCGATTACCGCCGCAAGCGCCAAACCGCAGCCGAAGCCCGCAGCCGCAGCATCGACTCCACCATCGACAAGCTCCGCCACCGCTCCCGCAGCTAACCCCATCCCCTCCTAAGTTGCGGTGCGGGATCGATTTCCGTCACCCGGCACACTTATGAAAATGGCTCTGTTCCCAAAAGGAAGCAGAGCCATTCATCTATCTTGTGGAGCGGGCGACGGGAATCGAACCCGCGTCATCAGCTTGGAAGGCTGGGGTTCTACCATTGAACTACGCCCGCAAGATATGGTCGGGACGACAGGATTTGAACCTGCGACATCCTGCTCCCAAAGCAGGCGCGCTACCAAACTGCGCCACGTCCCGAAGGTGTTGAGCAGCTAAGGTCTAAACCTTGCGTGTCCCAAAGCGAAGGAAATTATAGGGGAGACTCCCCGCCTGTGCAAGCGCAGAAACCCTAGCTCCTCGAATGTGCGACAAACTTGCTGTGGAGCAGACCGATCACAAAGGCAACTACGGCGACCAGCGCCCACGCGGCACCGATGTCTGCCAGCGGCAGCACATCAAACGGTAGCCACGCTCCCGCAAAGAACGCATCGCGGACCGAGGTGATCACGCTCTGCACAGCGACTACGCCGCCGACCCAGACCCACACCTGCGGATGAGCGTCGCAAAAGCCGTGCACCAGGCCCATAAGCACCAGCACGATGGCAACGGGGTACAAAGCGTTGAGCATGGGCACCGAGAACATAAGGATCACGTCGAGGCCCACGTTGGAGAGCACGCACGAAAACGCTGCGAACACAAAGGCGAGAACCGCAAAGGGACGGCGCATGGCCTCCTCAGAGGCCTCCGCTCCCCCTTCGACCACATACGTCTCGCAGAAGTAACGCGAGCAACAGCTGATGAGGCCGATGCACACGTTCATGCAGGCAAGGAAGAAGATGGCGAAGACCACGACCGTGCCGGCAAGCCCAAAATGCATGGAGGCCGAACGGGCGAGGATGGCGGCGCCGTTGGTAGCGTCGGGCATCACGGTGCCGAGCTGCATACCGGCAAGACCCAAGCCGCAGTAGATGATAGCCATGAGCACGCCGGCGATCACACCGGAACGCGAAATCTCAAAGGCCACGCGCTTGTCATCGGTAACACCCAACTCGTGGATGGTCTCGGCGATGATGATGCCAAAGGCGAGCGACGCGAGCAGGTCCATGGTCTGATAGCCAGTCAGAAAGCCCTGCACGGCAGCACCGGCATTGTAGGGGGCCTGCGGCGCGGCAGCCGGTCCCAGCGGCGAGATCACGGCAGCACCCACGACCAGCACGATGAGCGCAATGAGCGCAGGGCCCGTAATGCGGCCGAGCACGCGCGTGATGACGCCTGGACGCAGCGTGAGCGCAAACGCGACGACGAAGAACCCGATGGCAAACACCAGACGTGCCGTGCCGAGCGAGACGCCCTCGGGCAACAGCGGCACCAGCATCTCGAAGGCCGTGGAACTCGTACGCGGAATGGCCAGGCACGGGCCAATGGCCAGATACACCGCCGCGACAAAGAACTCGCCAAACTTGGGGTGCACGCGGCCAGCAAGCTCGCGCGCCGTTCCGGCAAGCGCCACGGCGATAAAGCCCATGACGGGCAGGCCGATGGCGGCAATCAGAAAGCCGAACATGGCGACCGGCGTGGCGGAACCTGCCTGCAGCGCCAGCAGCGGCGGAATAATGAGGTTGCCGGCGCCAAAGAGCATCGAGAACAGAGCGATGCCGACGGTGACGACATGGTCGGAGCGCAGACCGCGCGGAGCGGATGAAGCCATGGGACCACCTTTCGAGTCAAAACAAAAACGGGACGGGCAAAAGACCCGTCCCGCAAGTATATACGCTTTAGCAGACTAAATCGCGCAAAGCTTCAATCTAGCCGCCCCTTTTGAGCCGTTACGCGTCCGAGCGACGGCGACGCAGCAGCTCGAGTCCCAGCGCGACAAGCGCAACGGCGCCTGCAGCGACGGCAACGGCCAATGGCGCACGATCGCCCGTGTCGGCGAGCTGCTGAGCGCTCGACTTGGAAGATTCCTTCTTGCCGGAGTTTTCCGCGCCCGATGCCTTTGCCTTATCAGCTGCGGAGTCATCCGAACTACCGGGTTTTGTCGGATCCTTTGAATCCGGCTGGTCGGAATCGGGCGTTCCGGGCTTTTCCGGCTCTGGCTTGCTCGGGTTGTCAGGCTCAGGCTTATCCGGGTTATCCGGGTCCGGCTTGTCCGGCTGATCAGGCTCCGGTTTGTCGGGCCCAGGCTTGCCCGGATCAGGCTGGTCAGGCTCGGGCTGGTCCGGGTCAGGCTTGTCCGGATCGGGAACCACCGGGTCCGGGTCGACAGGCTCCTGCTTCTTCTTCACCGTCAGCGTACCGGGCTCAACCGTGACATCGAAGTTCGGGTCGGTGACCGTCGCCTCGATCTGGTACTCGCCCGCCGGGGAACTCTCATCGGCGACGCAGGAGTACTCGACCTTCACGCCCGAGGTATCAGCCGAGCTCTTTAGGCTCGAGGTAAAGGCGGGATTCATCTCTCCCTCGAAGCGTTCAACATCGTCGACCTTCACCTTAAGCTTCGCCGGCGCAATCTTGAACTTGCGCGAGGCGGCGCCGATATACCCGTTGCTTCGCAGCGTGGCAACGGCGCGATACGTGCCGGCATCGGTCGGGGCCTCACTCGACGAATAGTGCGTGCCGCCCGTCCCGTAATACCCGACCCTCAGGTCACCTTCGCAGGCCTTGGGAACCCCCGTGATCTTAGGCGATTGAGCATCACCGCTATGGACGAAGTTGCCGCCCTCAAATGCAAGCTCGACCCGCTTCGCCTGAACGACCAGAATGAAGCGCGCGGTCACGGTCTTGCCATGAGCGTCCTTGCACGTGATGTCAAAGGTAGTCACCCCGGCCTTGGACGGGGTGCCCAAGAGCGTCAGACCGCCCGCTATGCGGGTGAGCTTAAACCCTTCGGGAAGCTTAGCATCGTCCCACGTGTACTCATACGGAGCTTCGCCACCCGCGGCGCCCGCAATCGTTGCGCGATACGCACCGTGCGCACACGCCGATGGAAGCAGACCGCCGTTGAACACAAGGGCATCCCGGGGCACAACGGAAACGACAGCGTGATCGCTGTCCGCCTGCGCCTCGGTGCCGAGATAGCGCTGAGTGACGCGGCAGAAATACTCGCCAGCGCAATCGTCATCGAGACACTCGATGAGGAGCGACTCCCCCGTCTCGCCCTCGAGCGCCACGGCCTCGCCGCCCACCATGTGGAACCATTGATAGGAAAGTTCGACATCGGCGGCGGAACCCGTGGACGAGGACGCGTGGTCGAGGACGCCCTTGCCCGCCTCGGCAACAACCGAGAGCACGGCAGCATCGCCCTCGTGGGCGCTCGCATCCTGCGGCTGGGCGATCATCTTCGGAGCGTCCGCCTTCACGAACTCGAATGTGACCTCCTGCGACGCGGTGACGCCACTCAGCGTGACCTCGTACGCTCCACCCTCATAGTCGGAGATATCGAGATTGACGGCCTTGTCCGAGCCGGCTTCCGTGACCGTCACTCGCTCGAGGTAGCATCCCTCGTCGGGCGTCGCCGAGAGCGTCACATCTCCGCCCGCATCAACGGTGACGGAAGCGTTGTCAACCGAACCGTTGACCGCCTCTGCCGTCACCTCAAAGCGCTCTGGCTTGTCCGGGTTATCGGGCTCGGGGTTATCCGGATTGTCCGGGTCCGGAACCACCGGGTTGGGATTGACGGGCTCCTGCTTCTTTTTCACCGTCAGCGTTCCGGGCACGACCTCGACATCGAAGTTCGGGTCGGCGACCGTCGCGCCGATCTGGTACTCGCCAGCAGGAGAGCTCTCATCGGCATCGCAGGAGTACTCGGCCTTCACACGCGAAGTGTCAACCGCACTCTCCAGGCTCGAGGTAAACGCTGGGTTCGCCTCTCCCTCGAAGCGCTCGGCGTCGTCAACCTTCACCTTGAGCTTTGCCGGAGCGATCTCGAACTGGCAGGTAGCGGCACCGATGTAGCCGTGGCTGCGCAGCGTGGCGACAGCGCGGTACGTGCCGGCATCGGTCGGGGCCTCCGTCGAGGAATATTGCGTGCTTCCGGTACCGAAGTACCAGACCCTAAGGTCGCCCTTGCAGACCTTAGGGGCACCGGAAACTTCAGGCGTCTGCGGTGCGCCATTAAAGGTATAGTCGCCATCCGTAAACGTAAGTATTACGTGCTTTGCCTGGACAACGAGCGCAAAGCGGGCGGTCGTGGCCTCGCCACGAGCATCCGTGCACGTGATATCAAAGGCGGAAACGCCCGTCTTGGACGGGATGCCCGAGAGCGTCAGACCGCCCGGTGTACGAGAAAGCTTGAGCCCGTCGGGGAGCTTCGTCTTATCCCATGCGTACTCGTACGGAGCCTTGCTGCCCGCGGCCCCGGCAATCGTTGCGAGGTACGTGCCGTGCGCGCTCGCTGCCGGTAGCAGGTCGCCGTTGAACACAAGGGTGTCCCAGGCAACGACGGAGACGGAAGCACAATCACTGTCCGTCTGCTTCTCAGTGCCAAGGTAGCGTTGAGTGATGCGGCAGAAGTACTCGCCGGCTTTCTCGTCATCGAGATCAGCGAGCGAGAGCGTCTCCCCCGTCTCGCCATCGAGCGCCACGGCCTTGCCATTCGCCATGCGGAACCACTGGTAGGAAAGCTCAACCTCGGCAGCGCAACCCGTGGACGAGGCCGCGTGGTCGGCGACGTTCTTGCCTGCCTCGGCCGCAACCGAGAGCACAGCCGAATCGCCCCCATGGACGCTCACGTCCTGCGGCTGCGCGACCACACGCGGAGCGTCCGCCTTCGCAAACTCGAACGTGACCTCCTGCGATGCGGTAACATCGCTCAGCGTGACCTCGTACGCCCCGCCCTTGTAATCAGAAATGTCGAGGTCAACGGTCGCATCCGAGCCGGCCTGCACGACCGTCACGCGTTCGAGGTAGCAGCCCTCGTCAGGCGTCGCCGAGAGGATCGCGTCCCCGCCCTCAACAACCGAAACCGAAGCATTGTCGACCGAACCGTTGACTGCCTTCGCCGTCACCTTGTAGTGCTCGGGCTTCTTCTTCACCGTCAGCGTGCCGGGCTTGACCGCGACATCAAAGTTCGGATCGGCGACCGCCGCGTCGATCTGGTACTCACCCGCCGGCGATTTCTTATTCGCCGAGCAGAAGTACGTAACCTTAACGTCCGAGGTGTCGCAACGGCTCACCAAGCTGGAGGTAAACTCGGGATTTTCCTGGCCCTCAAAGCGCTCGGCATCGTCGACCTTCACCAGCAGCTGAGCCGGCGCAACAGCAACCGTCAGTTCAACGTCTTCGGCAGCAAGATAGTTACGCGAGGCAGCGGCATGGGCGACAACACGTGCCGTACCGGCAGCCTTCACCGTCGCGCAGCGTCCCTTAATCGAAACCGGGCTCGCATCGTCATCGGAATCGACCAGCTCAAAGCTCACGGGAGTCTGGGCAACGTTGTTAAACACAATGGGGTCTCCACCGTATACACCCGAATAGCTCGTCGTTCCCGTAATAACCTGGCTTGCCTTTGCAATCGAGAACTCGGCGGACTTTTTACCCTGATAGTTGGGGTCAGTCACCGTAACCGTGACGCGGTAGTTGCCACTGTCGCACGGCTCCAGCGCCGTCGGACCATAGGACGTTCCATCTATACCGCGATAGGCAACGGAATAGGCAGACGTATCAAGACCGGCAACCGCAACCGCCGCAACGTGTCGTGCGCCATCGTATCTCACATCAGACGTCTCGATCGAAATATCGACCGGGGCCTTCTCGATCGTGAAGTCACAGGAGGAATTACCAACATATCCCTTGGCGTCGAGCGTCGCCACCGCACGATACGTGCCGGCATCCACCGGCGCCTGATCCGACGAGTAATGTGTGTCGCCCGTGCCAACATAGGTCAGTTTGACATCGTCCTCGCAACCCTCGGGCACGCCCGAAAGCTCCGGTGCCTGCGCCGTCGCGTTGTAGGTAAAGGTCTGGCCCTCAAATGCAAACGAGGCTTCCTTCGCTTTCACGAGCAGCGCGAAGTGCGCATCGCGCTTGTTGCCCAGGTCATCGGTGCACCTAATCTTGAAGCGACGCACGCCCGTAGCCGCAGGCACGCCCGAGAGCACCAAGGCGCCCGGTCCGTCATCTGCCAGCGTCAGCTGCATGCCCTCAGGAACCTCAGCATCATCCAAGTTGTACGCATACGGTGCCTTGCCGCCCGTAGCGCCGGCAATCTCTGCACGGTACTCATCGTGAGCGGTCGCCGCCGGCAGCACGCGCCCGTTAAACACAAGTGCTTCTCGGGGCACGATGGTTACCTTCGCATGTTCGGTATCCGTCCTTGTCACCGTGCCCAGGTATTTCTGCGTAATGCGGCAGAAGTACTCGCCTTCGCCGTCGCTGTCGAGCTGGGCGATCGAAAGAGTCTCCCCCGTCTCGCTCTTCAGCGCCACCGCCTTGCCGCCATCGTCAGACACGCGATACCACTGGTAGCTCAGCTTGACGTCTGCAGCGGATCCAGAAGACACGGCCGCATGGACGCGAACGTTGCGCCCCGCCTCGGCGACGACCGAAAGCTCAACCGGATCGCCCTCGTAAGCACTCGCATCCTGCGGCTGAGCGAGTACCTCCGGAGCCGCAGCCTTCACGAATTCAAACGTGACCTGCTGCGGAGCACTCACGCCACTCAGTGTGACCTCGTACGCCCCACCCTTGTAGTCAGAAATATCAAGGTCATAGGCATTGCCGGCCGAACCGTCATCACCGGCCTCTTCGGCAACGGTCACGCGCGTCAGATAGCAGCCCTCATCGGGCGTCGCCGAAAGCGTCACCTTGCCATCCGTAGCGACCAAAGCAGATTCCAGATCAACCGATCCGTTGACCGCTCGGGCCGTCACCTTGTACTTGGGCGCCTCCGCAAAGCGCGCCTCGACGGTCATATTGTCCTCGGGGACAAACGTCCAGGTAGCATCCGTGCTCAGCGGTACGTCGCCCAACGAACCGTCTTCGTTACGCGTATACCACCCATCGAACATATACCCCGCATCGGGAACGGCAGTCAACGTCATCGACTCGCCGTTTTCTACCTCGTTTGTCACGGCATAGCCCAGCGACTCGTGCGCAGACGAACCCTCGACGTGGCCGCCCTGACGTGAATCCACCGCCGTAACCGTCATCGACGCCCGCTCATAAACGGCCGTAAAAGTACGGTTGCCAAACACTACGCGGTTAATGACCGGCGTAAAGCCAACGGGTATGCCGTTCTCATCGACCCAGTATTTAAACTTCCAACCCTCGTGCGGCACGGTAAACATAATCGCCGCGGAGTGGTAGGAGCCGCCGGTGCCAAGCGCAACCATGCTAAAGCCCGCGTCCTTGGGATACGTAGCGACCTGAACATCGCAGCCCGTCTCATAGAACACGGCCGTAAGCTGCTTATTCTCCTTTGCGGTACCGATATAGAACGCGCTGTAGCTCACCGTGACACCCGCATCGTCGACCCAATGCGAGAAGTGGTACTTCTTCCACGGGATCGCGATCGCCATAAACATGTCGCCCCTGTCGTAGGACTTGCTACCGGCAGGAATGCCGTCGACCAGAAGGGCCGTACCGCGGAAGATGGACGAGCCGGTGACGGTAATGGTCACTTGTCCATCGGATTCGAACTGCGCGTAGTACGTTATGTCCTGCGTGGCGGTCACATCGAGGGTCGTCGCGGTCTCGACAATCGAGGAGCCCTCTTTATCGGTGCTCCAGCCCACAAAGCGATAGCCCATACCGGCAGCAGCGGTCAGTTCCACCTGATCGCCCACGGCAAAGCTACCGCTGCCCGTAACGCGGCAGCCCCTGTTCGATGCCTTGTCCTTCACCACGACCTCGCCCGTAACGGTCACCTCGTACGGATCGGCAAACACGGCCTGGAGCTCCAGCGTATCGTCCTCAAGCCCCTCGACCATATCCTTGTCGAGCTTAACCCAACAATGGGCGTCGCAGCTCAGCAGCGACTTGTTGCCCTCGGCATCCAGGACATACCAGCCGACAAAACGTTTGGCTCCCATAGGCGTAGCGTTGAGTTCGACCGTATCACCGAATTGATAGGAGCCCTCGCCGCTCAGGGTGCCCACGCCATCGTCACTTGCGCTCAAAACGACCTGATAGGACTTAGGCGCAAAGGTCGCCGTGTAGGTAGCGTCGCCCGTAACCTTAACGGTATAGTCGGCGTTCTCGCTGACTGTCTCGCCCTTGCCGTCCGTCCAGCCCGCAAACGAATACCCAGTGTTGGCGATCGCGCGAAGCGTCGCACGGTCGTCAGCCTCATAGCCACCAAAGCCGCTCACGGCTCCGCCCTCGGCAGGCGAAGCAACGGTATGCACGACATACGAACCCGACGCAAAGACGGCATAGAGCGACGTGTCCTCACGCACGGTGAATCGATAGGTTTTCTTGGAGCTCACGCACGTGCCATTCTGGAACCAGCCCACAAAAGACGTATCCTCGGCGGCGACCGCACGCACGGTTGCGACCTGTCCGGCGGCATACGTCCCCGCGCCCTCGACCATGCCCATGCTCTCTTCACACGAGACGTCCACCGTATATTGCTTTGCCGAGAACACGGCCTGGAGCGTCGTGTCAGACGTCGGCACCACGTGATAAGTTCTGTCACGGCTTACCACGGCGCCCGAAGCATCGGCCCAATACTCAAACGCATAGCCAGAAAGCGCATGCGCGGTCAGCGTGACGGCATGCTCCGCCTCAACGGTACCTGCGCCCTCAACCCAGCCGGCGGCACTCGATTCGACCAGCGAACCGGTGCCGGAATCGACTACCGTCGTGGCGTCGACTTCGTAGCTATTTGCCATAAAGCGCGCGACGTGCACATGGCTGCTCTCCTGGTGGCAGGTGAACTCCGCATCGGCAGACTCAAACGTGCCGCCGGCCGTATACCAGCCCGTAAAGACGTAACCGGGGTTGGGCGTCGCCTTCAGGGCAACCTCCGCGCCGCGGTCGGCAAGGATTCGGCTCGCCTTGACGGTGCCGCCCTCCGCGGGATCGGCGAGGGGCACGCAGACGGTATCGATCGGCACAAAGGCCGCGGTAATGACGCAGTGCCCGGTTTTGCCGCGAGCTTTGGCAACCAACGTGGTCTCGTGCTTAAGGCTCTTCAGGTGGCCATTGACGTACCAACCCCAGAACAAAAAGCCAGGATGGGTCTTGGCCGTCAGATGAAGGGTCTCCCCTAATTTGAACGTATCGGTCGTAGGCTTCACCACGGCCCCATTGCACGTCACGGTACCGCCGAGCCACGAATCGGCCGTGACCATGACCTCGGGCTTTGAGTCGGTAAAGATCGCGGTATAGGTATCGCTCTTGGTGACCTTAACGACTAGCTCGGCAGATTCGTACTCCTTACCGGAGCCGTCCTTCCAATGGTCAAAACGATAGCCGTCGTTGGCCTTTGCCTTGAGCATCACCGTATCGCCGTATCCGCAGGTAACAGAAGACGCCCCCGGGTGGCCCTCGATCTCAACCGTACCGCGCTCCACAAAGGTCTTTTTTGCCTTCGCCGTCACGGTATACGTGTTTTCCTCAAACACCGCGCGCACGGTGCATTCCACGTCCTTGGGATAAAACTCGAGGTAGCTGGGGTCGGTGCCCAAAAGCAGGTCCGTCTTGGCGTCGTACCAGCCCTTAAAAGTAAAATGTTTGCTCGCCTCGGCCGTGAGCTCAATGCTCAGCGTGGCAGGCTCGCCCTTCATGCAATAGCCCTCGCCGTGCACCATATATTTGCCCGCCATGGCCGCGGCAGGCTCAACGACCACGTCCACCTTGCAGGCACGCGTAAACTTTGCTTGGATCACGCAGTCAGTAATGGGCTCAAAGGTATAGGAGTGCTCGCTCGAAACCAGCGTCGAGGTGGCATCCGAGCCGCCGTTGCTCAGATACCAGCCGTCAAAGATATAGCCCTCGGATGGGGTGGCCTCCGCGGTCACGCGCTCGCCTTCGGGAACCTCGAGCACCATGCCGGCAGTCTCGCCGCGCTTCAGCGTAACGGTACCGCCCTCGAGCGGGTCGGCATCGGCACGCACAGTGTGCGCATCCCTGCCGTCCATCACAGCCTCGATCCGAGCATTCCCGTTAACGCGGTATTCGCAAACTTCCTGCTTGTTGGCAATCGTGATGCCCTGTGCATCGGTTTCGCGCCATTCTACAAACCGGTATGTTTTCTCCGGATTGTCGGGGCGTAACTTGGGGTGCACCGTAAACGTGAGAATGTCCCCATCCTTTGCGCGAACCTTGCCATCCACGACTGGCACGCCATCGCACAGCACCTCGGCGCTATCGAAGGGATCGGTATTCACCAGAATGGTCTTGTCCGCCTTGCGGAAGCGCGCAACCAGATGGCGGTCGACCTCGGCCTTGAAGATATACGTGCGCTCGGGCGAAACCTCGATGCCGTCCTCAAGCCATCCCACAAAGGCATAGTCGGGACCCTCGCTCGTAGTGACCATAGCCTGATCGCCACGCGTAATGCTCTGCTTTACGGGGCTTGCGGTGCAGCCTGTCGAAAAATCGGCCTGAATGCCATCGGCTTCGGCAACCGCCGTAATCTCGACTTTTTTCTCGAAAACGGCCGTCATTTTTACGACCTCGGGCGTCAGGTCCGTGATCGTCATCGTCTTGAGTGGAGATGTCGAGACCTCGACACCGTTCTCTTTCCAACATACGAAGCGATAGCCGGGATTTGCGACAGCCTCGAGCGTGGCGACCGTCCCCTCATAGTGGATACCGCTTCCGGTAACGACGCCGCCCACCTCGGGCTGCGCGGTGGCAATTATTTCGATCTTATGGTCGCCATGAGGCTTGGGCTTCTTGTGGTCGTCGATGATGTCCTTGATCTCCTTGAGTACCTTGGTGCCCACAGCGGCAACATCCTCAATGTTGTCGGCCATACCGATCTCAATCACCGCGTCGGCCGCGATGGGGTCGACAATCTCGCCCAAGCCATACATGGTAGCGAGAACGGCCGCAGCCGTAATCGCGGCGATGAGCGCGGCCTTCAGCGCCGCGAGCGACTCGTCGGGGCCAGTCGCCTCACGGAAATGCGCGGTGTACTGCACATCCCCCTCGAGCACAAACGTATAGGACGGACCATCGTCGCTGGTAAAGACAACGTTGCCGAGGGCATCGGTCGCGTAGTCAAACACATAGCCGGGTAACGGGACCGCCACGACCGTTACGCGTGACCCGATGCCGTACAGACCGGTGGAAAGGAACTGTCCGAGCGGCTGCCCGTTCTCATCGACCCCGTCCGCACTCAGGACCACGCTCGCCTGCGGAGCGCAGTAGCGCGGAGTGATCTCGATCTTGGAGTCGCTCTCATCCTCGGACACAGTCGCGTCCGCCTCGTTCACCGTATAGGTAAAGTCGAGCTGATCGCTCACGGCGTAGGCGTCATCGCCCTCACCCAGATACCAGCCCAGGAACAGCGCGTTATCCGTGGCGGCAGAAAGGTCGACCGTCTCGCCGGCATTGCGATAGCAGCTTTGAGCGGTAACACTCAGGTGCGCATAGTCCTGTGACGAATCGGTCGCCTGCGCATCGTTGACATGCACCGCATAGTCCTTGAGCTTAAAGCGAGCCTCCAGGGACAGGTCCTTATCCGGCGTAAACGTGTAGACCGTCTCTTTGGAGATGTACTTGCCGGACTCGGTGTCATACCAGCCCTTAAAGGTAAGGTTGTCGTTGAGCATCCCCAAAGCACCGGCATCGAGCGTGACCTCGGCGCCCGCATCGATCGTCGTCACGCCGGAAACATCGGGCAGCTCAACGCCGTCCATCAGCTTGCGTTCGCCTTTATCGATCGTTTGGGCATAGGAGATCTGGAACGACGTCGGCTCAGGCTTCTTAAGCTGTAGCGTGCCCTTGGTCTGGGTTTCAAAATGTGAATAGCCATCGTCATACACGAGCTTTACGGGCTGTCCGTCCATCGACTCATCGAAGACGTCACCGTCGCGGGGAGTCGCCGTTAGGTACTCACCCAGTTCTTCCTTTATGAGGGCTTCGTAGTTCCAAATCGATACCGTATGCGGGTAATCGAGCTCGACGCTCATGCCCTCGAGCGAAATGGTGTCCCCCGGCTCATAGGTCATGTTGTTGGGGTCGCATGAGATCTCAACGTTCTCGAGCACCTTGCCCACCGGGACGGGCAGGCAGCCGTTGCACCTCTCCCAAACAGCTTTGGGATGCCCGTTAGCATACTTCGGAATCATCTTGGCGGGGACCATGACGGTCATGTTGTATTTGGGGAACGTGTCGGTGTTAATGAGCACCTCATAGTTGCATCCAAAGAACACGGTCTCGAGATTGGTACTGCCAAACGCCTTTTCCGGCAACTCCTCGATCTTGGAGTTATATGGCAGCGTCAGCCCGCCGCTCAAGTCGGTGCCGTAGAAGCAGGTGTGGCCAAGCGTTTCGACCGTTGTGTTGCTCTCGAGCCCTGTGGTAGCAAGGTTCGAGCAGAACCTGAACGCGCAAACGCCAATCGATGTAATGGAGGTATTCTTGTCCAGGCCGGTATCGGTCAGAGCCTTGCAGCCTTCGTAGGCGCTGTCGGGAATCGACGTGAGGCCAACGACCTTGTCGAGTCCCGTCGACACCAGCCCACTCCCGGCAAACGCGGCGTCGCCCATAGAGCCAATGGTGGCAACCTCGTTGATGTTCAAACTCGTAAGCGACTTGCAGCCATAGAATGCCTCTTTTCCGATGTGACCGATAGTCATACCGGAAAGGCTGATATCGATGAGGTTCGGGCAGTTATAGAAGGCGTGTGTTCCGATTTTAGAAATTGAGCTGTTCTCAAAGCGCACTGAGCGCAGATTGGTCGAGTCGGCGCAGAGCTGTACGTCGACTAAATCCGTCCTGTAATCGATAATCAAATTCGTTACCATCCGACCGTCGACGGAGTTCTCGCGCGGGTTGTTCTCATCAATCTCTACCGTTACATTTCCGTCTGCATCGCACGGATACAGGTAGTAGTTCGGCATGAACTTGGCATACTCGTAGACCGTTGGCTCGTACGTGAGGGCATCGACTTCGCTGTCGTCGGACGGGGACTCTGACGTTGCAGGCGAGCTCTTAGCAGCATCGAAATCGGTCGCAGCACTTGTGAGGTCCTGCGCTAGGCTCGTCCCGGGGGCGTCGGATGCCGCGCTGGATGAGTCGTCCTGCGTATTATTCTCTTGGTCGGAAGACGCGGATGAAGCGCTTTCGTCCGAAGGTGATGATTCATCGACCGCATCGGTATCGGAGCCCGAGTCGGTCTCTTGGGCCTCGCTCTCAACGGCAAGCGCCCCGGCGTCATCGGCATAAGCCGCGCGGGGCGCAAGTGGTATCGAGGTCACGACCATCGCGACCGAAAGATAGACAACCAAAAACCTATAGAGGGCAGCAGTGATCCTGTTCATAGGAACCTTCCCGCAATTCGCAAAGATACAGAGTCCCAGAGTGGGCCATCATTTCACATTACCCTGTATAAGCGACAATGCGGGAAGGTAGCGCAAACGGTTTATCTAAGGGCGCAAAAGGTTGGTCTAATCGCAGCTCAAATCGCGCAGAGCCTCAATCGCCATGTCGACTTCCTCGGCCGTATTGAAGTAACCAAACGAGAACCGAACCACGCCCTGGCGCTCGGTTCCCAGCGCGCGGTGCATGAGCGGAGCGCAATGGGCACCGGGGCGCGTCGCAATCCCCCACCCCTGCATGAGCGCGTCCGAGATCTCGGCAGAGTCGATATCACCCACGTTGAGCGAAACGATCGCCGAGCGTGCTGACTGGTCGAAGGCACCGTAGAGTTTGATTTCCGGAATCTCACGAACACCGGCGAGAAAGCGATCGGCCAGGGCGCGTTCGTGAGTCGCAATCGCTTCAACTCCACCCTGTGCCTCGATAAAATCAAGGCCTGCGGAAAGGCCCGCTATGCCGTGACCGTTGAGCGTGCCCGCCTCGAGCCGCGTGGGCCACTCCATGGGCTGCAACGCATCGAAGCTGTGCACGCCCGTGCCACCCATGGCCCAGGGCGCCACGTCGACGTCCTCCGCCACGGCCAGGCCGCCGGTGCCCTGCGGGCCCATGAGCCCCTTGTGGCCGGTAAAGCACACCACGTCGAGCCCCATGGCCTGCATATCGATATGCGCCGTACCGGCAGACTGCGAGGCATCGACGATCACAAGCGCACCCGCGGCATGTGCCAAGGCCGCCACGCGCGCAATGTCGACCGCGTTGCCGGTCACATTAGAGGCATGCGTCACCACCACGGCACGCGTACCGGGCGTGACCAGCCGCTCGAGCTCGTCATAGTCGAGCACGCCGTTCGCGTCACAGCCCGCATGCTCAACGGTCACACCCCGCTCCACTGCCAGGCGGTTGAGCGGACGCAGCACGGAGTTGTGCTCGAGCACCGTCGTGACCACGCGGTCGCCGGGGCGCACCACGCCACAGATGGCGGTGTTGAGCGCCGCCGTAGAGTTGGGCGTAAAGCACACATGGTCCGCCCTCGGGCAACCTAAAAGGCGCGCGAGCTTGGCACGGCAACCGTGAATCGTACGAGCGGCATCGAGGGCACCCGACGTGGCGCCGCGCCCGGCATTGCCGAGCGAGCACATCGCCTGCGTCACGGCATCGATGACCGTCTGCGGCTTGTGCATGGTCGTCGCCGCGTTATCCAGGTAGATCATCGCACGACCTCCCACATATCAATCACGGTATAGCCCTCGGTGGGAACGCCCGCCGCGGCGAGTTCGCCGCGCAGCAGCTCCTCATCGGCAGGCAACGCTTTCCACGCCAGACCACAGCCGGCAGCGACCTCCCCGGGCACGGGAATCGTTCGCCCGGGAAGGCCACGCTCAACGCACAGGGACTCGCAGCCCATGGCGGCCGCCGTGGTGGGAAACGTGATGACAAGCGCCGGGCGCTTCTCCCTCATGGCAACTCCAACCAATACGCTACGGGCGCACGACGCGCACGGCCTGCTCCATCTTCTCCACGATCACGTACATGTTGGTGACCTCGCCCACCGCAAGCTGGTCTTTAATGCCATAGTGGTCGAGGCAGGTACCACAGGTGAGAATCTCGACACCCTGCTCGGCCAGGCCCTTCAGGTCGTCGAGCACCGGCGAGCCCTCAACGGTGAGCTTGGCGCCGCCGTTGTAGAACAGCATGGTCGCGGGCAGCTCCTCCTGCTGCGTCACGGCAAAGATAAACGCCTTCATGAGCTTGTGGCCCAGCTCGTCGTCGCCACGGCCCATGCAGTCGGTGTAGACGGAAATGACGAGCCTGCCCTTGCCGGCGCTGGCATCACAGAAGGCAGCGCCATCCTGCTCGGGATCGGCCATGGCAACGGCGCCAGAGGTCGCCACGGTCACGTGCCACTCGGCGTCAGAAACCTTCTCGACCGAGGCCGTGCAGCCCTTCTCCTGCGCCATCTTGGAGATGTTCTTGACGGCGGTCTCGTTGTCGACTGAGGTCACGACGGCGCCCTCGCCATCGAGCTGTTTCAGAGCTTTGAGCGTCTTGACGACGGGCAGCGGGCAGGCATCGCCCATGGCATTGACTTCAATCTTGGTAGACATAGCAAATTCCTTTCGAAAGAGCCGTTCTAGAGAACGGCAAACAGTTACATAAACGTGCGGGCTAGCGAACAACGCGGACGGCAGGACCGCCCGGCTCCGCCTCGCACACGCGCCCGACAACGGCCGCGATGCGCCCCTCGGCATGCAGGCGACGCGCAAGCCCATCCACATCGGCAGCAGGCGCCGCGATGAGCAAACCGCCCGAGGTCTGCGGATCGTACAGCGCATCCAACATGCCCGGCTCCAGGTCCTCGTCGGCAGCCACGCGCGGGCCAAAGAAGTCCTGGTTGCGGTAGGCACCGGCAGGAATAATGCCCAGACGCGCCATATCGAGCACCTGGTCAAAGAGCGGCACCGCCCCCGACGTAAGTTCAATCTGCACGCCCGAGCCCTCGGCCATCTCGCACGCATGCCCGATCAGGCCAAAGCCCGTGATGTCGGTGCAGCCGTGAAGCTCGAGTCCCTCGGCCAGGCGAATCGGGGCCTCGTTGAGGGTACGCATCGAGTCAAACATGGCTGCGGCCTCGTCCTGCTCGATGAGCTCGCCCTTAATGGCCGTGGTGATGATGCCCGAGCCGATCGCCTTGGTCAGCAGCAGAACATCGCCCACGCGTGCGCCGCTGTTGGCGAGCATGTGGTCGAGTGGCACAAAACCGCTCACGGACAGACCATACTTGGGCTCGTCGTCGTTGATGGTGTGGCCGCCCGCGATGGAGCAACCCGCCTCGACGCACTTATCGGCGCCGCCCGCCAGAATCTGACCGGCAACTTCAACGCCCAGGCAACTGGGTATGCAAAGCAGGTTCATGGCATGGCTCGGCCGCCCGCCCATGGCGTAGATGTCCGACAGCGAGTTGGCCGCAGCGATCTGGCCAAACAGGAACGGGTCATCGACCATCGGTGGGAAGAAGTCGATGGACTGCACGAGCCCCAGGTTCTCCCCTACGCGGAAGACGCTCGCATCGTCGGAGGTATCGAACCCCACGAGCAAGTTGTCGTTATGCACATTGGGTAAGTCGCCCAGGACCTGGGCGAGGGCTCCGGGAGCCAACTTAGCGGCTCAACCGTTCGCGGCCGTCATGGACGTGAGCCTCATGGTGTCCTTAGCCATACGAACCCCCTTCCAACAAATCAACGACTTTAAGTATACGCGCCAGGCACGCTTCCCAAGAGACCGCCGACGGCTCGAACGTCGAAAGCGGCGCCGCAAGCGCCTGCGCGATAGCATCTGCCAGTGCGCGCTCAAACAACGGAAGGTCGGCCGCCACGGGCGTGTCGACATCCGTCATACGCGGCGACGCCACCCACGTCACGGGAGCACCGGGAAGCATCGCCTCCATCCAGGGACGAACGCCGGGCAAATCGGTCGCCACAACTTTGCAGCCGCACGCGAGGGCCTCGATCGTCACGAGCGGCAGACCCTCGTAAAACGAAGGCAGCACAAAGACGTCGGAACTGCGGTAGGCACGCACGAGCCCATCGCTATCCAGGCGCCCCGCCAGCGTCACCGGCACATCCGAGGCCGCGGTCAAGCGCTCGATACGCGCGTACTCGGCATCGTCCCCGCGGCCGCCCACAAGTACCAAGCCAGATGGGCGGACGCCATCGTCAATCGGCAATGACACAGCTCGAACCAGCGACTCGACGCCCTTTTTAAAGCAAATCTTGCCCACGTACACAAGCGATCCCGGCTGCCTCGCCACGCTTGCATCGCGGCAGAAGACGCGATGGTCGTAGCCCGTCCCAATCACGTGGATACGATCGGCATCGACGCCGCACACCAGGCCAATCTGCTCAGCCTGCTCAGCATGGAGTGCAAAGACGGCATCGAGCCGACGAACCGCACTTACGATGCGATCGCGTTCGAGCGTATGCGAACGCAGCTGGCGCAGGTCGGTCGAATGACACACGGCAACAACCGGCACGCCTCGGACGCACTCGCGCGCCAATGCGGTCACCAGATACAGGTGATGGCAGAGCACCAGATCGGGCCGAAACTCAGCCACCGCTCGATCGATTGCAGCAGCAAATGCCCGCTCAAATGCCTTGAGCATCGAAGGCGTCAGATCACGATAGCGTGTGGAGGGATAGGGCATGACATCGGACATGCCACAGATGGGAAACGGCAGCTCGGGCGACTCGAACGGTACGGCAAACACGGCAGCACGCCGGTCCAGCTCGCCTTGGGTATCACCCGGTGCCGCGCCGCAAAGCACGGCGGCGCGATGCCCCGTCTCGATCTGCTCGCGTACGAGCGCGGCAAGGTAGGTGCCGCTGCCAGTGCTATCTGGTTTTTGTGCCGAGATATTGAGGATGCGCATGTCGCGGTACACCCCTAGGCCAAGGCGGCGGCGCGGACAGCCGCGCCGATCGCTCCGGCAAAGCGAGCCTGGGGCGAGGTGGTCACCGGCGACCCCAGTAGCTCGCCCAACCGCTCCACCACGAAGGCGTTCTCGCACAGGCCACCGGTCAGGTAGTACGGGGCGCCCGCGGCCTGTCCGGCCATGGTCGCCACGCGCGAGACCACGCTGTCGATCACGCCACGCGCAATGTTCTCGCGCGGCTCACCGCGACCGATCAGGCTGATAACCTCGCTTTCGGCAAACACGGTGCACATGCTGGAAATCTTGGTAGGCTCGCCGGTGCGGGCGAGGTCTGCCATCTGCTGCTGGGTAATGCCCAAGCGGTCGGCCATGATCTCCAAAAAGCGCCCCGTGCCGGCGGCGCACTTGTCGTTCATGGCAAATTTGGCCACGCGGCCGCCTTTAAGCTGGATGACCTTGGTGTCCTGACCACCCACATCGATCACGGTGCCATGGTCACCAAACAGACGCACGGCACCGGTGCCGTGGCAGGTGATCTCGGTCACGACCTTGTGCGCATAGGGCACGGCAACACGGCCGTAGCCAGTCGCGACCACGCGAGCATCTTCGGCCGTCACGTCATAGCCGGCCGCTGCCAGTGCCTCGCGCAGCCGCTCGGAAGCATCGACCGAGGAGAACCCGGTTGGCTGCACGCGCATCCACGCCACCGAACCCTCCCCGTCGACCACAGCAGCCTTAGCCGCCGTAGACCCGATATCGATCCCGATCCCTATCATGGCTCTCTCCCAATCTAAACATCAAAGGTAGCGGCGCGTTCAGGCGCCTTAACTCTAGGTTTCTCAGGTGCCGGAGGTTGCCCCGAAAGAGGAGCGCAGCGTACTTTGGTACGCAAGCGACGGTTTGAGGGGCAAGATCCGGTGCCTGAGGAAGCTAGAGGGTTTCGATGAAGGCAGCGATGCGCGTCTCGATCTGGCCCATGTCGCCGTTGCTGTAGTCGGTCTCAATCTTCATGTACGGAATGCCCGCACCCTCGACAGCTTCCTGCATGTGTGCGCTCTCCACGTTAAAGGTATGGCACGCCTGGAGCACGCTCTCCACTACGCCATCGACGTGATACTTCTCGCACATGGCCAGCGTGTTTTCCATACGACCGTCGTTGGGCGTCATGACCGAGCAGTTGATATCCAGGTAGCGGTCGGCGATGGCGCGCAGGATATCGGGAGCCTCCGGGTCGATCATCATGGCCGCCGTGCGCTCGCCCGAGCAGTCGTCCATGCACACGACCACACCGCCGTTGGACTCGATAGTACGGCCGATCTTGTTGATCACGCCGCCCACCGGGCAGCCAGTGATCAGAATGCGCTTGGCATCCGCCGCAACCGGGCGCTCGCCCGCGTCGTAGGTCTCGCGCAGCTTGGCAACCTTTTGCTCCAGCTGCTGCGTATAGGCCTCGATATCAAAGCTGAACGTACCGGCGAACATGGTGCTCATCAGGTCAACGCCGCTCATGGCAGCCGGCTGGTTGGCCTGCAGCGCAAACACCTCGAGCTGGGCCGCACGCAGACGGTTGCGACGACGGACGGCAGCGCGCAGGTCATCGTCGGTAATCGTGATGCCGTAGAAGCCCTCGAGCTCCTCCTTGAGCAGGCGGCACTCCTCGTACCAGCCTTTACGCTCGTAGGCGCGATCGCGACCCTGCGGAAGATGCAGAATGTGCGTGCGCTTGAGCTCGTTGAGCAGTTCGTACATCTTCTTCTTGCCGTCGCAGGTGGTCTCGCCGATGATCATGTCGCTAAAGTACGTAAACGGGCACTTTTGCGAGTAGGCAAAGCCGTACGTCGATTTGATGAGCGGACACAGATTTGCCGGCAGCACCTTCTCGGCCTCGGGAATCACCTCGTCGGATGTGCCGCACAAGGCCACACTTGCAGCGCCCGCGGCATCGATAATCTCGAGCGGCGTATAGCTGCACAAAAAGCCGACCAGGCGATTGCCGGCCTGTTTGTAATCCTTGACGCGAATAAACGCCGCCTTGCGCTGCTCGTTGAACTCCTCAAACGTGGACGGCAACGGCTGCTCAATATTTTCCGACATATAACTCCTTAACAAACCTTTTAACCAACCAAGGAAACGGCTTTCCCAGGTGCCCGAGGTTGCCGTGAAAGAGGAGCGTCGCGTACTTTGATTCGCAGGCGACGGTTTGAACGGCAAGATCGGGTGCCTGGGAAAGCCGCCGGGACGGATAGCCCTAAATGGTTTCCAAGAAAGCCTCCATCCTGGTTTGCAGTTGGCCTGCGTCCTCGCCGGCGTAGTCGGTCGTGATGTGCATAAGCGGAATGCCGGCCTCCTCGGCAGCCTTCTCCACGGCAAACGACTCCATCTCGTAGAGCGTGCAGAACTGCAGGGCCACGTCGACAATGCCGTCGGCATGCAGGTCCTTGGCCATCTGGACAATGTCCTTCATACGCTGGTCGTTGGGCGTAAAGACGGCACAGTTGATCTTAAAGTAGCGCTCGGCGATAGCATCGAGCATCTCGTCAACCGTCTCACCGGACTCATCGACCAAGTCCTTGTAATAGCGCGAACCCGTGCAGGACTCCTCGCCTACCACAACGCCGCCGGCCTTCTCGATAAGGTTGAACAGCTTCCAGTTGGGCACGGCCATGGGCGTACCGGTGTACAGGATGCGCTTGGTTCCCTTGGGCGCCACGCCCTCTCCGGCCTCGACACGCTGCTCACACTCGGCCGCCATATCGTTGATGGCTCCGGTCAGACGCGGCGTGTCGTCCATAAAGGCGGCCTGAACGGTCAGCAGGCTGTCGAGACCGCTAATGGGCGCTGGGTCGGCAGCGCGCGTGGCAGCGAGGCGCTGCAGGGCGCGACGCTTCTCATTGACGGCGCGGATGGCGGCCTTCAGACGCTCAGGCGTAATCGTGACGCCGCACTCTTCCTCAATCTTGGCGGCGAGCTTTTTAACCTCGGCCTTCCAGGTCACGAGCGTCGACTCGTCGTGCACGTTGGGAATATCCATGACGTACATGTTCTTTTGCGTGGCAAAAAACTCGTAGGCCTTCTTCTTGCCATCGCAGGTGTTCTCGCCTACCACCAAGTCACTCGACTCAATGTAGGGGCAGACCTCACCCAGCTTAAAGCCGGCAAAGCTCTTGATAAGCGGACAAGTGTTGCGCGGCAAGTGCTCCTCGACCTTGTCCGTTGCCCAATCGGCACCCGAGCACAGACCAACGGGAATGCCGTCACAGGCAAGCACGATCTCCTCGGGCACGTACACGCAGAACGAGCCCACGATCTTGGTGGCCTCGCCAGCCTCTTTCTTGTCGAGCATCTCCTTAATGCGGCCGCTATGGATGTTGGTGGCCACAAAGTCCAAGTAGGACGTGGACTTGGGGCGGTTGTTCTGCGACAGGAACATGTCCCCGTACATCTGGCCCACGGCGCCCAGCAGCATGTCGTGGTCGGCAAGATTCATGCCGAGACTCTCCCACATCGGATGGAAATCGAATTCTTCAGCCATGACGGTTCCCCTCTCGAACCAAAAACGGATAACGACGGTATCGATGCACGACGGACGGCGATTGCCCGGCCGTGCTCAAACCCGGAATTTTAGGGAACCTGCCTTGCGGACGGTTATTTAGTTGTGCGTCGTCTCTCCCGGAGCCGTGAACATACCTGCTCATATGCGGCTCCGAGCCATATACAGGGCGCGCGCGGCAACGCGGCGAATGTATGTCGTCTGCGGCATGTGCGCACCCTCCTTTACAAGTTGAGGTCAACTATACCAACGGTCATCGACCATGCGAACACCGTTGACATTCGTACGACAGCCTCGTGTGCCGTCGTTTAATAAATAATTATCTTGATTGATAAGAGTTTGTCATCCTTCATTCGGCGAACGGCAAGACAAAGCCGCCGAGGCTTATATCCCCGACGGCATTACCCGGCGCTATCGACAAACCAAGTGGATCTTACTCGCATCGAAATGCATGCGCAGGGTCTCGTCGGCTTGCGGCAGCCCGTCGGCAGCTACGTTCACTTTGTTGACCTTCCACTGCAGACGCGTGGGCGCATCAGTACGCGGCACGTCCAACAGCACCAGGCGCTCAAAGCGTGAATCGCTCACTCGGGCCACGTGCAAATCATAGCTGTTGCGACCCCGCTCCGCGCGATTGTCAACATGGAAGTAGCTTGCGCGAATGCCCAGGTACGCCACATTATCGGGAACCTCGCGGCCCACGTTGAAGGTCATGCCCCAGTCGAGGGCCTCAACTTCTTCGTCGCCGATCTTGCGCGCGCGGCTCGTATTCTTGCAGCCCGTCAAGCGCAGCGCGGCTAACGTCTGCGGATGACGGACCACGTCCTCGACGGAGCCGATCTCCTCCATATGCCCGTCGTGCATCACACAAATGCGCCGGCACAGGCGGCACGCTTCGTCGATGTCGTGGCTCACGTAGAGCACGGTACGGTTGCATACATCGAACAGATCGAGCATGTTCTGTTCGAGCGCGCTCTTAAGATAGGAATCGAGCGCGCTCATGGGCTCGTCGAACATAAAAATGCCCGGATGCGCCGCCACCATGCGCGCAAGCGCCACGCGTTGCTGCTGACCGCCCGAGAGGCGCGCGGGGTAGCGGTCGGCAAAATCGGCCAGACCGAAAATGCCCAGATAGCGCTCGGCGAGCTTTTTGCGCGCGGCGGCGTCACCCGCATCCTTAACACCGGCGCAAACGTTATCGGCCACCGTCATGTTGGGAAACAGCTGATAGTTTTGGAACAGCAGGGCGCATTTTCGCTCCTGGGGCGACAGGTTGATACCCGCCGCCGAGTCAAAAAAGGTCACGCCGTTGACGACGATCTTGCCCTCGTCGGGTGTCTCCACGCCGGCAATGCAGCGCAACGTGCAGCTCTTGCCGCAACCCGAGGCGCCCAGCAGCGCCACACGCTCCTCGCCGGCATCGAGCTGAATGTCGAGGGTAAAGCCCGGATAGCGCTTTTTGATATCCAGAACGAGCGACATGGCTTATCGACCTCCCTTTGCGACCGCGCCATCGCGCATAAGCTCGGCCAGCGCCTCGCGATCGATACGCAAGGCATCACCGCCCACCGGGTCAAGCGAATCGCCCTGTCCGGCGAGCTCTTTGGCCTGCTTGCGCTCCGCACGGGAGAGACCGCGCTCGCGATACTTTTGAGAATGCGCCGTGTACATGTTGATGAATAGGATGACCAGGAAGCTGAACGCTATTACGACCACGACCCAAAAGAGAGCCACCGACGTATTGCCGCCCATCCACTCAAAGTAAATCGCAATGGGAATGGTCTGCGTAATGCCGGCGTAGTTGCCCGCAAAGAACAGCGTGCAGCCAAACTCGCCCATCGCGCGAGCGAAGGCGAGCACCGTGCCCGCCGCGATTGAGGGCCAGCCGAGCGGCATCATGAGCTTGGCAAAGATGCGACGTTCGGACCACCCCAAGGTTCGCGCGGCGTCGAGCATCTGCGTGTCGAGGCTATCGAAGGCTCCGAGCGCCGTGCGGTAGACCAGCGGAAACGACACAACGACAGCCGAAATGACCGCCGCGGGCCAGGTAAAGACGATCGAGATGCCGTGCGCGATGAGCCATTGGCCCACCCCGATCGAGCGGCCAAACAGCATGAGGAGCAGAAAGCCGCAGACCGTGGGCGGCAGCACCATAGGAATCGTAAAGACCGAATCGAGCAGGCCCTTGATGCGACTCGAGGTACCCATAGTCTTCCACGCGGCAAACAGGCCCAGTGCAAAGGCAATCACCAGGGCAAGGCCGCTCGTTTTGATAGACACCCAAAACGGGCGGTAGTCGATGCCGCCTAAAAAGGAGGCCAGAGAGGTCAAGGGCCCCTGCTCATCCCGCAACGCGACAGACGATGCCTCTACCATTTGAGCGCTATCAAGCCAACGCGCGCCGCCCTTGGCATCACCCGAGGCCGATGCAATCACCACATAGCGGTCCCCATCCGCACCACGCACATCAAAGCCATAGGTATAACCGCCGGCATCAAACGTTGTTTCCGCCGTAACATACCAAGGAAGATCAACGTCCCCTAGCTGCGCACCTCCCATGGAGTTTGCGCTGTCGAGCTCGCAGACGAGGGCCTTGAGACCCGATACGCACTCGTTGTCCTGCGGATCCAATCCAAACTTCTCGACCGCCTTGGGCGATATCCACACCACAACGCGATCGGCAGCAGGCGCCACTACAAGGTCCACGTCCTCGTCAACGGGAAACCGGTAGCCCTCAGGCTGGCCCTCCATGGCACGAGCGGTCCCCTTGGCCAACCGCTCAAAACCCTCGATCCCATAGGAAAGCCCATGAGCGGTCGCAGCAACCTGGGCCCCGTCCTCAGCGTCCCCAGCAATCGCAAATCCCGGCACCCAGCAAAGCGCGAAGGTCAAAGCACAGGCGACAAGCATGCGGAATCTATTAAGCACGAAAAGCTCCAAGCGAATACAAGGACGGAGTGAAACACAAAACGATGGAATTATCGCGCCAAGCCGCACTACGCGGAAAGCTCAAAGCCGTACTTAGCCCAAATCTTCTGAGCCTTCTTGTTGGACAGGCAAAAGTCGATGAACGCCTTAGCCTCGTCGGCATGCTCGGAGCTCTCGGCAACGGCGCCCGGATACACGATGGGCTTGTGCGAGTCCTCGGGGCACACGAAGGCCTCCTCGATGCCGTTGTAGCGGTAGATGTCAGAGCTGTAGACAAAACCGGCAACGCAGTCGCCTGTAGACACATAGGCGGCGGCGGTACCAACTTTGTCTGCCAGTGCGACCTTGTCGGCGATCTCGGGCGCATACTCGCCGTCGTCGCCCTCGGTGCCGGTATAGAGGCCCACAGAAGCCAGCGCCTGGTTGGCGTACTTGCCGGCGGGAACGGTCTTGGCGTCGCCAATGGCGATCTTGCCGTCCAGATTCGCGACGTCGGCGATGGCCTCGACCTTGGTGTCGGAGCCCTCGGCACGAATGATCACGAGGTCGTTGACGAACATATCCTCACGCGTGTCGGCATCGACGAGCTCGACGGTCTCAGCGTCATCCATGGTGCCCTTGGAAGCGGTGATGAGCACGTCGACCGTGGCACCGGCACGCATCTGCTCAACGAGGTCGCCAGACGCCTTAAACTGCGTGTCGGCAAAGGTGGTACCGGTCTGCTCGGTGTAGAGCTTCTGAACCTCGGGCAAAGCCTTCTCGAGCGAGTTGGCGGCAAAGACCTGCAGCTCGACGGTTTCCTTCTTGGAAGAGGCCTTGGCGGAGCCGGCATCGGAGCCGGTCGCCTCAGGCTCCTTGTTGCCGGAGCAGCCGGCAAGCCCAAGGCCGGCAGCGGCGACAGTAGAGAGCGAGACGAATCCGCGGCGAGAAACCATATCGAACATGTTCAACCCTTTCGGACCTTGTGCCCGGGTACCCCACCGCGGGCTTTATTCTGTAATTAAATTATACTTCGGTGCGAATAATGATTATGAGAAATTATTCTCTTCTGAGAATATAGCTTCAGGCATGCCTACAGAATGCCGTCCCCTTGGGCGCAAATAAAAAGCGGAGCAGCCGTTCAGGTCGCTCCGCCGCAGGTAAATCGCTTAGTTGGTATGTCCGCCGCCCTCTGTCATCTGAGCCGCATGCTCCAGCTGGTCCGCTATGGCCTCCCAGCTTTCGCGAGCGGCCTTCGTAGAACCGGGAAAGTTTACGACAAGTGTATGACCTCGTTGCATGCAAATAGCGCGCGAGAGCATGGCGCGGCGCGTCTTGGTCATCGAGTACGCACGGATCGCCTCGGCAATACCCGGCACCTCGCGATCGCAGACGGCACGCGTCGCCTCGGGCGTCACATCGCGCATCGAAAGCCCCGTGCCGCCGCAGGTGAGCACGACATTGGCGTGGCACTCATCGGCGGCTTCCACAATAGCATCACCAATCTCGCTGACGTCATCGCGCGCGACCACATGCGAGGCGACCGTCCATCCCTGCGCCTCGATAAGCTCCTCGAGTGCGGCACCGGCCTCGTCCTGGGCAAGGTCCCGCGTATCCGAACACGTCACGATCGATATCTTCAGCTCCATAGCATTCCTCCTACAACACGGCGCCCTCAGGCAGGTCGACACGCACGACATCCACGACGTCGCCCGCCTTGAGGTCGCACGGTCCTTCGTCAACACGCAACAGGCAGTTAGCCCGCTGCATCGTGCCGAGCAGCGCCGAATTCTGCGTCTTGGCCTCGGTCACCAACAGCTCACCGGTCTCGGGGTCGCGCAAAACCGTGGCGCGATCGAAGAAGCGGCGATGCTGTCGCTTTTTCACGCCGTGCGTGAGCGTCGCCTGCTGCACGGGACGCGTACCCTCGGCAAAGCCGCGCATCTTGCGGATCGCCGGACGCGCAAGCATCTCAAAGCCTACATACGCCGCGGCCGGATTGCCTGAAAGTCCCAGGTAGGGCTTACCCCCAAGCAAGCCAAACGTGATGGCCTTGCCCGGACGCATCGAGATGCGGTCAAACAGCACATCGCCCTCGCGCCGAACGAGCGCCGTCACGTAGTCGTAGTCGCCTGCCGAGGCGCCACCGCTCGTAATGACGAAATCGCACTCCAGCACGGCGCGATGCACCAGCTCGGCAATCGCCTGCTCATCATCGGGCGCAATGCCGTAGAACACGGGCTCGGCTCCTGCATCGAGCGCTTCGGCCATCAACGCCGACGAGTTGGAGTCGCGAATCTGCCCGCGCGCCGGCAGCTCACCCGGCGCGATCAGCTCCGTGCCCAGCGAGATAATGCCCACACGCGGCGCGGCATGCACCTTCACGCTCGCATACCCGGCGCTCGCCAACAAGCCGGCGCCCGCCGGAGCCACGACCTCGCCGGCGTGCATCACAACATCGCCGGCATGGGCCTCCTCGGCGGCAGAGCGAACGTTCTCCCCTACCTTGGCAGGCGCCGAGAACCTCACACGCGAACCCTCGTTGCCGTCACCGACGAGCACATCGACGATCTCATACTTCACCACGGCATCGGCACCTTCGGGTACCGGCGCGCCCGTCATGATGCGGACCGTCTCGCCCGCGCCGATTGTGCCCTCAAACACATGGCCCGCAGCCTCGTGTCCGATAACGTCGAGCGTCACCGGCGCCTCGCCAGATGCCTGCGCCAAGTCCGCCGAGCGCACGGCATATCCGTCCATAGCGCTGTTGGCAAACGGCGAGATGTCGATATCGGCCACCGCATCCTCTGCCAAGGGAAGACCGGCGGCCTGCCACACGGGACTCTCGACGAGATCGGTCGGAGCAACGTGCGACAGAACAATCGACTGCGCGTCCTCCAACGGAATGAGTTTCTCAGCCATATACACCTCTAGCATGCTGCGGCGCGCAACAAAAGCGCCGATTCTTTATGTTTCTCTCAGTATAATCCCTCGCCGCCTGCTCAAGACCTGGCCCGCGGCCGCGAATACATCTGTCGGCCGCAAGCCGCGAAACAAAACCAAAACCAACCCACCGGCTCGTCGCGTTTACCGCGTTTTATAATGCTCGTGTTGCAACCCAAAAGAGGAACGTATGACTTTTACCGACAAACCCGAAAGCGCAAACGAAGCGCAGGATCATTCTCAGTCGCTCGACGACGGCGGCTTTTTCTCCCTGAACGACGTCATCATGGCCGGCAGGCATCAGCTCACCCGCTCCGAGCATCTCTTGGCCGCCGACACGCGCCGCAACGCCCGCAACCTACTCGCGAGCGCCAAGTTGCTCACACTCGTCGTCATCGTCTCGCTCGCCATGGGCGTTGCCGCCTGGGCGTTTTTGACCTCGCTGAATATCGCGACCGACTATCGCGAGCACCATGCATGGGTCTACGCCTTGCTTCCCGTTGTGGGCGTTGCCACCGCATGGGTGTACAAAAACCACGGCCTTGCCGCCAAACGCGGTAACAACCTGGTCATCGACTCCGCTCTGGGCACACGCCTCATCCATATGCGCATGGCCGTTCTCACCTTCGTCTGCTCCACGCTCACGCACCTAACGGGCGGGTCGGCCGGTCGCGAGGGAGCTGCGGTGCAGATTGGCGGCACCATCGCCAGCAACAGCTCGAGCCTCGCCCACCTCAAAAAGCATGACCACCACGACCTCATGCTCGCCGGCATCTCGTCGGCCTTTGGCGCCGTATTCGGTTCACCCCTTGCTGGAGCTTTCTTTGGCATGGAGATGTGCTTTATCGGCAAGATCGACTACACCGCGGGCATCTACTGCCTGGTCGCCTCGTTTACCGGCTACTTTACGTCGCTTGCCTTGGGAACCGAGTACGAGGCGAATGTCATCGCCAGCGTTCCCAACATGACACCACGGACGGTTGTCATCGTAGTCATCAGCGCCATCATCTTTGGTCTCACCGCACGTCTCTTTGCCTGGTCGGTTCGTACCGTCAAGAGCCTGTACGGCCGCTTTATCACCAATTACCTCGTTCGCGCACTCATAGGCGCACTCGTGGTTTTGGCCGCCTACGCCCTCCTCGACGCCTGGGACTACGCCGGCCTTTCCACGTGGCTTTCCGGCGCCGGGTTTGCAGGCAACACCACCCTGGCGGACGCAGCCATCAAGTTGGTCGTCACAGCGCTTACCCTGGGCGCCGGCTTCCAAGGCGGCGAGGTCACGCCTCTGTTTGGCATCGGTGCGGCGCTCGGCGGCTGGATCGGCTGCCTCGTCGGAATCGACCCCAGCTTTCTAGCGGCGCTGGGCATGCTCGGCGTGTTCTGCGCCGGCCTTAACGTGCCCATCACCACCTGCATGATGGCCATCGACCTGTTCCACGGCACGGCCGCCGGCTTCTTCGTGATCGTGGCGTTTATCAGCTATCTCGCCGGCGGACACCGCGGCGTATATCCCGCACAGCGCATTGTCTCACCTAAACGCCGTTCGCTTATTGTGGACGAGGGCGGCACGGTGGCAGAGGCTATCGAGCGCCACAACGACCTGATAGAGTAGACGTTAGTATTCGCCGTGCAGCCACAATCGGGGGCAACTCGACCTGAGCGCGACCGCACTGTCATGTCACACGCCGGGAGTCGCCCCATGCACGCAACTGATTTTGGTCGCACGCTCATCATCGCCAACCCAGCCGCCCAGTCGGGCGCGGCACGCGAAGTTGCCGAGCGCCTGCAACGCTTTTTGGACATGACTGCACGCGCATCCCAGTTTGACCTGGTGTTGACCGAGCGTATGGGACACGCCAAGGAGCTGGCCGCGCAGGCTCAGGGCTATCGCACCGTTATCGCCCTTGGCGGCGACGGCGTGATTCACGAGGTCGTCAACGGGCTTATGACGCAAAAGGAGGACGCCCGCCCCGCTCTTGCCGTCCTGCCCGTGGGCTCCGGAAACGATTTTGCCCAGACGCTCGGCATCGACGATTTCTCCGGCAAGGATTTTGGCGCGCTGCTCACCTGCGAGCTGCAGCGTCAGGACATCGGGCGCATTCGCTCGTGGAGCCCTGCGAGCGGCAGCGGCGAGGCTGCCGTTGAGTACTACGACCAGACGCTCTCGGTCGGCATCGACGCCGCCATCGGCCTTGGCACCACCGAGCTGCGCAAAAAGACCGGCTTGACGGGCGCGCCGCTCTACACCCTCTCGGGACTTGAGCAGTTTGGCCTGCGCTATCGCAACTATCCTATGACAGTCAGCTTTGACGGCGCGCCCACCGAGCGCGTGAGGGCAATCATCATGGCGATTCAGCTGGGGCCCACGTATGGCTCGGGTTATCGTATCTGCCCCGATGCCGATCCCTGCGATGGCATACTCGACGTCTGCTACGCCTGCGGTCCCGTCCCTCGCGCGGTTGCCCTGCCAATGTTCCTTTCGGCCAAGGACGGCCACCATACCAAGTTGCCACCGATTCGCATGCGCCGCTGCCGCCATGCCGAGCTCACCTTTGAGGAGCCCGACTACCCCATCCAGGCCGACGGCGAGCCCGTTGTCGCCTCGCGCATCGAGGTCGACATCCTCGCCGGCGCCCTCCAGGTCTGGCACCCCACCCGCTAGCAAGACCAGCGAAACAATCGGCTACTCGTCGCTCCCCGGCTTGCGACGGTTGGCCTTTTTAATCGCGTTGAAGTGCTTGTCATTGAGCCTGCACTGGCGAGAGCGCAAAGGCACCTTAGTCTTTACGCGTCGGCGCGGTGGACGCCCGCGACGCTCCAGCTCAGCGCGCAGCTTACGCAGACAGCTCGCGCGATTCTGAAACTGACTACGGCCCTCACGCGCCGTCACGACAATCCCCGTGGGCCCATGCTTCATACGCACCGCCGAGTCCGTCGTGTTCACGCCCTGCCCGCCCGGACCCGTCGCGCGAAACACCTGCACCTCGCAATCGCGCGCCAACTCCTCGGCCGACATCTCGGCATAGCGCGCATACTCGCGCCATCCCATCTTGTTCTCGTCCATATCAGCACCTCCCCTCATACAAAAAAATGTGACAAAGGGACAGTCCCTTTGTCACATCGCATACCAATCGCTTGTGTTGCGCGCTTAGGCGAAGGTGATCTCGCCGGTCTCGCAGTCCATATCGGCGATACGGGCCAGGCTCTCGACGCGGAAGCCGCGCTCGCGGAGCTTATCGCCGCCGCCCTGGAAGCCCTTCTCCACCGCAATGCCAATACCGGACACCTCGGCACCCGCAGCCTCGCAGATCTTGATAAGACCCTCGAGCGCGCAGCCGTTGGCCAAGAAGTCGTCGATGATCAGGACCTTGTCGCCCTCGGACAGGAAACGCTTGCCAACGATGACCGGGTACTCCTTCTGCTTGGTAAAGGAGTAGATGGTCGTGGCGTACTGCTCGCCGTCGAGGTTGATGGACTGTGCCTTCTTGGCAAAGACCACCGGCACGCCGCCAAAATGCTGGGCTGCAATGCAAGCCATGCCAATACCCGAAGCCTCGATCGTCAGGATCTTGTTGATCTCGACGCCCTCGAACAGACGGGCCCACTCGGCGCCCATGTGGTCGAACAGCTCAACGTCGCATTGGTGGTTGAGGAAGGCATCAACCTTAAGGACGTTACCGGCCTTTACGATGCCGTCATGGCGAATACGATCCTCAAGCTCCTGCATGGCGCAACCCCTTCTCGCGGCAACGATACCGCGCGATTAATAAACGTTGTTCGATAGTCTACCACGGACCGACCCCCGCCCGCCCCACAAGCCGCATCGCACCACAAACCGGTCTTTTTGGGACGGCGCGAATCGTGGCAGACAGCCTCTCAACACGCTAATGGCGGGCGCGCATCCTCACCAAACGCACCATGGCGAGTGCAAAGCCCGCTGCCGCCACAGCCATGAGCACGTAGAATACCGAGCGAAAACCAAACAGGAACACATCCGGACGACCTGCAACAATACTGGTCACGGCCTCGCCCATCGCCACGCTCATCTGCCCATAGAGGATATGCGATGCCGCCGTAATGCCCACTGCCATACCCGCATAGCGCGCAAGGCTACCCAGGCTGCCCGCAAAGCCGAGCGCTTCGCGCGGAGCCGAGCCCATATACAGCGAGTTATTGGGACTTTGGAAAATCGACGTGCCACACGACATAAACGCGACGCAACACACGATCACAGGGATGGAAGAGTGCTCGTCGAGCGTGCTTACCGCAAATAGTCCGCACACGTACACGCCCAGGCCAACCGCCGTAGGGCCCTCGCAGCCAACACGGTCCGAAACCGTACCCGAAAGCGGGCCGATAAAGGCATTCACCATCGGCAGCGCCAAAAAGAGCAGTCCGGAAATATCGGAGCTAAAGCCATGGGCATCCTGGAAATAGAACGGCAGCACAAACTCAGATGCGCCAATACCAACGAACACGATGAGCATGCAGGCGAGGTTGATGGTGAAGGCCGAATTTGCAAAGCAGCGACGAGCGGCCTCGATCAGGGACATGGGGCGCTCGCCAGCCTCCGGCTTAACATGCGGCAGCGTATAGAGCCCCACGATAAATGAGATGACGCCAATGGGCAGGTTGATGAGGAAGATACTCTCCCAGGGAAAGCTTGCTACCAGCATGCCGCCCAGCACGGGGCCACACATCATGCCGAGGGCCACGAAGGTCGCGAGAATGCCCATGGCGCGGCCGCGCTCGCGCGCCGGAAAGGACTCGGTAATAATGCCCATGTTGTTGGCCATGGCCGCCGCGCAACCGACGCCCTGGACAATGCGAGCCAGAATGAGAACCTCGAGCGAGGCCGACAGCCCGCACAGCAGCGATCCGACCGTAAAGACGATTACACCCAGCTGGAATACGCCCACCTTGCCGCGCACGTCGCCCAAGCGGCCAAACGGCAGCATAGCCACGCATGTCGCAAGCAGGTACACCGAGCTCACCAACTGGATGTGGTCGAGGCCCACGCCCAGCTCCTTTTGCATCACGGGCAACGCCACGGTCACGACGGTCGAATCCAGACACGACATAAACGTCATGATGAGCACGGTAAACAGAATCGCCCATTTGTTCTTGCCATGGGTGTCGCCCTCTAGGGCAATGTGCTCGCGGCGCAGCTGCTCTGCAGTTTTCTCCATATCCATCCTTTCGAGTGGCCCAACACAAAAACGGGGCCCCAATCGCCTACAAACAGTCGCGATTGGGGTCCCGCCTACGGAATCGGAACGAAAGATCGCCGAAGCTTTCTGCCAGCATCGACGCCTTGTGCGAACGCTAGCCTAGCACTGCTCAAGCGCCTGCTCAAGGTCGGCAATCAAGTCGGCCGTGTCCTCGAGGCCGCACGACAGGCGCACCATATCGGCGGAAATGCCGCAGGCGATGAGCTCCTCATCGTTCATCTGGCGATGCGTGGCGTTAGCGGGATGCAGGCAGCAAGTGCGGGCGTCGGCCACATGCGTGGCGATCTGGGCGAGCTTGAGGCTCTTCATAAAGGTCTCGGCCGCCGCGCGACCACCGTTAAAGCCAAAGCTCACGACGCCGCAGGTACCGTTGGGCATGTACTTCTGAGCCAGGTCATAGTACTTATCGCCCTCCAGGCCCGGATAGCTCACGAAGCGCACCTTGGGATGACTCTGCAGGAACTTGGCAACGACCAGGCCGTTCTCACAATGACGCGGCATACGCACATGCAGGCTCTCGAGTGAGCTGTTCAAGAAGAACGCCGCCTGCGGGTTCTGCATGGGGCCAAGATCGCGCATGAGTTGCGCGGTGGCCTTGGTAATGAAGGCACCCTCGCGACCGAACTTCTCGGCATACGTCACGCCGTGGTAGCTCTCGTCGGGCGTGGTGAGACCCGGGAACTTGTCCGCATGGGCCATCCAGTCAAACTGGCCGTGGTCGACAATCACGCCACCCAGGTAGGCTGCATGGCCATCCATGTACTTGGTGGTGGAGTGCGTGACGATGTCGGCGCCCCACTCAAAGGGACGGCACATCACAGGCGTCGGGAAGGTGTTGTCGACCATCAGCGGCACGCCGTGGTCATGCGCGGCCTTGGCAAAACGCTCGATATCGAGCACGGCAAGGGCAGGGTTGGCGATCGTCTCGCCAAAGACGAGCTTGGTGTTGGGCTTAAAGGCGGCCTCGAGCTCCTCATCGGTGCAGTCGGGGGCAACAAAGGTGCAGGTGACGCCCATACGACCCATGGTGTGGGCGAGCAGGTTGTAGGTACCGCCGTAGATGGCAGAGCTTGCGACCACGTGATCGCCGGCACCGGCAACGTTAAAGATCGCGAGGAAGTTCGCAGCCATGCCCGAGCTCGTGAGCATCGCCGCGGTACCACCCTCCATCTCGCAGATCTTGGCAGCGACCAGATCGCACGTGGGGTTCTGCAGGCGGCTGTAGAAGTAGCCCGACTCCTCCAGGTCAAACAGCTTGCCCATGTGCTCGGACGTGTCGTACTTCCACGTGGTGGACTGGTAGATGGGCACCTGGCGCGGCTCCGCATCGCCCGGATGATAGCCGCCCTGAACACATGTAGTTCCGATGGTCTGCTCGCTCATATCCAACTCCCTTACTTGGGTTTTGTTTTTATTCGGTTCACGATACCGCTACCCCGCACCCCTCTCAACCCATCCCGCCGATAGGTTATGGGACAAATTAATCAGGTTTATTTGTCCCAAATCTTAAGAAAGTGTTCGATGGCGAAAAACAATGAGATATGCACTGCGGTCTCGATAAGCGAATGCGCCAGCAAGGGTACCATAGGCGGGTACACCGCAATCAAGGAGACACCGATGAAGCAGATTGATACCACTCAGCTCAACACTGCCACCTGCCAGGCTCAGGCTGCCGAATACCACGCCCGCGGCTTTAACTGCGCGCAGGCCGTCGCCTGCACGCTCGCGCCCGCCGTCGGGCTCGACCCCCAGGTCGCCTTTACCCTCACCGAGGGCTTTGGCGCCGGCATGGGCGGCATGACCGAAACTTGCGGTGCCATCTCGGGCGCCGTGGCCATCATGGGCTTTGTAATGAGCGATGGCATGGAAAACCCCAAGACCAAGGGCCAGACCTACAAACTGTCGCGCGAGATTGCCAAGCGCTTTGGCGAGAAGAACACGACGACCGTCTGCGGCACGCTCAAGGGCATCGGATCGGACAAGGGTCCGCTCCGCAGCTGTCCCGGTTGCATCGACGATGCCGTCGAAATCGCCTGCGATGTACTAAAGCAGCTCGCCGAGTAAACGGCAGCGACATAAAACGACAGCCGGCGCGCTTGGGATTCATCCAAATGCACGCCGGCCGTCGTCGTTAGAACTCAGCAAACTCGGGAGCGCTGACCTCAATCTCCTCGCGCCCCGCCATAAGCTCGCGCATCTTAGCGCAAAACGGCTCTTGCTCCCCCGCTTTAAACACCAAGTGAAGTGTCACAGCATCCGCGTAATCGGTATCCGAAACCTTGGCACCCGAATCCTGCGCCAAGCGAAGCACCTGCTCATACTGTGGATAGGCCACATGCACATCAACCGGCACGACGCTCGTCATCTCGACGATCTGCCCGGCCTCCTGAGCCGCGGCCACCGCCGCCTGCGTCGCCGCGGTATAGGCGCGCACCAAACCACCAGGCCCCAACAGCGTGCCACCAAAATAGCGCGTTACTACGCAGCAAACATTTTTGAGCCCCGCACCGCGCAGCACCTCGAGCGTCGGCATACCACTCGTGCGGCTCGGTTCACCATCATCGCTCTGGCGCTCGCGTCCATCGACCAAAATCCACGCGGGAACATTGTGTCGAGCGTCATAATGACGCTTGCGAACCATCTCGATAAAGGCATTCGCCTCGTCCTCGGACTCAAAATGGACCAGCTGGGCAATAAACCGGCTCTTGCGGTCCACAAACTCGCCCGAAACCTCAATATTCGATTGCAGAGTAAAATAGCTGTCCAACAAAGCCCCTCAACAAAATAAAGCGCAGCAACAAACAGCCTCAATAATACGATAACCCTAGTAAAAAGAATGGCAACGCCGATGATTCCGTCAACGAAAGCGAGAACCCGTCAGCGCGAGCAAGGTGCCTTGAAAGCCGAGGTTGCGACAAAAAAAGAGGCTGTCTATGATCAGGCAAGAACAGCGAGACGGCGTCAGCTGAGTCGATTTGGCCCGAAAGAGGAGGGAGCACGCCTTATGGCGGCGACCGACGAATGAGCGCCAAATCGGCCAGCTGACGCCGTCGCAGCGTCAACATAGTTGCTGAGTGGGCCTATAAGCCGGGTTCTGTCGTGAACGGTCATTTATCTTGTCTGCACGTTACCGTGCAGCTCCACGCACGCTACCCGAACGCGGACCGGGCCGGCCCATAGCGTTCCTATTCGCGCTTGCTCCGGATGGGGCTTGCCAAGCCGCCATGTTGCCACGACGCTGGTGGTCTCTTACACCACCGTTTCAGCTTTTCCCTTTACGCCTTGCGGCGCAGGTGGGAGTCTTCTTTTCTGCGGCGCTTTCCGTCGGATCACTCCGCCCGGCCGTTAGCCGGCATCCCGCCCTCTGGAGCCCGGACTTTCCTCACGCGTACTGCAAGCAGCACATCGCGCGACCGTCTGGCCCACTCAGCAGTGCAAGAGTGTAACACACCGTTACCGCAGGCAATGGCACAACGCAAACGCTCGACACGATAAACCAAGAACCGCCATGCGTTACAATGGTCCTGTCGATGGGCAACGTCGTCAGTCGAGACGCGACCGCGCTCCGCACCCCTCCGTCTACTCAGTGTGTTCCCGCCTCCTCCCCGAGGCGGGATGTCGGCATTTTTCATGCACCGACAACCCAATAGCAAACAGACAACCCGGGCAGCATCACGCACCTCAGCAGCAAATGCAAAAAGGGACCCGTCCATTGCGGACGGATCCCTTAAAACAAGTGATCGTCAAACCGATTTACTCGGCATCGGTCTCCTCGTCCTTCTTCTCGGAAGGCAGCGGAGTAACCTCGATCTCGACGCCCAGAGTCTCAGCAGCAGACTTCATGGACAGGGAGATACGACGACGGTCGAGGTCGATTTCCATGACCTTGACCTGAACCTTGTCGCCCACATGGGTGACCTGAGAAGGCTGATCGACGTGCTTGTTGGCCATCTCGGAGATATGCACCAGGCCCTCGATGCCCTCGCCCAGATCGACGAAAGCGCCGAACGGGACAAGCTTGGTCACAGTGCCCTCGACGATAGCGCCGACGGGGTACTTCTTGACCAGTGCGCGCCACGGATCCTCGGTGGTCTGCTTGAGACCCAGGGAGATGCGCTCGCGGTTGAGGTCGACGTCGAGAACCTCGACCTCGACCTCCTGGCCGACCTTGACAACCTCGGAAGGATGGTTTACGTGGTTCCAGGAGAGCTCGGAGATGTGGATGAGGCCGTCGATACCGCCGAGGTCGACGAAGGCGCCGAAGTCGACGATGGAGGAAACGGTGCCCTGGAGACGCATGCCAGACTTGAGCTTGGACAGGATCTCGGAGCGCTCGGCCTTACGGGACTCCTCGAGCACGACGCGACGGGAGAGGACAACGTTGTTGCGGTTGCGGTCCATCTCGATGACGCGGGCCTCGATGCGGGTGCCCATGTAGGAGGTGAGGTCCTTGACGCGACGGAGGTCGACGAGGGAAGCGGGCAGGAAGCCACGCAGGCCGATGTCGAGGATCAGGCCGCCCTTGACAACCTCGATAACCTCGCCCTCGACGTTCTCGCCGGAGTTGAACTTCTCCTCGATGCGGTTCCAAGCACGCTCGTACTCGGCACGCTTCTTGGACAGGACCAGACGACCGTCCTTGTCCTCCTTCTGGAGAACCAGGGCCTCGATGGGATCACCGAGTGCAACGATGTCTGCAGGGTTAGCGTCCTTGCGGATGGACAGCTCGCGGACCGGGATAACGCCCTCGGACTTGAATCCGATGTCAACGAGCACCTCGTCATGCTCGATCTTAACGACAGTGCCGTTAACGAGATCGCCCTCATCAAAGTCGGTAATCGTACCGTCGATGAGGTTGTTCATCTCCTCCTCGTTGACATCGTCAAGAGAGAAAATGGACGAGTTCTGAATCTCACTCAAAGGTGGACCCCTTTCGAACTACGGGGCCCCGATTGCTAGGACCTACAGAAGGGTGCGACAAGCACACAACGTTTAGGAACACTCGGGAGCCGACAGATACTGATGTGACGCTTATGCAATCACGTCTGTATAGATTACGGGGAAATCACTTCGATTTCAAGCGTGAACTGCGATTTTTTACTCGTATGGAGACTTTTTCGCAATCTTGTGAACACACGTCTCCGCAACTTGACGATAACCAGCCAGGCATTCGGCTTTGGGGTAAAGTATCCGGAGCCAACGATTCTAGATCGATTTTTCGAGAAAGGTGCCCGCGTGCTCAAAGCAGTCGTTTTCGATATGGACGAAACGCTTCTTAGCATCAACCTCAACGCGTTCATCCTTCGATATTTTAAGGATGTCTCTTCGATGCTCGCGGATATCGGTCGCCGCAGCCGCGGTGGCACGATGGCACGCCTCGGCACCATCCTGGTCGACCTCAACGCCAATCGCCGCAGCAGCACGGACAATCGCACCAATCTTGAGTTTTACCAAGAAGAGGTCGAGCGCCGATGCGGCATTTGCCTCTCGGACCCACTTATCTACGAGGCGTTTACCTACTACGACCGCGAAGTTCTTCCGTACAAGAATGACGAACTCATCAACGCCCATGCCATGCCGGGCGCACACGCCGCGCTTCAGACCGTACAGGACGCAGGGCTGCGCTGCGCGCTCTTTACCAACCCCAGCTTTCCGCAGGGGGCCATCGAGTGCCGCATGGGTTGGGGCGACCTGGCCGACGCCCCCTTTGAGCTCGTCACGCACATGGGAAACGCCACCCGCTGCAAGCCTGATGCCACCTACTATCTAGAGCAGCTTCAGGTGATGGGACTCGAACCGCACGAGGTCCTTATGGTGGGCAACGATCCCAAACGCGACTTCCCTAGTCCCGCCTGCGGCATTCAGACTGCCTATGTAGGCCAGGGCAAGCCCAACCGAGTCACCTGGCGCGGAACCATGGAAGGCTTCGCCCGCGACTTTAACGCCGTAGTAGAAGCCTTCTACGAACACCAAGTAGCCGACGAACTGTCCTAGCACACTTGGGTTTTGCCGATCATGATGTTGAGGATCTCGACGTCGGTATCTTTCATGCCCACACGGCCTACGTAGCCCATACTGGCGATTGTCTGCTCAACGGTATCTTGGATCAGGCCCTCGCCGGCGCGGAAGCCGCGACCCTGCATGGCCATATCATGGCCCAGAATCGCTGCATCGACGGCAGCCGAAATCTTGGCGGCACAACTCGCCTTGGCGCCGTCGCACACGATGCCGCCCACGTTACCGAGCGTATTCGAGACCGTCGCGCCAATCTGCTCGCGCGTGCCACCGCACAGCCAGGTAATCGCAGCGCCGGCGCCGCACGCGGCGCAAATAGCGCCGCAAAACGCCGAAAGCGCACCAATATAGCTCTTGATATGCACGGCGATAAGATCGGACAGCATCACGGCGCGCACCAGACGCTCGTGGTCGCAACGCAGGTACTCGGCATACTCCATGACGGGCAATGCGCAGGTAATGCCTTGATTGCCCGAGCCGCACACAATGGCGACCGGCAGCGCGCAACCGTTCATGCGGGCGTCGGACCCGGCGGCCGCACGGGCACGGGCACGGCAGGCGACGTCATCGGCACGAGCACCCAGCAGCGTACGACCCACCTCGGCGCCCCAAGCGTGCGCAAGGCCCTCGGCACTGATTGCGCCATTCAGCTCAATCTGACGCTCAACGGCAGCGCGGGCGCCCTCAATGTCACCGTCCTCGATAAAGTCGATGATGGAATCAATGGACATGGGCGTATCGGCGTTATCTGCCGCACGCTCGGCCACCACGCGCTCGGCGCAGGCGGCGCACTCCCCCGCCGACTTGCCGCATACCGGAATACCATCGAGCGTATGGCACGTGACATTAGTGTGGTGATCGGTAATCTCGACGGCCGCGGTATGGCCCCCGGCCGTCGCAGTCACCTTGATGTAGAGGTTGGGCACACCCTCGACAAGCGACACATCGCAGTAGCCGGCGTCGGCGAGGAGCTCGGCCACACGAGCGCGGTCTTCATCGTTAACGCTCTCGAGCACCTCAAGCGCGCTCTTGGCGTCACCGCCCACGGCACCCAGCACGGCTGCAGCTTCAATACCGTGCATACCGCCCGAGTTGGGCACGGTCACGCTCTTAACGTTCTTGATGATGTTGCCCGAGCAGGCAACGTCCATATGATCGGGTTCGCAACCGAGCGTCTGGCTCGCCAACGCCGCTGCATAGGCAACGGCAATAGGCTCGGTGCAGCCGAGCGCACAGACAAGCTCGCGGTTCAAAACATCGCAAAACGCGGCATCACGAAGGGAATCGGTAGGCATAGGTATCTCCTGCTTGCATAACGGGCTGGTCTCTCAAAAATAATTAGCTCTTCTATTTGATAACAATGCATCAAAAACCGCAACCATGGTTCCGGCGGACGGCGCTCAAGCACAAACTGGCGGCATTCATTCATGAAAAGCGGGTCTTGTTGCCTGCTAAAGCGTTTGATCAAAAAACGCCCGAGCGTTTACACAAAAGTCGCGCTATCATGCAGTCGAACGCGGTAAACACCTTTAGCATTTGCGCCGCACAGACCAGAGAGGAACCATCTATGAAGATCGGTATCGGTAACGACCACGCCGCCGTCGAGCTCAAGAACATCATTTCCGAGCACCTGAAGGAGCGCGGCTGCGAGGTCGTGAACTTTGGCACCGACACCTCCGAGAGCTTTGACTACCCCATCGCCGGCTACAAGGTGGGTAAGGCCGTTGCCAACGGCGACGTCGACCTGGGCATCCTGATCTGCGGTACCGGCGTCGGGATCAGCCTGGCTGCCAACAAGGTCGAGGGCGTACGCGCCGTCGTGTGCTCCGAGCCCTTCAGCGCCAAGCTCTCCCGCATGCACAACAACACCAACGTGCTCGCCTTTGGCGCCCGCGTCGTTGGCTCCGAGCTCGCTAAGATGATCGTCGACGAGTGGCTCGACGCCGAGTTCGAGGGCGGCCGCCACGAGCGTCGCGTCAACCTCCTCAACGAGATCGACCAGACCCGCGGTCTCAAGGTCGTCGACGAGGCCTAAAGACTTACAACGCCATACGCTAGCGACAGCCCCCGCCTGGAATGCACGCACATTCCAGGCGGGGGCTCTTTAGTGGATTTCTAGGCATGTCCCAAAAATCTACTGGAATATAAAAGGGCGCCGCGGATGGAGTTCCGCGGCGCCCAAGCCACACGCTAACAGCTTTAAGGAGTCAAAGCTGGTTTAGCCAAAGAAGCGCTTGATCTCGATCTCGGCGTTCTCCAGGCAGTCGGAGCCGTGAATCACGTTGGCGTTGACATCGACGGCGAAGTCGCCGCGGATGGTGCCAGGAGCAGCATCAAGCGGGTTGGTAGTGCCCATAAGGGTGCGCATCTTGGAGACAGCGGAGAGACCGGAAACGACCATCTTGACGACCGGACCGCTCGTCATAAAGTCGCAGAGACCGCCAAAGAAGGGCTTGTCGGCCAGATGGGCGTAGTGCTCCTCGACGGTAGCGCGCTCGAGCGTGGTCATCTCCATGCGCTCGATGACAAGGCCGCTACGCTCAATACGAGCAACGATCTCGCCGATCTTGCGATCGCGCACGGCGTCGGGCTTAATCATGATGAAGGTCTTCTCGATAGCCATAAGGTAGCCTTTCAAGTAGGTTCGCGCGTGCCCAAGTCCCATTCCGGCACCCGCCTGGACTGCATCGTAACAGAGTTTTAGATGCAGTTAAACAAAAAGCTGTTTATTGAAACGCTGCAATTTATTAAAGCGCTCCATATGTGTCACTTCTGTTTCGAAGCCCGATTAGAGTACCATCCGACCGCTCATCAACCACATCGAACAGAGCGGGCGGTCGGTTGCCACCCGCGAACGTACCCCCTTCACAACCTGCCCAAAGGTCCTACAGAAGTTCTCGACAAGCCCCTCCCCCATAGCAGCAAAATAGGGGCGCCCGCATCAGCAGACGCCCGTAAAGCAAAAACGATTTATCAATAAATGGACAATACGTCTTCAGCCAAACCTTTACTTTGCCCCGTGACCCATCTCGACAACCTTGGTTAGCGATCCAAACACGCCTTCGTCGGCCACGAGCTGCGCCTCGGCACGCTGCAGCTGCACGGCAACGGCGGCAGGGGCGGTACCGCCCTCGGTCGTGCGTGCGGCGACAATCGACGGGATGTCGAGCGCCTCGGTAATGTCGCGCTCAAAGAGCGGGCTTGCCTCCTGGAACACCTCAAACGGCAGGTCCTCAAGATTGCAGCCGTGCTTCTCACACATCAGGACCAGATGGCCCACCACGGCATGTGCCTCACGGAACGGCAGACCACGCTTAGCCAGGTAATCGGCAACATCGGTGGCGGCAAGATGCCCCACGCCGCACTCGCGCGCCATGGCATCCTCGTTGACGGTCCAGGTCGAAATCATTCCGGCCATAACGGACAGGCACTGCATGAGCGTGTGAGCGGTATCGAGCGCGCCCTCCTTGTCCTCCTGCAAGTCCTTGTTATAAGCGAGCGGCAGGCCCTTCATGGTTACCAGCAGCTGCACCAGGTTGCCGTACACGCGACCGCTCTTACCGCGGATAAGCTCGGCAAAGTCGGGATTCTTCTTCTGCGGCATGATGGACGAGCCGGTGGAGTAGGAGTCTGAAAGCGTGATAAAGCCAAATTCGGAGCTCGACCACAGCACGATCTCCTCGGAAAGACGCGACAGGTGCATCGCCATGACGGAGCCGGCGTAATGCAGATCGAGCAGGAAATCACGGTCGGAAACCGCATCGAGCGAGTTGGGAATCACACCCGCAAAGCCAAGCTCGGCAGCCGTCATCTGGCGATCGAGCGGATAGCTCGTACCGGCAAGCGCGGCAGCACCCAGCGGGCAGTTGTCGGCGGCATCAAAGGCGGCCTTCAGGCGCGTAAAGTCGCGCGCGAACATCCAGGAATACGCCAGCAGATGATGTGACAGCAGCACGGGCTGAGCGTGCTGCATATGCGTGTAGCCCGGAAGAATCACCTTGTCGTACTTCTTGGCCGCATCCACCAGCACATGGCGCAGCTCAAGATTGGCCTCCATGAGCTCCTTGGCCAGCGCCTTGACGCCCAGGCGCGTATCGGTCGCCACCTGGTCGTTGCGCGAACGCCCAGTATGCAAGCGCTTGCCAGCCTCGCCGATACGACGCGTCAGCTCGCTTTCGATGGACATATGAATGTCCTCGTCGTTGATATCAAAGGTGAAGTTGCCGGCATCGATATCCTGTTCGATTCCGGTCAGGCCCTCGGCAATCGCCTGCTCGTCCTCGGCGCTGATAATGCCCTGGGCCGCCAGCATCTTGGCATGTGCCTTAGATCCGGCGATATCCTGCTTATAGAGATGTTTGTCAACCGGCAACGACGCGCCAAACTCCTGCGTGACCTCGGCCACGCCTGCCTCAAAACGACCGCCCCAAAGAGCCATGGAACCGTCCCCTTTCATCAAATCCCAAAACAAGCGCCCAAAGCAATGCGCCCTGTCGCTAAAGCGATTTCTCAACCGCTAGTTTTGCATATTCCCCACCATGTGCGAGGCCATATAGCTAATTTGCAAAGAAGTGACGCGCCATGCACTTGGCGCCCAACGTCTCCCTCCGAATGTTGCCCTGCGAACCATCGATCCAGGCCTTTAGGCTCATAGGAACGTCCTCGACCTTTGCAGCATCGAACTCGGGCGCGAGGGCAAGTAAAGCATGCGCGATAGCATTGAACATAATGGATACTCCCCATATATATAGGCGCAGGGCCGTCAAATTGATAGGAGGAGCCCCGCCGGACAACCCCGGCGGGGCTCGGACTCAGCCGCAGACGCGGCATCATATATGCGGGCGGAACGTAGGGGCCACCGATGTTAAGAAGTGTCAGCAAGCATAACGAAAGGCAGGGACCCCATGCGCCCGTTATGTATCACGCGGATGGGCCGCGCGGATACCAAAGGAAGGAGGCGCTAGGCCTGGGCGGCAGCAGAGCTGGGGCCCTGGACCTTAGCCCACGTCTTGAGCGACAGCGTATCGATCTCGATAAAGCCGGCGCTGGCCTTCTCGTCAAACGTAGTGTCGCGGTCGTAGGTAGCCAGACCGTAGTCATACAGGCTAAACGGGCTCTTGCGGCCGACGACATGGCAGTTGCCCTTAAAGAACTTCAGACGGACGGTGCCGGTCACGAACTTCTGGGTGTCGGCCATAAAGGCATCGAGCGCGTTTTTGAGCGGGCTGTACCACTGGCCGTTGTACACGGCGGTGGCCCAATCCTGCTCGAGCTTAATCTTGGTCTTGAGCAGGTCGCCCTCGACGCAGATATCCTCGAGTGCCTTGTGGGCGGTGATGAGCGTCAGGGCGCCGGGAACCTCATAGCACTCGCGGCTCTTAAGGCCCACCAGACGGTCCTCGACCAGGTCGAGACGGCCAAAGCCGTTGTCGCCCGAGATCTTGTTGAGTGCGATGATGATCTCGGAGAGCTTCATCTTCTTGCCGTCGACGGCGACGGGCTTGCCGGCCTCAAACTCAATCTCGGTATACGTCGGGGTGTCGGGCGTGTCCTCGGGATTCTTGGTCATAACCCAGGCGTCGTCGAGCGGCTCGTTCCAGGGATCCTCCAGGTGGCCGCACTCAATGGCACGACCCCACAGGTTGTCGTCGATGGAATAGGGGTTGTCGTTGGCACCCTCGGGAACCGGCACGTTGTGGGCGTGAGCATAGGCGACCTCGTCGGGACGGCACTTAAGATCCCACTCGCGAACCGGGGCGATAACCTTAAGCTCGGGGTCGAGGGCCTTGACGGCAGCCTCAAAACGAACCTGGTCGTTACCCTTGCCGGTGCAGCCGTGAGCGACGTAGGTCGCGCCAAACTCGTGAGCGACCTCGACAAGCTTCTTGGCGAGCAACGGGCGGGACAGGGCGGAGAGCAGCGGATACTTGTTCTCGTACATAGAGTTTGCGGCGATAGCCTTAGTCAGGAACTCATCGGAGAACTCGTCGCGCAGATCGAGCACCTGGCAATCCAGAACGCCCAGGTCGAGGGCCTTCTGCTTCTTGGCGTCCAGACCGGTCTCCTCCTGGCCCACGTTGCCGCAGACACAAACGACATCGAGATTCTTCTCGTCCTGGAGCCACTTGACACATACGGATGTATCAAGACCACCGGAATATGCGAGAACGACTTTTTCCTTGCTCATGGCTGTTTCCTTTCGCCCTTGGTAGCTAGTTAGAATATCGGTCAGTTGCAAGTCATTTCGAGGTCAAAAACCGTGCAATATCAGGTTAAATAGCAAAAAGCAGCACAGCATGCCCTAGAAACATGCGTTTATATCGTGCTAAAACCCAACGACCTCAAAATGACTCTGTTGGGGCATTTCACCCCATACGAACAGAGACGATTGTTATCGTCGTCGGGAAATTGCGCGCTGGCGTCGGATGGCATTATCTGCAGTGGTGATGATCTTTACGAACTGCATCTGCCTCTCCTTTCACCTATCGCCGGGCGCAATTCTAATATCGTAAACGGTACCTTTTCTTCGGTAAGCGGTTGTTTTTCCGTCTCCGTTTTCGATGGTCGCTATATTACGCTAAAGTGCCTGCTGTACAAGCGACAAATTCAAATTTCTGAAAAGTTTTTTCATTACTTTGTGAATGATGGTGCAAATATGCGCCAATCCTGCGAAAATACGCCCGACTATCAAGTAGAGGGTCAATCACCCGAAACATTCTGGAAACCGAAAGGCGCGTTTTATGCAGACTTACGAATCAGACGCCAACATCGGCAACATTAAGATTCTCGCTGTCGATATGGACAAGACGTTACTGACCGACGAGCGCGTGCTGCCTCAGGGCCTCGACGAGCGCCTGGACAAGCTCGCCGAGGCTGGCATCGTGTTCTGCCCCGCCAGCGGACGCCCCGCCCCCAAACTCGAGGAGATGTTTGAGGACATCAAGAGCCGCATCGCTTTTTGCCCCGATAACGGCGCGTGCGTTATCTACCGCGGCAACTATATCTATAAGAGCACTATCGACGTGGCGCTGTATCAGCAGGTCTTGAGCCGCGCCTCGGAGGATTCGCGCGCTGTCCCCGTCCTGTGCTGCTTCGACGAGTTCTATGTACTTGCCCGCGATCATCAATACCACGACGAGATCAGCGTCTACTACAACACGATCAACTACGTCGATAGCTTTGAGGGCATTGACATCGAGTCTAACAAGATTTCGATCTTCTTCCCCGCCTACGATGCCGAGCCAGCGTTTCGCGAGGACTACAGCCCCGAGTTCTCGGACAAACTCTACGTCACCAATGCGGGCCGCGAGTGGATCGACTTTATGAATCTGGGCGTCGACAAGGGGTCGGGCGTAGCACATCTCTGCGAGCGCCTGGGCATCGATATCGCCGACGCCGCTGCCGTGGGCGATACGTACAACGACATCCCCATGCTGGAGCGCGTCGGGCATAGCTTTATCGTGGACAATGCCGAGGAGCACATGAACGCGCATGCCAAGTGGCGCATTCCGAGCAACAACGACGGGGGCGTACTGACGCTCATCGACGCCATCCTGGCGGCTCGTTAAACTCGCCGCCATGCCCGGGGCCGGCCGTTTGATTTTTGTTCGGTCAGGTCCTGGGCTCGCTCGGAAAGCACATTAAGTGCTTTCCGGCTCGTGCGGAATCTACGAAAAACTAATCCGCGCCGCCCGGCCAGGTCCTAGGTTTACTTTCCTGCCGCCAAGATGGCGTCTTGAGTGTCTAGATACTTAGCTGAAATGATTTGAGCAGAGGGGAGCCCCTTGTTGGAAGGGGCTCCCCTCTGTTTTGGTTACTGTGGGACAAATTAATCAGTAGTGTTTGTCCCAAATCTTAAGTATGTGGGGGCTTGCGTCTTGGGCGAGCTTGCCTTACGGAGTGTTTTCCTATTTCGCGTCGGCCCAGGTTATGCCGGTGCTGGCTTCGGCAATGAGGGGTACTCGGAGGTCTACGACGTGTTCCATGACGTCGCGGACCATGGTGGTTAGGCGCTCGACTTCATCGACGGGGCACTCAAAGTCCAGTTCGTCGTGTACCTGCAAGATCATGTGGGCGGCAAAACCCTCTTCTTCCAGGCGGCGGCTTACGCGGGCCATGGCGATCTTGATGATGTCGGCGGCGGTGCCCTGCATGGGGTGGTTCATGGCCGTGCGCTCACCAAAGCCGCGGAGCTGTGGGTTTTTGGCCTTGAGCTCGGGAATATGGCGTCTGCGGCCATACATGGTCTCGGCATAGCCCGTCTGCTTGGCTCGCGCCACCACATTGTCGAGGAACGTGCGCACGCCCGGGTAGGCCTCGTAGTAGCGATCAATCATGTCGCGCGCCTCGGCCATCGAGATGTGCAGCGACTGCGACAGGCCGTAAGCCTGCTGACCATACACGATGCCAAAGTTCACGGCCTTGGCGCGGCTACGCAGGTCGGGTGTCACCTCGGACACCGGCACGCCAAATACGCGCGCGGCCGTCTCGGCATGGAAGTCCTCGCCCTCGTTGAAGGCGCGCACCAGGTGCTCGTCACCCGAAAGATGCGCGAGCAGGCGCAGCTCGATCTGCGAGTAGTCCACCGCCAAAAAGACGCTGCCCTCGCCCGCCGAGAACGCCGTCTTGACGGTACGCCCCAGCTCCGAGCGCGTCGGAATGTTTTGCAGATTGGGGTCGCTCGAAGACAAACGCCCCGTCGCGGTGATGGTCTGGTTGTACGTGGTGTGCACACGCCCGTCACCACGGCGCAGCGGGCCCAGCGTGTCCAGATAGGTCGACTTAATCTTGGACTTCTCACGCCAGTCCAAAATCAGGCGCACGATCTCGTGGTCGCGGGCAAGGTCGCTCAGCACCTTGGCGTTGGTCGAATAGTAGCCGCGCTTGGTCTTTTTGAGGCCCTTGGTCGGAAGTCCCATAACATCAAACAGCACGTGCGAGAGTTGCATGGGGCTGCCGATGTTAAAGGTCTCGTCGCCGGCCAGGTCGCGAATGCTGCGCTCGACATCGGCAATCTGGGTCGCCAGGCCCTCGGACAGACTGTGCAGGCGGTCGGGGTCCACGAGCATGCCCGCGCGCTCCATCTTGGCAAGCACCGGCACGAGCGGCATCTCGATCCCATCGAACACGTTGGCGGCGTTCTCGCGGGCCATGCGGTCACGCAGCGGTGCAACCAGCGCCAGCGTCAAGGCCGCCGTGCGAGCGGCGGGCGCAGGAGCGTCCTCGCCAGCACCCTCTGCGCCGCGCGCCGCAGGCAGCGCCATCTGCAGATACGTATCGGCCAGATACACCTCGTCAAACTCGGAGCGGTCGGAATCCAACAGGTAGGCGGCAACAACGGTATCGAAGATGCGCGTGGAATCGACTGCCAGCGGATCCATGAGCTCGAGCTCAGAAGAATCGATGGGCGAAAGCTCATGCAGAAGCGCCTTCATATCCGGGCTCGCCACACGGCCTTCCATAAACAGACGCGCGAGCACGCCGGCAATCACGCCGTGGGCGAAGTTGAGGCCCTCAACCTCAGCCGCCGCACCGCTGTCGCCCTCCTCGAGCGCAAACAGGCCCTTGGACGTCGCCAACCACAGCGTGCGCGTCAGCCCAAAGAGCGCGCCCTCTTCCTTGTCATCGTCCACCACGGCGGCGACCCACTCGCCGGCATCAATCACGCGGGAGACCTCAGCCGCAACGGCACCAAGCGCGCCAGCATCGCCGGCGGCTGCGCGCAAAACGGCGGGAATCTCAAACGTGCTGGCAGCTGCCCCGCCCTCGCCGCCGATCAGCGCCAAGAAACGGTTCTGCATGGCGGTGATACCAAGCGTGCCCAGCGCCGCGGAAACCTCATCGGCGGAAAACGCTGGGAAGGACGTCGCCTCAAAATCGAGCTCAACGGGTGCATCGGTGCGGATGGTCGCCACCTTACGGCTCAGCAGCGCGTCGTCGATGTGTGCGCGCAGGTTTTCTCCCATCTTGCCCTTGACCTCGTCAGCATGCGCGATGACCTCGTCAAGGCTGCCGTACTGCGCGATGAGCGCACTCGCCTTTTTGGGGCCGATGCCCGGTACGCCGGGAATGTTGTCCGACGTATCGCCCTTCAGACCGTAAAAATCGGGCACGAGCGCCGGCGTGATGCCGTGATACAGGTCGTCCACGCTCTCGGGCGTCATGATCGCCACGTCGGACAGGCCCTTGCGAGTCGAGACCACGTTGACGTGCTCGGTCACGAGCTGATACATGTCGCGGTCGCCGGTCACCAGCAGCATGTCGCAGCCGGCCTCCTCGCCCAGGCGCGCCATGGTTCCCAGGATATCGTCGCCTTCCCAACCCTCGGACTGCAAAATGGGCACGTTGAGCGCGGCGAGCAGCTCCTTGATCATGGGGAACTGCGCGTGCAGGTCGGGGTCCATGGGCGGGCGCTGCGCCTTGTACTGCGGCAGCATCTCCATACGCACGCGCGGCTTGCCCTTGTCAAACGCCACGACAACGCCGTCGGGATTAAAGGCATCGATCATCTTGAGGAACATGTTCAGAAAACCAAAGATCGCGTTGGTGGGGCGACCGTCCGGCGCGTTCATGGTCGGCGGCACGGCGTGGAAGGCGCGATGCATGAGCGAGTTGCCGTCGATGACGGCAAAGGTACGGCGCTTTTCAGACATATTGAATACCTCGCTTTGGGCTGGGCACGGTTTGCTCACACCAGTTTACACGCTCCCCGCCCCGCGGCCACCGCACATCAGGCTTCCCTGCCGCCGCGGGCCCGCGCGTGATACGATGGCTCACGGTATATCAACCAGCACGATCGATCCGAAAGGAGCCTGCGTCATGGAGCGTCCCTGCGCATGGAAAAAGTACACGCCACAGCAGATCGAGGAGCTCGAGGAGCTTTGCCGCGGCTATAAGCAGTTTTTGAGTGAGAACAAGACCGAGCGCCTGTGCGTCAAGGCCGGTATCAAGATGGCCGAGGAGGCGGGCTACGTCAATCTGGAGACCGTGATCGCCGAGGGCCGCGCGCTCAAGGCCGGCGACAAGGTGTACGCCGCCAACCACGGCAAGGACCTCATGCTCGTCAACCTGGGCACCGCCCCGCTCGAGCAGGGCTTTAACATCCTGGGCGCCCACGTGGACTCGCCGCGCCTGGACCTCAAGCAGAACCCCGCCTTCGAGGCCGGCGACATGGCTTATCTCGACACGCACTACTATGGCGGCGTCAAGAGCTACCACTGGGTCGCTTCCCCGCTCGCACTCGTGGGCGTCATCTGCAAAAAGGACGGCACCACCGTCGACATCAACATCGGTGACAAGGCCGACGACCCGGTCTTTACCATCTCCGACCTGCTGATCCACCTCTCGAGCGAGCAGATGGCCAAGCCCGCCAAGGACGCCGTCGACGCCGAGATCCTCGACGTGATCGTGGGCGGCCGCCCCGTCAAGTTTGACGAGGACGACAAGGACGCTCCCAAGGAGCCCGTCAAGCAGATGTTCCTGGATATCCTCAAGGAGCAGTACGACGTCGAGGAGGAGGACTTCCTCTCCGCCGAGATCGAGGTCGTGCCCGCCGGCCCCGCCCGTGACATGGGCCTCGACCGCTCCATGATTCTGGGCTATGGCCACGACGACCGTGTCTGCGCCTATCCGTCCATGCTCGCCCAGATCAACGTCGCCAACGTGGAGCGCACGAGCATCACACTCATCGTCGACAAGGAGGAGATCGGTTCCGTAGGTGCCACCGGCATGACGAGCCGCTTCTTCGAGAACACCGTCGCCGAGATCATGACGCTCGCCGGCGAGGATAGCCCGCTGGCCCTGCGCCGCGCGCTCGCCCGCAGCCGCATGCTCTCCTCCGACGTGTCCGCCGGCTTCGACCCGGGCTACGCCGGCAAGTTCGAAACCAAGAACGCAGCCTTTATGGGTCGCGGCCTGTGCTTTAACAAGTACACGGGCAGCCGCGGCAAGGGCGGCTCTAACGACGCCGACGCCGAGTATGTGGCCCTCATCCGCGACATCATGGACGAGGCCGGCGTGGACTTCCAGACCTGCGAGCTTGGTCGCGTCAACGCGGGCGGCGGCGGCACCATCGCATACATCATGGCTAAGTACGGCATGAACGTCATCGACTCTGGCGTTGCCGTCCTGTCCATGCACGCCCTGTGGGAGGTCGCTAACAAGGCCGATATCTACGAGGCCTATCGCGGCTACAAGGCCTTCATCGAGCGCGCGTAACCAACCCTTCATCAGTTGCGGTGAAATACAGACTAAACTGGCCCATAAACGGCCAAAACAGACCGTATTCCACCGCAACTTCCTTTTTGGCAGAGGAGAGTCCATGCTGCAGGTCGTCATTTCGCCCGCCAAGCAGATGCGCGCGGCCCAAGATGCTTTTGAAGTCCTGGGCATTCCACCCTTTGCGCGCGAGACGGCTCGCCTCCACCGCGCACTGCTAGATATCGAGCGGAATGAAGGCAGCGACAGTCTGCAGGCGCTATGGAACGTGAGTGACAAACTGCTGGGGCCTTGCCTCAACACCCTGCATGAGTTCGGGCCCATCCTGAAAAACGGCGATCTCGACAATCCCGCACTCGCCTGTCACCTCTCCCCTGCCGTCATGTCCTACCACGGCATTCAATACCAGAGCATGGCGCCCGAGGTGATGGATTCCGCGCAGCTCGCATGGCTGCAAAGCCACCTGTGGACCCTCTCTGGCCTCTACGGGTGCGTTCGCCCCTTTCATGCCGTCGAACCATATCGGCTGGAGATGGGCGCGAAGCTCGCCGTTGACGATGCCCCAGACCTCTATGCGTTTTGGAGCGACAAGCTCGCGCGGGCTATCGCCCCGGCAGGCTCAAACACCACGATCGTCAACCTCGCCAGCGTAGAGTACGCCAAAGCCGTTCTGCCCCATCTCGCGGGCGACGCCACGGTCGTCACGTGCCTCTTTGGCGAAGGCATCCGCAACGGCAAGCCCATCCAGCGCTCGACCGCCAGCAAAAAGGCACGTGGTTCCATGGTGCGCTGGATGGCAGAAAACAAGCTCGAGGATGCAAGCGGGCTCACCGCGTTTGACGTTGGTTATCGTCACTTTCCCGAGCTTTCGAATAAGAACACTTTGGTCTTCCTGAACGAACAGACCTTGTAGGACCACCGCTACTTTTGAATGTGCTGCCTAGGCACGGGGTCTATTCCGCCAAGCCGTCGGCTTTGCCAACTTCGTTTGTCGAGCCATCTTGGTAGGTAATCTTAACGTGCTCTACCTCGGACACCGCAACACCCGATGGGGGCTCCAAGCGCCATTCCGTCAGCGCGATATCCATAGTCGTAGGCACGTCGCCCTGATTCTTGAGCTTCACCGTCAGCGTTTTGAGCGCCGCATCATACGTCACGCGTTCGATTTCCTCACCAGGAATAGACCCACCGCTCAGCTGAAGCTGGACAAATCCATCGCGCGAATACCAATAGTCGCCCGGCGCGGCAACGGTATTGCCGCCCGTAACCTTCACTGTCATGATCGGCAGGGCATCGTCGGCCTCGAACTCCCATGCAGCGCCGCCGTGACCGCCAAACGTCCAGATACAAAAGGCAATCACCAGCACGGCAAGCACCGCAAAACCAATCGCGACAAGGCCATGGTGCGCACGGCTTTCCTCGGCCGATACATCCCATTGCGTCTCTCGATATAGATGCTTGTCTTCCATGTTCGCCTCCCCACAGGCACGCTCGTTAGGCCAATCGTACCCATTCGAGCTATACTTGAGCCCATTACATAAACGGGGAGCTTGCAGGACAAGACGGCAGGCTGAGACTGGGCGCGCCCGCCCTGACCCGCAAACCTGATATGGGTAATGCCAACGAAGGGAGCCGTGCCAATGAGCACACAGACCGAGCCCAAGCTCGTCACGCAAATCGACTTCGCCCGCGCCGGGCAGATCACGCCGCAGATGAAGGAAGTCGCCGAGCGCGAGCATCGCGACCCCGAGTACATCCGCGAGCGCGTGGCCGACGGCCGCATCGCCATTCCCGCCAACATCGTGCACATCAAAAAAGGCATGCGCGCCTTTGGTGTCGGCGAGGGCCTGTCTACTAAGGTCAACGTCAACCTGGGCATCTCGGGCGATAAAGCCGATGCCGCCGAGGAATGGAAGAAGGTCAAGATCGCCGAGGACTTTGGCGCCGACGCCATCATGGACCTTTCCAACTCGGGCAAGACGCGCCAGTTCCGCCAGCAGCTCATCGACGAGACGCCGCTCATGGTGGGCACCGTCCCCATGTACGACGCCATCGGCTACATGGAAAAGCCGCTGGTCAAGCTTACCAAGGATGACCTGTTCGAGGTCGTGCGCGCGCACGCCGAGGACGGTGTGGACTTTATGACCATCCACTGCGGCATCAACAAGTCGGTCACCAAGACCTTTAAGGAGACCGGCCGCCTCATGAACATCGTCAGCCGCGGCGGCTCGCTGCTGTTTGGCTGGATGGAGGTCACCGGCAACGAGAACCCCTTCTACGAGTTCTACGACGAGGTGCTCGAAATCTGCCACGAGTACGACGTGACGATCTCGCTCGGCGACTCCTGCCGCCCGGGCTGCCTCTACGACTCCAACGACGCCACCGAGACCGCCGAGATGATCGAGCTGGGCAAGCTGTGCAAGCGCGCTTGGGCCGCCGGCGTCCAGGTCATGGTCGAGGGCCCGGGTCACATGGCGCTCGATGAGATTGCCGCCAATATGAAGCTGCAGAAGCGCCTGTGCCACAACGCCCCGTTCTATGTGCTCGGGCCCCTGGTGACCGATATCGGCGTGGGCTACGACCACATCACCGCCGCGATCGGTGGCGCTATCTCTGCCAGCTCTGGAGCCGACTTCCTGTGCTACGTAACGCCGGCCGAGCACCTGTGCCTGCCCAACGCGCAGAACGTGCTCGATGGCCTCATGGCCACCAAGATCGCCGCGCACGCCGCCGACATCGCCAAGAAGGTACCGCACGCCCGTGACATGGACGACAAGATGGGCCAGGCACGCCGCAAACTCGACTGGGACGCCATGTGGAAGTGCGCCCTCGACCCGGTCACGAGCCGCAAGCGCTACGAGGAATCCCCCGCCGCCACCGAGGGCACCTGCACCATGTGCGGCAAGATGTGCGCCGTTCGCACCGTCAACAAGGTGTTCGAAGGCACGACAATCGACCTCGGCATGGAGGACTAACGCGTCATCGGAGCCGCAATCGAACACAAGGTGCTCGTCAATTGTTGACGTGTGAACATTTGCTTATATTTACGTAAAGATTGCACCGCCCGCCCGGGATCGGCATACAGCCGGCCCGGGCATCTTTATAATGCGGATTGAAGACCCATTTGAATCCGACCGAACAAGGGAGCGAACATGGATCGCAGCAAGGTACCTGCCGTCCTGTCCATCGCAGGATCCGATTCCAGCGGCGGCGCCGGCATTCAGGCCGATATCAAGACTATCACGGCGCACCGTCTGTATGCCGAGACGGCCATCACGGCCATCACCGCACAGAACACCCTGGGCGTCACCGCCGTGCAGGACATCTCCCCCGATATTGTCGCGGCGCAGATCGATGCCGTCTTTGACGATATCCGCCCCAACGCCGTCAAAATCGGCATGGTCTCCTCTGCCGAGATTATCGAGGTTATCGCCGAGCGCTTGAGCGCCTGGGATGCGCAGAATATCGTCGTCGACCCCGTCATGGTTGCCACCTCGGGCGCTCGCCTCATCGCCGAGGATGCTGCCGAGGCGCTCACCCACTGCCTGTTCCCGTTGGCGACCGTTATCACGCCCAATATTCCCGAGGCCATGGCGCTGCTCGACTACGAGGTCGATTCCGAGCGCACGCAGCAAAACGCCGCCATGCTCCTCACCCGCCGCTTTGGTTGCGCATCCCTCGTTAAGGGTGGGCATCTTGTCAACGAGGCCAACGATGTATTGGCCGAACCCGCGCCACTCGATAACGAAGGCAACCATATGGGCGATCCGCTCACCACGTGGTTCCGCCACAAGCGCATCGAGACCGGCAACACGCATGGCACCGGCTGCACGCTTTCATCCGCCATCGCCTGCGCATTGGCGCAGGGCATGGATCTTGCCGACGCCGTCAACGCCGGCAAGGCATACCTGACAGGCGCTCTGGCCGCCGGCCTGAACATGGGCAAAGGCTCTGGCCCCGTCAACCACATGTGGCAATATTAAGATTCGCAGCCCAAAACCGCCGCAAAGGGGACAGGCACCTTTGCGGCGGTTTTCCCTTTTTGACGTCTAGTCGTCGGCGAGTTGAATTCCCAACAAACCCGAGAGTGCCAGCGCCTGCTCGGCATTGACCGTCAAGCCACGCAACTCATGGTAATCGCCCGAAACAACGGGCGCCGCGAATGTACAACGCGATACATCCACGCCGGAAAGCGACGTCTTAAACACATCCATACGCGTCAGGTCACAGCCATCCAGGCGTATCTGACCCAGCTTGGCACCCTGAAACGCGGCCTCGGTCAAACGCGTGTCATGCGCAGCCATGGGGCCAATGCGTCCCTCCGAAAGGTTCGCATAGCTCAAATCGCACGATGTAAACGACACGCTCGACAGACGCGCCCTGAGCAAGTTGAGCCCCGGCGCCGAGCAGTCAACGAAGTCGCAGCGGTTGAGCCAGCAGCCTTCCATGTTGCAGCGGATAAAGCGGCAACCGCGAAACACCACGTCGCGAAACGTCGAGCCGCTCCAGTCAACGCTATCGAACTCGCAAGATCGGAACACGACGCCATCGAAGGTCGCGCCGTTCGCCACGTCGCAGGCAAGATCCAAATCCTCAAAAGCGGTATTGGAGACGAGCTCATCGCCCTCGGCAAAGAGGTCGATGAGCTCGTCCATGCCCATATGGCAGCCAATCCGTTCGTTTACCCGGGCAAAACCACCACAAAGGTGCCTGCCCCCTTTGCGGTGGCTTGGGGTCGCGCTACTCACCGAGCATCTCTTGGAGCTTGGCTGCCACGGCATGTCCCAAGCTCTCGTGGCTTTCGGGCATCATATGCAGATAGTCGATATCGCCCGGCTCGGCAAACTCGGCGGCATTCAAAAAGTCGCAGCCAAACTGCTCGGCCACGTGCGCATAGTACTCGCCAAAATGTTCAGATGCCTCGACGGAACGCTCGTCAAAATCGGTCATATATACATCGGCGATCTGCGGCTTGATCTTGATAGGAGCCATCAGCAGGATGCGCGGGCAAGGCGCAGCGTCGGTCCACGGAAACGCGCGGACGGCGCGAATCAGCGCCATGGCGCCACGGGCGATATCGGAAGCTGTCACGTTAAAGACCGTCTTACAGTCGTTGGTGCCCAGCATGATCACAATGGCGTCCAGCGGCTTATGAGCCTCGAGCAGCATCGGAAGCGCGCGAATGCCGTTGAGGTTAGTGTCCAGATGGCACATGTCGTCGCGTACCGTCGTGCGGCCGTTGAGGCCTTCTTCAATTACATGCCAGCCCTCGCCTAAGTCACGTTGGACCACGCCACACCAGCGCACATCCTGCGCATAGCGCACCGCGGTACCGTCGCGCATGCCCGCCGGATCGTAACCATAGGTGTTGCTGTCACCAAAGCACAGAACGTTTTTCATCGTAAGCTCCCCACTCAATAAAAAGCCGACAGGAGCAGCCTCTCCCGTCGGCTCGGTATATCGCATCACGAGCACCGTTTACAGGTACTTGCGCCAGTCGTCGTCATCCTCGTCATCCTCGGCAGCGGTCTGAGCCTGCTCGGCGGCACGGGCGGCTGCGGCGCGGGCGGCAACCTGAGCATAGGACTCCTCGTTTTGCTCGGGGAAGCTTGCCAGCACGTGCTCGAATTTGGCGAAGTCCTCGTCCCAGCGCGTAGAGGGCACGGCAAAGAAGACCTGCTTGACCTTGAAGTCGCCCGATGCGAGCTCCTTGCGGAAGAGCTCGGCCACGGCCTCTGCGTCAAAGCCGTTGTTCTCGCAGCCCCAAGCACCCAGTACGAGCTTCTCGCGGCCAAGCTCATCGCAGATAGCAAGCACAAAGCGAATGCGGTCGCGCAGGGCGTCAAGCAAGGCATCGTCGCTCACGCGGTACTCCTGGCGAGCACGCTTGGCGTTGGGTGCAGCGGCGACGATCACGTCGGCATAGGCGTGCACATGCTTGCGCTCGAAGCGCACCGCGGGCACCACCAGCGCACGGTTGCGGTACAGCTCACAGTTGATGTTGCGGCGACGGTTCTCACCGTACCATTTACGCTGCTTATCGAGGACGTTGTACAGATACGAATCGGCGCACAACGTGGCCTCCTGGCCCAGATAACCCTGAATATATCCACCGCCCGGATTGGTAAACGAGGCAAAGGCGAGCACGGCCATGTCGCAGAACTGCGCATAGCCGCGACCGTTATCGAGGATTGCCTGCGTGGCGGAGGCATCAAGCACAGTGACCTCGGGCAGGACCGGAGCGGGCTCCTCAGCAGGCGCGGACTCAGCTTCGGCGATTTCCTCGGCAGGCTCCTCGACGGGCTCGGGCGCCGCCTCGGTCTCGGGCGCCGCCTCAACCTCGGCAGTCTCCGCGTTCTCGACGTCCTCGGCGACCTGCTCTTCGGGGGCCACAGCAGTCTGAACCTTGGCCTTCATCGCCGCGACAAAGCCGGCGGGCATGCCGTCAAACTCGCGAACACCAGCAAGCGAACGCTCGATATCCTTGGCGCAGGCCTCGGACACAGTCATCACATGGCGCTCGGCGGCCTTGGCACGGGCCTCGCGCTTGGGATTGGGCTGACCCGCTCGGTTGGACCTGCGGTTACGGTTCCTGTTGTCGACGTCTGCCATACATGGCCACCTTTCCTGTCGCTGCCGCTATCGGCTTTTCCCATCCATGATACCCCGCCGCGCACAAAAAAGACGGCCCCGAAGGACCGCCTTTCGCATCGTTTTACCGTGTCCGGCAGGAAGCATCGCAATGCCGCGCTTTAATCGCGACGGCCGAGGATGTTCAGGATGCGTAGGAACACGTTGATAATGTCCACGAACAGATTGGACGCCATGAGCACCGCATTGGGCAGCGTAGGCGGCACCGTCGTGGCCACATAGGTGTCGTAGCCAATAAAGCCGGCAAACACCACAATCACGATCAGGTCGGTGATGGACTGCGAAACGCCCATGAACATCAGCACGATCTCGACCAGAATCGTGGCAAGCAAGATGCCAAAACCAATGCCATACACACGCTGGAAGAACTTGGGGAAGGTCACGCCCAGCGCACCAAAGACAAAGGTGATGGCGGCCGTGGCGATAAAGGCGGTGTTAATGGTAGGCAGGTCGTAGTTGGCAAGACCAAACGACGCCGTCAGGCCAAAGGTGCTCGCAAAGACCACGTAGCCCACGAGCGACAGGCCCACGGACTGTTTGCTGGCAGCAGCCGACATCATGACCATGCCGACGATGGTCAAAATAAATGAGCCAAAGACCAGCGGCAAAGCGGCGCCGCTCATCATCATGCGCGCAAACGACATGGTGCTCGTAAAGTAAGCACCGGCGCCCATGGCGCAAAAGCCCAAAAAGATCAGAGCAGACATGACAAGGTTGTACGCGCGCGGCGACATCTCCTTGGCACGGCTTGCGCCGGTCTCGATGGGGCCATTCTGATAGCCCTGGATATCGTTCATACTTTCGTCCTTTCAAAAAGCACCGCGACGGCGCCGTAGCTGACAAGTTTCCTGCCATTGTACCCGAACGCCACGCGTTCTTACCTGCGGCGCTCGCCCTCGAGCGTACGATCAAACGCCCAAACCCACCAACGCATCACGTGTGCCTGCGAGCCGTCCGCCCGCTCGCGCGTCTGGTCCTCCAGATACAACTCGGTCGCGTGCCCGCCAAAACGTACCTTATAGGTTGCCGTACGAATGCCGTGAACCGTCAGGCCAAAACCGGTGGACGAGACAATCTCGTCAATCGTAAAGCAGCGACCGTCAACCCAGCAGACGGTAACCGGCACAACCTGTCCGCCCGCGAGAATGCGAGCCACGACGTCCACATACTGCTTGTGCACGCGCCGAGTTTTGCCGTCTGTCTGTCGATATTCCATGGCCCCTATTATCGAACGCATGTTTGCATGTTGTAAAGCGAACAGGCTGTGGTTTTGGAATGTCGGAGCGAACGCGCGTGTCCGCATGGCGTGATAGCAAAAAGAACACCCACGGTCAACAGGGCTAATATTCAATTTTAGTGCCAAAAAATTACTTCTCCCATCAGAACTCGGCAAAGAAACCCGCAGGAGGTGATACGATTTATCATGTTTCTGTAACGTGCCTGCAAACTTCGAGAAAGCCCATATATGGACGTAACGTTCTCAACCTTCCTCGGCCAAATTGTGTCGAATCCAGTCCTTGCCGTCACCGTGATCCTCGCGTTGGGCGCCATCTTCGTCAATGGATGGACCGACGCGCCCAACGCCATCGCGACCTGCGTCACCACGCGCTGCATGCCCGCCCGCGCCGCCATCCTCATGAGTGCCGCATTCAACTTCCTCGGCGTGCTCATCATGACGCACTTTAACGCGAGCGTCGCCAACACCATCTCACATATCGTCGACTTTGGCGGAAACAGCACCATGGCACTCGCGTGCCTCTGCGCGGCGCTCTTCTCCATCGTCGTCTACGGCGCCACAGCGTCGCGTTTTGGCATCCCCACCTCGCAAAGCCACAGCCTTATCGCCGGCCTGACCGGTGCTGCCATCGCCCTCGGCGGCGCGAACAGCGTCAACGTCCACGAGTGGATGAAGGTCATCTACGGCCTGGCGCTCTCCATCGGTCTGGGCTTTGTCATGGGCTGGATCCTGTGCAAACTCGTCTCGATTCTTTTCGCCGCCGCCAACAGGCGACGTGCCAATGTCTTCTTTAAATATGCTCAGATTGCGAGTGCCGCGGCCATGAGCTTTATGCACGGCGCGCAGGATGGACAGAAGTTCATCGGCGTGCTCTTTTTAGGTGTCGCCTTCGCCAACGGCCAGACTAGCGTCGGCGACGCCGGCATCCCCATCTGGATCATGCTGCTGTGCTCGGCCACCATGGGCATCGGCACCAGTGTGGGCGGCGAGCGCATCATCAAGTCCGTCGGCCAGAGCATGGTCAAGCTCGAAAAGTACCAGGGCTTCTCCGCCGACCTGGCGGGCGCCGCAAACCTGCTGCTTGCCACCCTTACCGGCATCCCCGTGTCCTCCACGCACATCAAGACCTGCGCCATCATGGGCGTCGGTGCCGTCAAACGCCTCTCGGCCATCAACTTCGGCGTCGTCAAGGACATGATGTTCACCTGGTTCTTCACCTTCCCCGCCTGCGGACTCATCAGCTTTGTCATGGCCAAGCTGTTCATGATGTTCCTCTAGCCACACCGAGCGTCCATCCGGACCGCAAAACTTCGCCCACCCGTCTTCGCCTCGAAAGGACCCACTCATGGCAAAGAAACCCGATTCATTCTACTTTGACAACTACGTCGCCTGCGCCGACCTTGCCGTCCAGGCCGCCGAGCTGCTTACCAAGATTTTCGAGAACTTCGATCCCGCGAAGATTCACGATATGCTCGACAAGATGCACGCGATCGAGCATGCGGCCGACAAGAAGCACCATGAGCTTGAGGACGCCCTGCTCACGGCCTTTATCACCCCGCTTGAGCGCGAGGACCTGGATCTGATGAGCTGCTCGCTCGACACCGTACTCGACCGTATCGAGGGCGTCGTGCAGCGCGTCTACTTCACCAACATCCAGAGCATCCATCCCGACGCCATCGTCATCGCCCACAAGGTGACCGACGCCTGCCGCGCCATGAAGGACCTGATGGTCGAGCTGCCCAACTACCGCAAGTCCAAGACGCTGCGCGAGCTCGTCATCCAGATCAACACCATCGAGTCCGAGGCCGACGAGCTCTATATCAACGCCATGCGTAACCTGCACGTTAACGGCAAGGACCCGCTCGAGGTCATCGCTTGGCGTGACGTGTACGCCTTCCTGGAGTACTGCGCCGACTGCTGCGAGAATGTGGCCGATGTCGTGGATTCGATCGTCATGAAGAACAGTTAATTGGGGGTACATGTCCCACCGGTCGCGGGCCCGGCCACTAATAACCTTTTTCACTCCGGCTGCAAGCAGAGTCGTTCAAAAGGTTATTAGTGGCCGGGCCCGCTCCCTTATGCACCACCATTGGGAACTTTGGCTGATAGATTTAGCGCGATGGGGGTTTGGCTGAAGGGACCTATGGTACCCGTTCGGACACTTTGGCCCTTGATGAGCGTTTGGCTGATTGCTGCTTTGGGTATTGTTTGGGTTACTTTGGGTTTGTTTGATTTTTAATTGTTGGAGGGCTTGTATGTCTTATTTGGATCTGGCTCGGTCTCGGTATTCTTGTCGCGAGTTTGAGAATCGTTCTGTTGAGCAGGCTGTGGTGGATGCCATTGTTGAGGCTGGGCGCATTGCTCCTTCTGCTTGTAATAATCATCCTTCTCGTGTGATGGTGTTGGATACGCCCGAGCTTCTGGAGAAGGCTGCTGCTTGTCAGCCTCGGTTTGCTCGTGATGGGTCTATCTTTGGCGCTCCGCTCATCTTCCTTATTTGCAGCGTTACCGATGATGCTTGGGTACGCCCGTATGACCAGATGAATTCCAGTGAAATCGATACGTCCATCGTGTGTGATCAGATGATGATGGAGGCCACCGAGCAGGGTCTAGGAACGTGCTGGGTGTGCCATTTTAAGCCCGAGCTAGCCCGCGAGCAGTTCAACCTGCCCGAGGGTGTCTATCCCTATCACATGCTCGTCTGTGGCTATCCTGCCGACCACATCGCAGACCCCGAGCATCGCGAGGCCCGCACCATTCCCCTCTCCGACTTCCTCCTCAAGTAGATTTTTGGGACATGCCTTAAAACCTACCCTTGACCGCTCACCCGTTCGCCGAGTTCTGCGCCACTATGTGCAGGGCTCGGTTTTTTATGTTACGCACCCCGGCACAGTCATAAAAAAGGACCCGCAAGCTGCGGGTCCTTTCTAGGCACTAAATTGTAGGCCGAATGTTAGTCCAGGTCGTCGGCAGCAAAGTTGTCGATCGGGGCAAAGGGATCGGCCACGGGGACAACCGGGTCAGCGACGGGCAGCGGCTCGGCGGGAACAGTCACCGCAGGAGAAGCGGCAGAACCGACCGGCGTGGAGGCCATGAGGTCGGCCGGGAAGGAGTTCTGGGCATCGTCCATGAAGTGCTGGATGAGCTTGAGATACTCGGCCTTGAACTCCTCACGGGAAGCCTTGAGACGATCGATTTCCTCGAGCTCGGCCTGCTTTTCGGTCAGAGCCTGGCGGATAACCTCGCGGGCCTTGGCGTCAGCCTCGTTGCGGATACGCTCAGCGTTCTCGTTGGCATCGTTGACGATGGTCTCAGCGGTCTGCTGGGCAGCGATCAGGGCAGCGGAAATCTGGCGCTCCTGAGCGGAGAAGTCAGGGGCGGGAGCAGCCACGGGGGCGGCAGGAACGGCTTGGGCGGTGGCATCCTGAGCCTGGGCAAGCTGAGCCTGCGCATCGGCAAGCTGCTGCTCGGTAGCAGTCAGACGACCCTTAAGGTCGACGATCTTAGCGAGCATAGCGTCAACCTCGGAGGACAGTGTCTCCAAGAAGACGTCGACCTCGGCAGGATCGTAGCCACGCTTGGCCTCAGAGAAAGTCTGAGCCTGGATGTCTGCAGGGGTAATAGCCATAACAAGTCTCCTTTTTCATCGCCTCGGCGCTACACGCCCGACGTAAGTTACTAAGTCAGTTCTACACGAGTATACCTATAAGAAGCTGCAGAACCAGCCTCTGCACCAACTGCAACGCAATAATCGCAACGACCGGCGAAAAATCGATACCGCCCATCGGCGGAATGAAACGACGGAACAGGTTGAGCCACGGACCGCACACGCTATCGAGCACCGCAGCAATATCCTGAAGTAAACCACCCTGCTTCATGGGAATCCACGTCATAAAGCAGTAGACGACAATGAGCGTGGAATAGAAGTTGAACAGCGTGTTGACCAGCTGGACGATAGTGTAGATGTTGATGGGAATCTCCTCGTCTTGTCTTTACTTAAGGTAGCCGTCGGCACGAAGCTTCTTGAGATCGGAATCTTTGACCTCGCAACCGGCGGGCAGCACCATGAACACGCGGTCGCCTACCTCCTTGACCGTGGCGCCCAGACCGCAGGCAAAGCCGTAAGAGAAGTCCAAGACGCGCTTGGCAACTTCGGTGCGTACGCCCACAAAAATCAGTGCGACAGGCTGCTTGGTGCGAACGCGGCGCACCACGGTCTCCACGTCGTCATAGCTCTCGGGGCGCAGGACATAGGCCGGCAGCTGCGGCGTGGCGTTGATGATATTGCTCGCATAGGCCGAGGCATCGCTCGGTGCAGGCGCGGGTGCAGCGGCGGCACGGGCGCGGGTGTTCTCGGCGTAGCTCGACGGCGTGTCATAGGCACCAGGACGATAACCGCTCGCAACGCTGTCCTGCGAGCGCGAAGGCGGGTTATACGTCGTGGCATGGCGGGAGTCATCGCCGACCAGCTGACCGGAGCGCGTATACACGGCAACCGACTCAGCTTCACCGCGGCGCGTCTGACCAAGCAGGCCGTTGCTCGGCTCGTCTTGGGTGTAGAAGCCCTCGCCCGAAGCACCGCTGTAGCCGTTGCCCTGATAACTATCGTCATAGCCGTCATCGTAGCCGTAGTCGTCGTCCTGGCCATAACCCTGGTCGTAACCCTGCTGGCCGCCCAGGTGCATCTTATTTTTAATCTCGTCAAGGAAGCCCATGGTTGTGTCCTCTCGCGGTTTAGTGCAGGCGCCCCGATAATCAGTGCGCACTTCAGAGCCTTATTTTACTGCAAACTCCGGGCTAAATACTACCCTGCCCAGGCGAACGAGCGTAGAGCCCTCCTCAAGGGCAGGCTCAAAGTCCTCGCTCATGCCGCAGGAAAGCTCAGGCAGGTTCAAATCGGGATGCGCCGCCTCCAGCTCATCCCTCAGCTCACGAAGCCCCGCAAAGGTGCGGCGTGCCACATCCTTATTCCCCCGGGGCGCCATAGTCATAAGCCCCTGTACGCAAATTCCCTCAAGTTCCGCAAGCTCACCCGCGGCGGCGCGAATCTCATCGGGCGAAAAGCCTCCCTTCGACTCCTCACCACTCACATTGACCTCGATGAGCACACGCTGGGGGCCGGCGAGCTCGCCTGCCTCAATCTTGCGGACAGCACGGCTCGAGATCGCCTGTGCCAGATGCAGCGAACCCACCGAGTGAATCAGCTCGGCTGAGCTCAGCACCGCATTGATCTTATTGGTCTGCAGGTTGCCGATCATATCGAAGCGCACCTCGGGCAGCTCCGGATGCTCCGCCAGACCCGTGAGCTTGCGAACCAGCTCCTGCGGGCGGTTCTCGGCAAAATGGCGATACCCCGCTTGGATGGCGGCAACGGTCTCATCGACACCAACGGTCTTGGACACGGCAATGAGGCCCGCGGCGTCGTGGGGGCGGCCCGCGCGATCGAGCGCCGCATAAAAACGTTCCAGAATCTGCTCGCGGCGAGCGCGCATCAAGTCCACATAGTTATCCATTGCTAATCGCCTCCGCTGACAGCCAAACAAGTAGTCCCATGCTAACGCAAGAGCGCGGTCCCGCATGTGCAAGGCCGCGCTCACTTAGGTATTTACAATCTTTCGACGAACGGGGTCACTTACTCCTCGTCGTCCTCGCCATCGTCCTCGTCCTCAAGATGATCGAGCAGGTAGCGAAGACCCTCGCTGACCTCGTTGGCGGGCACCTTGGCAACGTAGCGAGCGTCGACGGCGGGCCTCATGATAACACCCTCGCCCGAAGGCACGCGCATGCTCTCGAGCTCATCCTCGTCCACACGGGCGATATCGCCGGCGTTCATACGCTGACCAGTCAACAGGAAGGTCAGACGGCAAGCGGCATCGATGGAAATGGAAGCGATGCGATCGAGGTAGCGCGAAACCATGATGGCGCGGCGCAGGTCGTCATAGTTGCTGTCGTCGTCCATAAAATCGCCCGTATCCATACGGTTAAAGGTGCGGAAGAACTTCTCGTAGGCGGCGTGCACTGGCTCGTCCTCGACGGCCAGATTGCAGATGATGGACATGTCATTGGTGACGAGCGCAGAAAGCGAAGAGCCCAGCACCTGGTAGACGGCCTCAGCCTCGGCCTCAACCGTGCCGACAAGCTCCTTGGGCAGCGAGATGTCGGCCTTGATCATATGACGCGTGGCACGGCAGATCTGACGGACTTTATCGGTCATGCGCTGCAGGTTAAAGTCGACATAGATGATCGTCTGAAGCAGGCGGAAGTCGGAGGCGACCGGTGACTGCGTGGCGATCAGGTTGTAGCAGACGGCCTCCAGGTTGGCGCAGCGCGCGTCAATCGAAAGCGTGCGTTTCTTGGTCTTGGTGGCGAGCTTGCGGTCGTCGGTCACATAGGCCTTCACGGCATCGTGGAGAGCCAGATCGACGGCCTCATAGATGCTCAGCATCTCGTGACGGGCCTCGACGAGCTGACGGGAAAACAGTTTGCGCATGGTTCACTCCAATCAGTTGGGTGCGGTCATGCAGCCCGCACAGTGAATACGCACCGGACCAGGTCCGACGGCTTGGGACTAGTCGCACCGATCAGCCAAAGCGGCCGGTGATATAGTCTTCCGTCCGCGAGTCCACCGGGTTGGTGAAGATCGCGTCGGTTTGACCATACTCGATGAGCGTGGCGGGCTCGCCGGCAACTTCCTGCAAGAAGAATGCGGTGTAGTCGCTGATGCGAGCTGCCTGCTGCATTGAATGCGTGACGATGATGATCGTCATCTCGGGCGCCAGCTCGGCCATCAGATCCTCGACCTTAGAGACGGACGTGGGGTCGATGGCGGAGCAGGGCTCGTCCATCAGGAGAACATCGGGTTGCACCGCAAGCACGCGCGCGATGCACAGACGCTGCTGCTGACCGCCCGAGAGCGCCAAACCATCCTTGTTGAGCTGATTGGATACCTCTTTCCAGAGGTTGGCGCGCTTGAGCGATTCTTCCACGATGTCATCGAGGTCGCTTTTGCTAGTCACGCCCTGTAGACGAGGGCCAAAGGCGACATTCTCGTAGATGGATTTGGGAAACGGGTTGGGCTGCTGAAAGATCATGCCCACGCGACGACGGAGGTCGACCGGGTCGACGCCCTCGGCATAGATATCATTGCCGTCGAGCGTCATGGTGCCCTCGACGCGCGTACCCTCGATCAGGTCATTCATGCGGTTGATGCAGCGCAAAAACGTCGACTTGCCGCAGCCCGAAGGGCCAATGAAGGAGGTGATGGCGTTTTTGGCGATGTTGAGGTCGAGCCCCGTCAGCGCATGAAAGTCACCGTACCAAAAGTTGAAATCCTTGGCCGTAATGGCCGCTTGCTCCAGCGTGGGAGCGGACTGATAAACGGACATGGGACTCCTTAACTAGCGACGCTTGCGCGACAGGAAGCGCGCAAACAGGTTGAAGGCCAGAATGATCACCATCAGCAAGAGCGCGGTGCCGTAGGCTGCGTTCATGTTGATGCCGTCGTTGGCAAGCAGGTACAGGTGAACCGTCATGGGGCGGCCGGAATCGAGCGGCGAGATAGGTAGATTGATGGCTTGGCCCATGGTGTAGAGCACCACGGCGGTCTCGCCAATGGCACGGCCGATGGCAAGGACAATGCCCGTGGCAATACGGCCAAAGGCAGAAGGAAGCACGATCTTGGAGACAACCTGCCACTTGGTGGCGCCCAGGCCATACGCGCCCCAACGGATATAGCGCGGAACGGCGCGAATGGCCTCTTCGGTGGTGCGCATGACGATGGGAAGCATCAAGAGCGCAAGCGCCAGAGCGGCCGAGACCATCGAAAGGCCCAGACCCATAGCCTCGACAAACAAGGCGTAGCCAAACAGGCCCATAACGATGGAGGGCACCGAGGCCAAAGCGTCAGCAGCGTAGCGAATGAGCTCGACGATCTTGCCCTGCTTGGCGTACTCGGCCAGATAGACGGCTGCCAGCACAGCGATCGGCGTGCAGATAAGCATGGCGAGCGCCGTCACATAGACGGTCGAGACGATCGTGGGCCAAATACCGCCCTCGGCGTTGACGCCCTGGGGCCAACCGAAGATAAAGTCGAGCGAGATGTGTGGCAGGCCGTTGATGACCACGTAGGCGATGATAGCGACCAGCACCAGCGTGGTGATGTATGCCGCGGCACGGAACACGCCAAGCATGATCTTGTTGGACAGGTCCTTGTTGATGCGGCCCTTCTTGCCGTGGGAAAGGGCACGCTTGATGCGCTCGCGCGATGAGGTCGTATCGACCGTCGTGTCAACGGAATCGGACATAGCCTACCCCCTCTTCTTCTTGGAAACCAGGCGGACGATGCCCACCAGCGTGGCGGAAATGATAAACAGGACCACGCCCATGCCGAACAGCGCCGAGCGATGCAGACCAGAGGAATAGCTCATGTCGAGCGCAATCTGGCTCGTGAGCGTCGAGATGGGGCTCGCAATGCTGTCGGGAATAACCGGGGCGTTACCCACGACCATGAGCACGGCCATGGTCTCGCCGATGGCACGGCCCATACCCAGCACGATGGCATCCACGATACCCAGCTTGGCGGCAGGTAACACGACCTTATAGATAGTCTGCCACTTAGTGGCGCCCATGGCATACGATGCCTCGCGAATGCCCATGGGAATGGAATTGAGAGCATCGATGGTAAGCGTCGTGATGGTGGGCACGATCATAATGGCGAGCACGAACCACGCCGTCAGCGCGCCAAAACCAAGACCGCCGGTCAGTTGTGCGATAAACGGGCGGATGATGATCATGCCAAAGAAGCCATAGATGATAGAAGGGATGCCGGCCAACAGGTCAACGGCAGGGCTGATGAGCTTGCGCACGCGCTTGCTGGCGATCTCGACCAGATACACGGCCGTGCCCACGCCTAGGGGCACACCCATGGCGAGCGCGCCGACGGTCACCAGACCCGAGCCGGCAAGCAGCGACACGATGCCGTAGCGACCCTCAGAGGGCGCCCACGTAAAGCTAAAGAAGTCCGCCAGACCGATGTCGGTAAAGACGGGCAGCGCCGAGTACGTGGTAAAGACAAAAATCAGGATGACGGTAACGACCGCCAAGAACGCGCAGGCAAAGAAGATCCACTGCAGCGCCTTCTCCTTGATATAGGTGCTGCGCGATACGAGCGCCAGCTCGCGCTTCTTGGGCGCCTGACCATTCTGCTCAGTCTGGGAGTTTTCCTGTGCTTCCATGCTACTCACTCCCCTTCTCGTCGTTGGTGACGGGGATAAAGCCCGCCTCGCGAATCTGCTTGTCCATCTTTTCGGACGTCACATAGTCGATGTAATCCTGCGCCTGCTGCGAAGGCGCACCCTTCACAAAGAAGTAAAGGTCGCGTGAGATGGGATAGCCGCCGCTCGCGACCGTCTTCTCGGACGCCTCAACATGATTGACCGAGACGGCCTTGACCGAGGTCTTGGCGTTGAGGCTATCGACGAAGCCCAGCGAAATGTAGCCGATAGCCCCGCGCGAACGAGATACCACGTCGCGCACCTGGCCCGTGCCCGAAAGAACGGCGGAGCGGCGATCGAACGGGGTGCCGTCCATCACGATGGTGCGGAAGGCTTCACGCGTGCCAGACGCCTCATCTCGGTTGATAACCTGAATCCTCAGGTCCTCGCCACCGACTTCTTTCCAGTTGGTGATCTTGCCGGCATAGATATCGCGGAGCTGCTCGGTCGAGAGGTTATCGACGGGGTTGTCTTCGTTCACGATGACCGCGATACCGTCGTGGGCAATGACGATGGGAGTCAGGCCCAGATCCTGTTCGTCGGCATTGAGTCCACGGGAGGAGCTGGCGATATCGGCCGTGCCAGCGCTGACGGCTTCGATGCCAGCGGAAGAGCCCAAACCGGAAACGAGCACGTCGATGCCGGTCTCCTCCTTGAAGCCCTCTGCCGCAATTTCGGCGATAGGAAGGCAGGTCGTGGAGCCGGCCACGGTAATGGAAGAGGTAGAAGATCCCGAAGAACAGGCGCACAGCGTAAGCGTAAGCACAGCGGCGCTCAGGACCGATACGATCTTTCTCATAGCATCACGCCGATCGCGGCATGGCGCCCACAGGTGCCGTCCTCGTTACGGTAGGAATAAAAGCGGTCGTTCTGACGCACGGTCGAAAGCTGGGTATCCACGATATTATCCGCGTCGACACCGACATCTACCAGCGCCTCGCAAATGGCAGCGGAAAGATCGAGCATGCGAGAGGTACTCGCATCGATGCAAGAGAACTCGGCGGCAAAGCGATCCATGAGCTCCTGGGAAACCTCGTACTCGTCACCCAGGATATGGGGCCCGATATAGGCGGAAACGTCGCTCGCATCGCAGCCGGCAGCATCGCAAAGCGCCTGGCACGCCTTGGCAGAAATACGTGCAATCGTGCCCTTCCAACCGGAGTGCACCACGGCAAATCCGCCGGGGGCCACCAGCACCACGGGTACGCAGTCGGCAAAGCAGAGCAGCACGGGCACGTTATACGCCGTACAGACGATGGCATCGCAGCCATCGACAATCTGCTCGCGAACAGCCTCAAGATCGTCGGCGCCGTTCGAAGTCACCGTAACGATATGGTCACCATGTACCTGATTGGGCACGAGCAGATTATGCTCGCACTCAGTGGCGCCCATAGCTTCGAGCGCTCGACGACGATTTTCTTGAACTGCAAAGGGGTCATCGCCTACATGCGAGCCCAGGTTGAGCGAGGAGTACGCATCTTCGGAAACACCACCGGTGCGCTCGGTAAAGGCAAAGCGGACATCGGATGTCGCGCCCTCCACCAACGTAACTCCATCATGGTCGACACGCGAAACCCTGTCCGCACGTGCTGCCATACTAAAGCCTCCTAATAACACAAGTACCGCGGCGTCGCCGCGCAGTCCGCGTTTATACGGCTGTCATACTTCCTTAAAAGGATACCCGCAGCGGTAGGGACCAAACGTAAAGGGAACGTAAGGAGATTGGAGGCTTTCGTTTACAAACGAGAAACAAAACGGGGTGCATCCAAATGGACACACCCCGTGCAGGTCGTTGAGAAAAACGAACTAGAAGCTACCGCGCTTTAGGAAGTCGGGAAGCTCGAACTGGTCGTTGCCAAAGTTGGGCAGCTCGGTACCACCGACGTTGCGGGTCGGAGCGGCCTGAGCCGGGCTGGCAGCCGGAGCGGTGCGCTGCGGCTCAGCGGAGGCAGCGGCCTTGCTCTGAGACTGCTGAGCAGCAAAGAGCTCATCCTGACGGTTGACGTTGGAGTCGGAGAAGCCCGTAGCGATGACGGTGATACGCACCTGATCGCCCAGGGACTCGTCGACAACGGTACCGAAGATGATGTTGGCCTCGGGGTCGACGGCGTTGGCGACAACGTCGGCGGCATCGCTGATCTCCTGGATGCCCAGGTCCTTGGAACCGGCGATGGAGAGCAGCACGCGCGTGGCACCATCGATGGAGCTCTCGAGCAGCGGGCTGGAGATGGCCTGCTGGGCAGCGTCGACGGCACGAGTATCCCCAGAAGAGGTACCGATACCCATCATGGCGGTACCGGCCTGCTTCATGATGGTCTTAACATCGGCGAAGTCCAGGTTGATGATACCGGGGACGGTGATGAGGTCGGTGATGCCCTGGGTGCCCTGGGAAAGAACGCCATCGGCAATCGCGAAGGCCTCGAGCATGGTGGTCTTCTTCTCGGCGATGTCGAGCAGCTTATCGTTAGGGATGACGATCATGGTGTCGACGCAATCGGAGAGGGTCTTGATGCCCTCCTCGGCGCTCTTCTTGCGCTTGCGGCCCTCGAAGGTGAAGGGCTTGGTCACGACGGCGACGGTCAGTGCGCCGACCTCGTTCATCGCGATATCGGCAACGATGGGAGCAGCGCCGGTACCGGTGCCACCGCCCTCACCGCAGGTGATAAACACCATGTCAGCGCCAGCGAGCGCCTCGGCAATGTCGTCGCGGGACTCATCGGCAGCCTTGCGGCCAACCTCGGGGTTGGCGCCGGCGCCCAAGCCGCGGGTAAGGTCGGTGCCGATGTGCACCTTGATATCGGCATCAGAGATCGCGAGTGCCTGAGCATCGGTGTTGATGGCAACAAACTCGACGCCGCGGATGCCCTCTTCGATCATTCGATTGACCGCGTTGGTACCGCCGCCGCCGACGCCGACCACCTTAATGACGGCAAGGTAGTTGTTGATCTCTGTCTCGTGCATGTCGGTCCTCCGAACAAAGGTTATAGCCATAGCATGGGTCGACCCCTGCGCACATTAACCTTCAGGTTGAAAGTAAATGCAAAGGTAAACCGTATTATGTTTGCACATTATGAACGTATCAGTCAAATAATTGACCGTGAAAACCAAACAAACCAGATAAACGGCGTGGTATGGCCCCTCAACAAAGCATCAACCAGCGCTACGAGGTCGGAGCATTCCTAAATGTGTAGTTGCCCGGAGAGCGCACATTGATATACGTTACGCCCTCTACCTGCGAAAGCAACTTGGTGACTACGCGTTCCTTCTTGGCGATATCGTCCGAATCGCCCAGCGACACCTCAATGCCGTTATTGAGGTTTGCCGAGATGGCTTCGACCGAAGGCGTGGAAATATCCTTGACTTGTCCCAAGAACTCGCTCGAAAAACCACGCACATAATCCAGGCCGGCCTTAACGGCTTTGGAGTTCACCGCCTGGCCGGAAACCGGAGCGACATCCGCCGAGACATCAGTCAATAACACCGCGCCATAATGCTTGGCGAGCGCCAGCGCGGCATCGATTCCGGTCAAGGTATTTGAGCCCTGCCCTGTCGTGATGACGTTGCCCTGGTCGTCCACTTCGACCGACGTCGACAGCGGGGCGATCCAGGTGTCATCGTCTCCGATAGCCCAGGCAAGGTCGTCGGAGCTGATATACGCAATGGCGATAACTTTACGCTCCGTCGGCGTGATGATAAGCGTATGGGGAAACTGGCGCTGGACATCCACGCCCGAAACCCACGGGTTCTGCTTGAGATCCTCGGTAATCTGGTCGGGATCGACGTTAAAAAGCGACGTTCCCTCGGGCAAGTCGATCAGCTGGATAGCATCGTGCTTCGTCACATGCTCGCTGCCTTGAATCTGAATATCAGTGGCAGTAAACAGTCCAGAGTTGATCACCACGATGGCAACGACGACGAGCACGGCCAAGACGGCCAGAACGCCGCCCACGATTTTGCCTTTGCCTGTAACGACAGAAGCGGCATCTGATGTTTTATTTGCCATCGCTCCAAGTGAAGATAACGGGTTGAAACCTTTTTTACTCGAAGGCTTCTTGGCGGTAGCCGGCACCGATGTCAGCGAGCGCGGTTTCGATGCGCCCAGCGTGAGACCTGGACGCGCCGCTTTAGTTCCCGTCGAGGGCTTGGGAGCTGCCATGGGACGGGCAGGCTTGGCGCCCATAGCAGGCTTTGACGTCACCGAGGGACGCGAGGACTTTTTTGCGGCCGGACGATTACCGAGCTGCGAGCCGACGACCGGACGACTGGTCTGTCGAGCATGCCCGACAGACTTAGAGTGCGCGACGGTATTGCGTTGAGGTTTGGCAGGCGCGCCGGAACGCCCTCCGGCGCGGCGGAAGGTGGGTTTCGATGCTCTAGAAGCCGAGGAATTTAACTTCCGGTCTGAGCTCGATGCCATACGCCTCCCTCACCTTTCCGTGCACATGTCTGATAACCGCGGCAACGTCATCGGCCGAGGCAGTTCCGTTATTAACGATAAAATTAGCGTGAACGGGCGAAACTTCCGCGCCGCCAATCGAAAAACCCTTTAATCCACAATCCTCGATAAGCTTGCCCACACTCGCATCGGGCGGGTTGCGAAAGACAGACCCGCAGGATGCGCGACCCATGGGCTGCGTACGCTTGCGCCTTGTAAGGTACCGCTCCATGCGCTCGCGAATGTCGGCCTTGGGCGCCGGTTTAAGCTTGAGCACGCACTCGAGGATGATCTCATTGCGGGGAAGGCTACATTCGCGGTAGCCCCAAGAGATCTCGGACCCCGCATAATGCTTGATACCGGATGCCGGGTCAAACGTTACGACATCCTCAACCAGCGAGCCAATCCACTCGGTCCGCGTGCCGGCATTCATAGATATCGCACCGCCGACCGAACCAGGAATGCCAACGGCAAACTCAAGGCCCGAGAGGCTACGCGACAGGGCATCGTTGACCAGGCGCGCAAACATCACGCCCGCACCGACCGTCAGCGTACAACCGTCATCGGCAACAACCGTGCGCTGGAACTCACGTCCGAGCGAAATGACGGCACCGCGATAACCGCCATCGGCAACCAGCAGATTGGAGCCCTTGCCGATGATGACCCACGGCACCTGCTCGCGATCGAGCACCGCCACGGCGCGGCGGAGGGCATGATAGCTATGGCACGTCACAAAGAGGTCGGCCTTGCCGCCGATACGATAGCTCGTATGACGCGCAAGGCGCTCGTCCTCGATCACATCCGTGTCGATCATGCCCGAGAGCGCCATGACGGCGTTAAACAGACCCATTAGACTTAAGCGTCTTTCTTGGCAGTCAGATACTCAATGAACTCGGGACCGACGGTCGTAACGTCGCCGGCACCCATGGTGAGCAGCAGGTCGCCCTCGCCCACCATCTGCTCGAGCTCCTGATTGAGCTCAAGACGGCTGGAGCAGTACACGACCTCCTTGCCAGGATGCTTGGCGCGCACGGTATCGGCGAGCATCTTAGAGGTGACACCCGGAATGGGCATCTCGCCAGCCGAGAACACATCAATCAGCAGCAGTTTATCGGCATTGGCAAATGCATCGGCAAAGTCGTCGCACAGGGCCTGCAGGCGCGAATAGCGGTGCGGCTGGAACACGACGTCGACGTGCTTGTAACCCAGCGACGCAGCGGCAGCAAGCGTCGCCTTGATCTCGGTGGGGTGATGGCCGTAATCATCGACCACGGTGATGCCATCGATATCGCCCACGTGGGTAAAGCGACGGCGGACGCCCTCAAAGCTCGAGAGCGCCTTGGCGGCGGCGTCGATGTCAAGGCCCAGGACATGGGCGACGGTGAGCACCGCCGTGGCGTTGAGCATGTTGTGGCGACCGGGATTGCTCTTGATCTCCACAGCGCGCTCAGTGCCGTCCTCAAAGCGAACGATAAAGTCACTCTGGATGCCCTTGACATCCGGGTGCATGCAGACGATGTCGTTGCTCTCGGCAAAGCCGTAGGAAAGCACGTGACGGCCCGTCGACTTGGCGAGCTCGACCAGATGCGGGTCCTCACCGCAGACGATGACGGTGCCGTCCTCGCCCACCAGGCTCATGAATTTGGCGAAAGTTGCCTCGATCTCCTCGATACCCGAGTAGTGATCGAGGTGGTCGGCCTCGACGTTGGTCACAATGACTACGTTGGGGTTCAGGAACAGGAAGGAGCTGTCGGACTCGTCGGCCTCGGCGACAAAGTAGTCGCCCGAGCCGTTCTTGCCGTTCGTGTCATAGCCCTCGACGATGCCACCGATCAGGAAGCTCGGATCCAGACCCATGCGGTCGAGCATGGTGGCGCACATCGAAGACGTGGTGGTCTTGCCATGCGTGCCGGCAACAGCGACGGTAGTGTAGCCGTGGCCCAAAGCAGAGAGCATCTTGGCACGGGGCCACACGGGAATGCCCAGCTCGCGAGCGCGCACGAGCTCAGGGTTGGACTCCGGAATAGCGGTGGAGACAACAACCACGTCGGGCTTGACCTCGTCGATCGTGGCTGCCTCATGGCCCACATGCACCTTCACACCAGCGCGGGTAAGCTGGCGGATATAACGTGACGTCTTAAGGTCGGAGCCGGTAACGGCATAACCGCGCTCGTGCAGAACGAGGGCGATGCCGCTCATGCCGGCGCCGCCGATACCGATAAAGTGGGCGCTCTTAAACTCGGGCGCGGAGGTTGCAGTCTGGGAATCAGCCATGTGCTCGTGTACTCCTTGCGTAAACACTGCCTGTAACCCGTTAACTGTACCGCACCTACCGCATCAGCGCGAGGGCGACCGACGATATCCCGTCTAACTAACGCAAACCCTCTACCGCATCGGCCAGAAGAGCGGCGGCCCTATCCTGAGCCAGACCACGCGCCGCCTGACGCATGACGTCGCGCTCTGCCGCGTCATCGACCAGGTGCAGCAGCTCATCGGCAAAGGCAGAACCGTCGATATCGGCATCGGCACAGAGCACGCCGGCCCCGGCGTCGACCAGATAACGGGCATTGGTGGTTTGGTGGTCGGCCGTCGCATGCGGATACGGCACGAGTATCGAGGGCACGGCGAGCGCAGCGATCTCGGCCACGCTCGATGCACCCGAACGCGAGAGCACCAAATCGGCAGCAGCCAGCATATCGCCCATGTTGTCGATGTAAGGCTGGAGGCGGTAACGCTTCGCCTCCTCGGGCGTCAGCGCCAAAGCGCGCTCGGTCTCCTCAAAGCCGTCGGCACCCGTCGAATGCAACACATAGAGGTTCTTGCGCGAAAGCAGCTCGTTTTTGAGCGAAACCGCGCGCTCGTTGAGGTGCTGGGCGCCAAGTGAACCGCCAAAGACGAGCAGCAGCGTAGCGTCCTCGGGAACGCCAAGTGCCTTGCGGCCGCGAGCGCGATCGCCCTCGATCACCGAGCGACGTACGGGGTTGCCGGTCATGAGCACGTGGTCAGGGTCACCTTCGCGCTCAAAGACCGAGCGCGCTGCCGGCACCGAGATGCACACGCGAGCGGCGTGGGGGTTCATCATCTTGTTGGCCAGGCCCGGAACAGAGTTCTGCTCATGCAGCAGATACGGAACGCCTGCGCCCTTGCACCACCCCAGCAGCGGAACCTCGACATAGGCACCAAAACCGATGGCAGCATCGGGCTTGCCGACCTTTGAGAAATGACTGGCGAGCGCACGCTTGGCCTTGTTGACACGCCACAGCGAGGTCAGCGCCGTCCAGGGACGGGAGCGGTCGAAGCCCGTGACCGTAATGGGCACAAAATCAAACCCAGCCTCGGGGACCAAACGACCCTCGAGCTTGCGCGACTGGCCCACGAACACAACGTGGTGGCCACGGTCATGCAGCTCCTCGGCCAAAGCGAGCGCGGGGTTAATGTGTCCTGCCGTGCCGCCGGCTGCAATAGCAACGGTCATCTTATCGGTCATGATAGTCCCTTCGTACACGCGGTCCCTGGTCGTCGGTGCGCAAACGCGCCGACGGGTCCGAGTTCAAATCGATTCGATTATATCCGCCGCCCGCATTGCGAGGAGTTGGGCGCTGCGGACGACCTTGCGGCGCCGTTCGCTGACGCGGACGGGCTGCCGGCTCGGTCGCAGAGCCATCCAGAACGGTAAAGCCGTTACGCGAAGACCGCTCGCCGCGCACGTGGGGCACGCCGGCGGTACTCTCATCCATAACGGCAAAGCTCTCGCGGCGACGGTCGTACTCATCGCGACGGGCGCTCTCGTACGAAACGCGTAGGATCAGACCGGCAAGCATAAGCGACACAATAATCGACGAACCGCCATAGCTAATAAACGGCAACGGTTTGCCCGTCATGGGAAACACGTTGAGGATGCCCAGCGCATTGATCAAAAACTGCACCGCGAGAATGACCGCAGAGCCAGACGCCATGAGCGCGCCCCGACGATCGGTCGCCTGCTCGGCAATGCGAAACGCCGAGTAGATCAGCATCGCAAACACCAAGAAGAACAGGACGGTTCCGACAAAACCGACTTCCTCGCCAATGATGGCCAGGATGTAGTCATTGTGCGCCTCGGGCAGATACGAGTACTTCATGGTTGAGTTGCCGATGCCACGGCCGAACAGACCGCCCGAGGCAAAGGCCATGATGGCAAGCGTGGCCTGATAGCCGTCACCATACTCGTCGGCCCAAGGGTTCAAGGCAACCTGAATACGCACCATACGGTATGGCTCTGCGACAAGCGCAATCACGATCACGAGAATGCCGAAGATTAGCACGCCGATGATAAATCTGGGGTCGAGACCCGCAAACAACGCCATGCACATGAGGGTCAACAGGATGATCAGGACGGTACCGAAATCAGGCTGGATAAAGATCAGAAAGAGCGAAATGCCCAGGTAGATGCCCATCTTGCGAAGGAATTCGTTGATGTTGCCACCGGGCGAAAAGAAGCGATCGAGCATGATGGCCGAATACGCAATGGCAAATGGCTTTAAAAACTCGGAAGGCTGGAACTGAATGCCGGCGATGTTGAGCCAGCGCGTGGCGCCACGGCTGCCGCTGCCCACCAAGAACACCAGAAACAGTAGCCCTATCATGCCTATGAGGAAGATCCTGAGCACATCCTCCCCAAACCAGCTGTCCGGCAAAACGCGCACGATGGCAATCAGCGCCAGAACACCGACCACGGCAAACGCAGCCTGTCGACCCAGAAAAAACGTCGCTGAGCCATTCTCGTGCAGCGCCTCGACCGAAGACGCCGAGTACACCATCAGCAGGCCAAAACACACCAAGATAAACAGACAGGCCATGAATATCAGACGGGGGCGCATGATGCGGGCGGGAACGCCGGCAATATAGCGTTCGCTAAACGACCGCCCGCCGCGACCGGAACGCGGTGTGCTACGCCGCGAGGAAGCACGGTCCGAGTCGGGCCTCCTCATACCTTGTCGGGGGCTCTCCTCTCTCACCGGCAACCCCTATTCCATTTGCGATTTCGCTGCAGCGGCAAGCTGGGCCACATAGTCCTTAAACACGCGGCCGCGCTCCTCATAGCCCGAGAACTCATCGAACGAAGAGCAGGCAGGAGAAAGTAAGATCACGTCGCCACGGCTCGACAGCGAACGGGCAACGTCCACGGCATCGCGTAGGTCATCCGCCTGGGCGATATCCACATCGCCATCGACATCGGCCTCGTCCATAGCGGCGGTGAAGCGCTCGCGCGCATCGCCAAAGCAGACGACCGAGCGCACGTTATCCATAACAACGCGCGCGAAGTCCGTGAGCGGCGTGCCCTTATCGTGGCCGCCGAGCAGCAAGATCACGTCGTCATCGGGAAATGCCGTCAGTGCCTTCTCGACCGCGTCGGTGTTGGTCGCCTTGGAATCGTTGACGTAGCGCACACCGTCAATCTCGCCGCACGGCTCCACGCGATGCTCGAGCGGCTGGAACGAGGCCAGACCGCGGCGGACACCATCGACATCGGCACCGACGGCCAGAGCAGCCGTGGCGGCACATAAGGCATTGATGACATTGTGATGGCCCGAGATCTTGAGCTCGGACGTGGCGACAAGCTGGGTCTCGACGCCCTTCAAGCGCACGACCATTTTGCCGTCGCGCACAAAGGCGGCGTCTGCACCCTCGGGCTCGTCAAAAGCGACCTTGCAGATGCGGCGACCCGGCGTATAGATGTACTCATCGAACTCGTGAATGCCGGCGTCTTCGACGTCGACAACCACCAGATCGTCATCGACCATATTGTCAAACAGCTTGATCTTGGCAAGCGCATAGTTCTTATGGCTCTTATGCCAGCCCAAGTGGTCGGGAGTGATGTTGAGCAGCACTGCCACGCGAGGGTGGAGCTCGGTGGTCGTAGCAATCTGATAGCTCGAGAGCTCAGCCACAAACCACTCGTTGTGGGCTCGGCCGTCAATCTCGTTGACCGGCGGCTCGCCGATGTTGCCGACAGCTACGCTGGCCTCGCCGGCAGCCTTGAGCAGATAATCAGTCAGCGACGTGGTGGTCGTCTTACCGTTGGTGCCCGTGATGGCAATCCAGTTATCGGGCGACAGGCGATAGGCAAACTCTGGCTCACCCATAATCTGAGCGGCATGTTCGCGCCCGGCCTTAAAGAAGCCCGAGAACTCCGAGATGCCCGGGCACGTCACGCATACGTCATAGGCGCCCTCGACCTGTTCGGTCCCATAGACAAACGACGCACCAGCAGCCTCGAGCGCACGCGTGGCGTCATTGGGCTCAGAGGTGCCGCCGCCATACACGGTAACGGCGCTTACGCGCTCGGGATGTGCCAGCGCCCAGCGGGCGACATCGAGACCGGATTTGCCCTGACCCAAAACGAGCAGGCTAAAGACATCAGCAAGAGGCATGAAAGACCACTATCCCAACTGGAAGAACAGAGCAAGGCCAACGGCACCAAAGGCCGCAGCGATAATCCAAAAACGGATGACGACCTTGGTCTCGGCCCAGCCCTTCTTTTCGAAATGATGATGGATGGGCGCCATAAGGAAGACGCGCTTGTGCGTAAAATGGAAGTAGACAACCTGAATCATGACCGACAGGGTCTCAACGATAAACAGGCCGCCGATGATGAGGGAGACGACCTCGGTGTTGGTCATGATGGACGTGCAGGCAAACGCGGCGCCCAGAGCAAGCGAGCCGGTATCGCCCATAAAGATGCTCGCCGGATAGCAGTTGAACCACAGAAAGCCCAAGCAGGCACCGGCACACGCGGTACAGAAGATGGACAGGTTCACGTCTCCGTGCAAAAACGCCATGGCAGCCATGGCGAGCATGGCGATCATGGAGGTGCCGCCAGCAAGACCGTCAAGGCCATCGGTCAGGTTCACGGCATTAGAAAGACCGGCAATCATCAGCCAGCAAAAGACAATATAGAGCCACGGGAACGAATAGCCGCAGATGGTGGTCGAAAGCACGCCAAGGTCGATCGTCAACCCACCGGGAAAACGAATCTCGGGGGCGACGCCGCACCAGTTGACGGCAAGTACCGTAAAGGTGACACAGATAATGGTTAGGCCGATCATCTTGGCATGAGGCGTCAGACCGAGCGAGCGCCCATGCGTAACGGAGGTCAGGTCGTCGATCAGGCCCAGCACGCCGGTCGCCAGCGTGGCGAGCAGTACGAGTACGAGCTCGGTGGTGAGCTTGCCCATCAGCAGGCAGGTCAGCGAGATCGCGACGAGGATGACAACGCCACCCATGGTGGGCGTTCCCTGCTTAACCAAATGACGCTTGGGGCCGTCGGCACGAACCTGCTGGCCGATACCCTCGACCTTGAGCAGCTTGATCCACCACGGCATGAGCAGCAGCGCAATGGCTGCGGCGATGCCAAGCCCCAAAAAAGCCTGATACGTTGGATACGAGGGATTGCCGAACATGGGCTAGCACACACCTTCCACAAAGCGGTCGAGCTCAACAAAGCGGGAACCCTTGACCAGTACAACATCATGTTTTTCAAGCGCGCCGCCCATGCGGTCGAGCACCTGCTGATAATCGGAGAACACCTGGATGCGGTCCTCGTCCATGCCCATCATGCGTGCGGCATCGGCCATAAGCTGGGCCAGCTCACCACCCACGCACGCCAGCATGTCGAGCTTCTTGGCGGCGGCATAGGCGCCCACGAGCTCATGCATGCGAGGAGCCTCATCGCCCATCTCGCCCATCTCGCCCAGGATCGCCATGCGAGACCCCGTGCACGAAAGCGAGCACAGCAGATCGAGGCCAGCAGCCATGGATTCGGCACTGGCGTTATAGGAGTCATCGATGACGCGTGCACCGCTCTTGGCGCGCTTGATCTCCTGGCGGTGTCCGGTGATCGTGAGACCCCTAAAGGCAGCATCGATCTGCTCGGGCGTCACGCCCAGGCGATAGGCAACCGCGGCGGCCTTAACGGCATTAGGAACGGACTGCACGCCGGGGATGGCAAGCATGGTATCGATCGTCTCACCCTGGCCAAAATCGAGCGTAAAGACCGGACGGCCTTCGTCATCAACGCGAACGTCGCGGGCACGGACCTCATCATCGTCCGAGACGCCGGCCAGCATCACGTCGATACCAGCAGGTTGGGCGAACGTGTCGCGAATGAACGGCGTAAAGTCGTCCTCACCGCCCAAAACCAGCAGCGGCAAATAGTCGCCAGCGGCGCACATGCCCTGAACGATCTCGGCCTTAGCGCGGGCGATGTTCTCGCGGCTGCCCAAAATGCCGATATGAGAGGTGCCGATCTTGCTCACGATGGCAAGGTTGGGATTGGCAGACTGAGACAGGCGCTCAATCTCGTGGAAATGGTTCATGCCCATCTCGAGCACCAGGACCTCGGTATCGGCCGGAGCAGAAAGCACCGTGAGCGGCATGCCGATCAGGTTATTGAAATTGCCCTTGGTGGCCCAGACACGATAGCGCTTGGCGAGCACAGCGGCGAGCACGTCCTTGGTCGTCGTCTTGCCAATGGAACCGGTAATGCCAACGACCAGGCAGCCAAGCTCCAGGCGATACGCATGCGCCAAACGCAGCAGAAACTCCTCGGGATCATCGGTCAGCAAGATGGCACAGCCCTTGTCCTGCGCCAGCGAGACCAGCTCGGCCTCGGGCTCACGCGTCATCACGACGGCGCCGGCACCCGACTGGACGGCACGGGAAGCAAAATCATTGCCGTCGACGTTTTCACCGGGAAAGGCGACGAAAATCGTCCCTTCCTCGACCTGGCGCGAGTCGATAACGCACCCGCGGCATACCCGATCGGCTTCTCCCGTCACGGTTCGGGCCCCTGTTGCGGCCGCGAGGTTGTTGACGGCGATCTCTATCATTGCAGCTCCCCTGTAAACCTAATAATGCTATCGGCGTATTGTATCCCAGCGCCGCGTATGCGTGGTGCAGGGCATGTGAACACCCCTCATATGGGACAACAAACCACGCCCCAAAGATTGTAACCCCCTACTTCGTGTGCGGGATACCCAGCACGTCGAGCGCGTTGGCCATAATGAACTGGAACGGAACCGCAGCGGCATCTGAGCCGCTCGGCGTTCCGTCGAGCGTGATATAGCACAGCACCTTGGGCGATTGTGCCGGTGCAAAGCCCATAAAGGACGACATGTAGTTCTCCTTGAGGTAGCCGCCGTTCTCGTCGGCACGTTCGGCCGTACCGGTCTTACCCGCCACGTCATAGCCGTCAACCGCGCCGCCAACGCCCGTTCCCTCCGACACGACCGTCTGCATGCACGATGTCACCTGGGATGCGGCATCCTCCGAAATCGCGCGCTCGCCTTCGCCCCAGTCCTTCTCGTCACCTTTGCTGGACTTATAGAAGTGCGGGGTCATCATCACGCCGCCGTTGGCGATGCCGCCCACGGCACGTGCGATCTCAATCGGCGAGACAGACAGCGCCTGTCCAAAGCTCATCGAGCCCAGCGTGGCGCCGTCATACTGGTCACGCTCCTTGACGATGCCCAGGCTCTCGCCCGGAAAATCGACACCAGAGCTGTGACCGATGCCCCACTTGTCCACATAGGCGGCAAAGTCGTCGGCACCGATCTTGCGCCCCACCAGGACAAAGCCTACGTTGGACGAACGGCGCATCATCTCGCGCACATCCATGGTCATGGCATAGTCGCGCTTGTCGGCATCGGTGACGGTATCGTCGCCCACTTTGATGCTCGCCGGCACCTCAAACGACGTACTCGACCGCACGACACCCAAGTCGAAGCCGGCGCCCGCCACGAGCGTCTTAAAGACCGAGCCGGGCTCGTAGGCGTCGGTGACCAGGCGCAGGTTCATATCCTCGGTCTTGGCGTTTTCCAGATCGGTCTGGTCGTAAGTCGGGTACGAGCAAGCAGCGAGAATTTCACCGGTCGTGGGGTCGGTGACCAAAGCCGAGCCGTTCTTGGCCTTAGTCTTCTCGACAGCCTCTGCCAGGGCATCCTCGGCCGCACGCTGGATATTGACGTCGAGCGTCGTCACGATATCAACGCCGTCGACCGCAGCCACCTTTTTATAGGCACCGCCCGCGATATAGCTGCCGTCCCTCGCGCGTTCGCGTACGAGAGAACCGTTCGTACCGGTCAGAAGCTTGTTGTATTGCTTTTCGAAACCCGTCAAGCCGTCGTTGTCTACATTCACTACACCCAGCACCTGCGATGCCAGATTGCCGTATGGATATACGCGCTTCATAGCCTGCTCAAAAAGCACGCCGGGCAGGTTCTTCTTCTCCAGCGCCGCAGCATCGTCTTCGTCCACCTGGCGCTTGATATACACCCAGGTTCCATCGGACTCAACGAGCTTGCGGCAGGTCTTTTTATCGATTCCAGTTGCCTTGACCAGCGCCGACACCGTCTTGTCAACATCCTCGACAAGCTGCGGGTTCACGGCGATGTTGCGACATTCGACCGACGACGCCAGCACGTTACCGTTGCGGTCGTAGATGGTACCGCGTTTGGCATAGAGGGTCTGCGCAAGCAGGCGGCGCGCATCGGCACGCTCGCGCAGTTTATCGGCTTCAACAATTTGATAGTCGGCAAGGCGAAAGACGCCCAAGCCCAAGCCAAGCCCAATGAAGCCCATGACGGCTTTGCGGCGAGGCAGAGGCGTGCCTGTGAGCCATTCGGTCGACGAACTCTTGCGCGACCTGGTGTTATGCACTTGAGGGCCGCCCGAGCCGCGAAGTCGCGACGCCGGGTCGTTGCCACGGGACTGCCCGGCGTTGTAAGATTGCCGACCCGTTCCTTGATAACCAGAACGTCCCCGCGACGAGGGACGTCCAGAACCGCGGCCCCCATCGGAACCGCGGCGATAGTCATTTGTCATACTCAGCTACCGTCTTGCTACTGAGCGGTCGCGGTCGCGTTGGCGCCCGCGGCTGCATCCTGCGAAAAGTCAAGTGTAACGCTCTCGCTGGGCTCCACCATGCCGTAAGCGCCCGCAAGGTCGCGAATGCGCGTGTCGGCGCCATAGACCGAATGCATGACCTCCAGGTCGGAGCTCTCATCGGTCGCCTTTTCGAGCGTGTTGGTAAGCTCGGCGTTGCTGTTGAGCACCTGGGCCGTAACGCCGGCGAGCGCCACGCGGGCGACGCCGATCGTCATGAAGATGGCCGCAATGATGCAAAACGTTTTAAGAACGCTCATGAAAACCGGGCTTACCGCCTGGTTTGCCTGACGGCCCGCGCCCGTGTAGACATCAAAGCGCGGCGTGCGCTGCTCACGGGGAGCAACGGGGGCCTGCGGCGTCTCACGATAGGCGGGCATGGCGTTCATATCATAGGCGAGTGCTGCGCTTGAAGTGTTGTAGCCCATGATATGCCGCCTCCCATCCCGAGTACGTTGGTAGTGTGTTTAAGCTTCGTTTATGGTGCGAGCGGGAGGTCCAATATCGCGCGGTCGTGCCTACAGACGCTGCGCCACGCGGATTTTGGCTGATCTCGCCCGAGGGTTGCGCTCAACCTCATCAGGCTGGGCAACCAAGGGTTTGCGGGTGATGACCTTGAGTATCGGCACGTTGCCGCACACGCACACCGGAATCTCCGGCGGACACGTGCACCCCTGGCTCATCTCCTTAAAGTGATTCTTTACGATACGGTCCTCAAGCGAGTGATACGAGATGACGCAGATACGTCCGCCCGGATTGAGCCACCTGGTGGCGGCATCAAGCCCTCGTTCGAGCACATCGAGCTCGTGATTGACCTCGATGCGAATGGCCTGGAAACTTTTCTTGGCCGGGTGTCCGCCATGCCGACGAGCGGCAGCCGGGATACCCGCCTTGATGATCTCGACAAATTGGCCGGTGGTTTCGATCGGTTCTTGCTCGCGGCGGCGCACGATCTCGCGCGCGATCTGCGAGGCGAACTTCTCTTCGCCGTAGACGCGTAGAATCCGGGCGAGGTCGTGTTCGTTATAGGTGTTGATGACCTCAGCTGCGTTTAAGGTGTTATTACCCGGATCCATCCGCATGTCCAATGGGGCGTCCTCGTTATACGAAAAGCCCCTGCCAGGGATATCGAGTTGCGGCGACGAAACGCCCAAATCGAACAGGAAGCCATCGACCCCGGGCACCTCGGCCGAGCAAAGCAGCTCGTCCAAGTCGCCGAAGTTGCCCTTCAGCAGCTGGTGCGGAACGCCGGGAACCTCGCGGTCCAGACGGGCGCCAGCGGCCTCGAGGGCCATGTCGTCCTGATCGACGCCGAGCAAAAGGCCCGTCTCCCCCACCTGCGCGGCCATCTTTACCGAATGGCCGGCACCGCCAAGGGTGCAATCGCAGACAACGGAGCCGCTCTTTAGCCGCAGCGACTCAAGCACTTCGCCGAGCATGACAGGTTCATGCCGATATTCTTGTGTCAAGATCCCACGCTCCATCCGTTACCCGTGCCTTGCCCTTACGAGAAGAAGAGGTCCAGCAGGGCCTCATCGTCATCGTCCTCATCGGCCGCGGCGCGATCCCAAACCTCAAGGTGGTCGTAGTTGCCCACAACCGTGACCTCGCGGTCGAGGTTCGCCTGCTTGCGGAGAGACTCGGAAAGACCGATACGACCGGCGCTGTCCACGTCCATCGACGTGGTGCGCTTGTTGATCGCCCTCATGAGCTTCTGGTCATTAATGTCACGCGGGTTAAAACCCTCGTGGCCCTCACGACCCGCGAAGAGTCCTTCGACCCACTTATCGAAGGCCTCGGCAGAGAACACGTACAGAGCATCGACATCCAGGGCTTTGAACACGCGAACGTGCTCTCCAAGCTCCTCGCGAAGGGGTGCAGGCAGGGACAGACGACCTTTTGCATCGAGATTGCGCTCGTATGCACCAGTCATTCCCATGTGCGCCCTCCCCTCGGTTACTCAGATGGCACGTACGCGGGGAACCACCCCGCCTGTCGACATCATTAATAATATGGGGAACAGCCCCATTTTTCAACACCTTTCCCCACCCCTTCCCCTACCCCGCCCCACCACTCCACCCACCATATATTGCAAAACACCCCCAATCATATGTTCGAAAACACAATATGTTGTGTTTACAGCAACGGCGGGATGCCACCTGTGGCACCCCGCCTTTCAACCTCAACCTTCAAGTTGACCTTGAGGCGATTTTTGCGTCCCTTTACATGCCGTTCACATCGCCCCCAAACTCCCCCACCCAAGGCACATGCGGCCCACCACCGCGACGACAAGTGGCAAAAAATGGGACGGGCCCCAGATTGCCCATGCGCGCGCAAAAGCACGCCGCGGCAATCTTGAACTGCATCCCATTTCTTGGACTTTGAAATTAAGGTTCGAGAAAAGGGAGG
>UQNC01000002.1 GCA_900542175.1 uncultured Collinsella sp. | reverse complement strand
GCCGCCTTGCCGCCACCTCCACCGGCGTCGAGGGCGTCTGGGCTGCCGGTGACTGCCGCCGCGGTCCCGCTACCGTGGTCGAGGCTATCGCCGACGCCGCCGAGGTCGCCCGTGCCATTGCCGGCGTGGACTTTAACAAGTACGCCGACCAGAATGCTCAGGCCGGTCGCGAGGACGCCTGCTACGAGCGCAAGGGGTCGCTGTGCCGCGACAAGCGCAATTGCACCAAGACCCGCTGCCTGGGCTGCGGCTCGGTGTGCGAGGTCTGCTGCGACGTGTGCCCCAACCGCGCCAACGTGGCAATTAAGGTGCCGGGCCTGGCCAAGCATCAGGTCGTCCATGTCGACGGCATGTGCAACGAGTGCGGCAACTGCGCCGTGTTCTGCCCCTACCAGGAGGGTCGTCCCTACAAGGACAAGCTCACCCTGTTCTGGAGCGATCAGGACATGGAGAACTCCGAGAACGAGGGCTTCCTGGCCGTGGACGAGGACCACTTTAAGGTTCGCGTCGCCGGCACGGTTCGCACCGTCTCAGTCGATGCCGTCAACACCGGTCTGCCCGAGGCCGTCCGCCTGACCATCAAGGCCGTGCGCGACAGCTATCCGTATCTCCTTAAGAAATAGGCGAGTCTCTTATGGCCAAATCCATTCAACATAACGTGGCCTACGTTGCCTGCGGAAGCGGTTGCGCCTCCGCAGGCGGCGACGCCCGCTGCAGCGAAGGCTGCATTGGCTGTGGCGCCTGTGTCACGGCCTGTCCCCACGGCGCCATTGCACTGATTGATGGCATCGCCCGCGTGGACCGCTCCAAGTGCACGGGCTGTGGCCTGTGCGGCATGGCGTGCCCGCAGCGCGTGATTGCCTTTGTTCCCGGCTACCAGAACATCCTGGTGCGCTGTAACAACACCGACAAGGGTGCCATCGCCCGCAAGATTTGCGACACGAGCTGCATCGGTTGCGGCATGTGCGCCAAAAAATGCCCTGCCGGCGCTATCCGCATCGAGGACAACTGTGCCCACATCGACGGTGCGGACTGCCTGTCGTGCGGCATGTGCGCCGTCGTTTGCCCGCATGGCGCCATCCACGACCGCACCGGCATCGCCGCCGGCGTGTAGAAGGGAATCACCATGGCACAGGAATTCACTTTTACCGTTAACGGCGTCGAGCACACGACGACCCAAAACAAACCGCTGCTGCGCTACCTGCGCGACGACCTGCACATCCATTCCGCCAAGGACGGCTGCTCCGAGGGTGCTTGCGGCACCTGCACCATTCATGTGGACGGTGCGGCCGTCAAGGCCTGCGTGCTGACCACCGCCCTTGCCGCCGGCCGCAACATCGTGACTGTCGAGGGCCTGCCCGAGGACGTGCGCGAGGCCTTTGTGTACGCCTTTGGCGCCGTGGGCGCCGTGCAGTGCGGTTTTTGCATCCCCGGTATGGTCATGGCAGGCGCGGCGCTGATCGCCGAGGACCCCGAGCCCACCGAGGAGCAGATCAAGTACGCCATCCGCGGCAACGTCTGCCGCTGCACCGGCTACAAGAAGATTATTGAGGGCATTTCGCTGGCCGCTGCGGTGCTCCGCGGCGAAAAGCAGATCGACGAGGACCTGGAGCGCGGCGACGACTACGGCGTGGGCAAGCGCGCCTTCCGTATCGACGTGCGCAAGAAGGTACTCGGCGAGGGCAAGTACCCCGATGACATCGACGAGCTCGATCAGCCGGGCCTGACCTATGCCAGCGCCGTGCGCTCCAAGTATCCGCGCGCCCGTGTGCTTTCCATCGACACCTCCAAGGCCGAGGCCCTGCCCGGTGTGGTGGGCATCCTGCGCGCCGAGGATGTGCCGGTCAACCAGGTCGGCCACCTTATCCAGGATTGGGACGTCATGATCGCCCAGGGCGATATCACCCGCTGCGTGGGCGATGCCATTGTGCTGGTGGTTGCCGAGGACGAGGCGACGCTCGAGAAGGCCAAGAAGCTCGTAAAGATCGATTACGAGCCGCTGGAGCCCGTGCGTAACATTGTCGAGGCCAGGGCTGCCGACGCCCCGCGCCTGCACGACAGTTTCTTTGCCTTTGGCAACACGGTGGAGCTCAAGGACAACGTGTGCCAGAGCCGTCACGTGACGCGCGGCGACGCCGCCAAGGCGCTGGCAGAGAGCGCGTTCACCGTGACGCAGCGCTTTACCACGCCCTTTACCGAGCATGCCTTCTTGGAGCCCGAGTGCGCCGTCGCCTTCCCGTACAAGAACGGCGTCAAGGTGCAGTCGACCGACCAGGGTGCCTACGATACGCGCAAAGAGTGCGCCCACATGTTTGGCTGGGATAGCGAACCCGAGCGTGTGGTCGTCGAGACCATGCTCGTGGGTGGCGGCTTTGGCGGTAAGGAGGACGTTTCGGTCCAGCACCTGGCCGCGCTCGCCGCATATAAGTTCCAGCGTCCTGTGAAGTGCAAGCTCACGCGTGCCGAGTCGCTCGCTTTCCATCCCAAGCGCCATGCCATGGACGGTACCTTTACGCTGGGTTGCGACGCCGAGGGCAACTTTACCGGCCTGGATTGCGAGATCAACTTTGACACCGGCGCCTACGCGTCGCTGTGCGGCCCGGTGCTCGAGCGCGCCTGTACGCATGCCGTCGGCCCCTACAAGTACCAGAACACCGACATTCGCGGCTTTGGCTACTACACCAACAACCCGCCCGCCGGCGCGTACCGAGGCTTTGGCGTTTGCCAGTCCGAGTTTGCGCTCGAGAGCCTGATCGACCTGCTGGCAGAGAAGGTTGGCCTGGATCCGTGGGAGATTCGTTACCGAAACGCCATCGAGCCGGGCGAAGTTTTGCCCAACGGCCAGATTGCCGACTGCTCCACGGCGCTTAAGGAGACGCTGCTCGAGGTCAAGGATGCCTACTATGCGCATCCCGGACACGCCGGTATTGCCTGCGCCATGAAGAACGCCGGCGTGGGCGTGGGTCTACCCGATGCCGGTCGCTGCAAGATTCGCGTCGAGGATGGCCGCGCCGTGGTCTATGCCGCCACGTCCGACATCGGCCAGGGCTGCAACACCGTCTTTTTGCAGGACGTTGCCGAGGCGTGCGGTCTGCCGCTGAGCTGCATCGCCAACGGCGAGTGCTCTACCGAGAACGCTCCCGACTCCGGCACCACGTCTGGCTCGCGTCAGACGGTCGTGACCGGCGAGGCCGTGCGCGGCGCCGCCTTCCTGCTGCGCGATGCCATGCTTGGCATCGAGGCCGGCAAGCCTGCGCCCGATGCTCCTGTGAACGCCCATGGTGATGGCGTCAAGATCGAGTACGACGACGGTCGCGCCTATCAGCTGCGCACACAGGAGCTCGTCGCCGGCCAGGGTATGCATCCTCAGGATCCCGCGACCGCCATCAAGGCGCTCGAGGGATGCGAGTTTGGCTACGTGTACCTGGAGCCGACCGACAAGCTGGGCGCCGACGTTCCCAACCCCAAGAGCCACATCTGCTACGGTTTTGCCACGCATGTGGTCATTTTGGATGACGACGGTCGCGTGAGCGAGATCTATGCCGCGCACGATTCCGGCAAGGTGGTCAACCCCATCTCCATCCAGGGTCAGATCGAAGGCGGCGTGCTCATGGGTATGGGCTATGCGCTTACCGAGGACTGGCCGCTTAAGGACTGCGTACCCCAGGCAAGGTACGGTACGCTCGGACTGTTCCGTGCACCCGAGATTCCGGATATCCACGCTATCTACGTGGAGAAGGACGAGCTGCTGCCCGTGGCATACGGCGGCAAGGGCATCGGCGAGATCGCCACGATCCCCACGGCGCCCGCCGTGCAGAACGCCTACCGCGCGTTTGACGGCAAACTGCGTCCGGATCTGCCCATGGTGGATACGCCCTACAGCCGCGTCCGCAACCGCGGGTAGGGTAGGGCGCGGACAGCCATCGCTGACGAGTTGTTCGCGCTCAACATCAACTGTATATGCTGCGCCTTTGGCCCCAGTTCCATCGCGAGCCGGGGCCTTTTGTTTGGAGCGGAAACTGCGTCCCGGAATTGGCGCTCAGAATGGGGTGCAGTTTCCGGAGCGGTCCACGTGCGGTGGTGTACTGCCCCCTTTTGTGTGCGTCGGTCGTCGAATTACGTTATAGCTAGCTATATTATAGGAAGGTATAATATAGCTAGCTATAACGTAAAGGAAGGATGGCCCTATGTTTATCGGAAGAACAGCGGAAATGTCCGAGCTCAATCGACTGTATGGCACGGGCTCATTTGAAATGCCTGTGATTTACGGCCGTCGTCGCGTGGGTAAAACGCGCCTTATCACAGAGTTCATCCAAGGCAAGAAGGCTATTTACTTTCAAGCTCGTCGCACCAATGCAGAGGCAAACCTGCACGGCTTTAGCCAGGCGATACTTGCAGGCTCGGTTGGTGCTGCAGGCGTGTCGTTTCGTAGCTTTGACGAGGCGTTCGATGCATTGGCCACCATGGCTCGCACGGAACGTTTGATTGTCGTGATTGACGAGTATCCCTATCTCGCCCAATCGAATCCCGGGATCAGTTCGTTGCTGCAAGACAAGATTGATCACCTGTACAAAGAGACCAAGCTCATGCTGATTCTATGCGGCTCGTCTCTTTCGTTTATGGAGGAACAGGTGTTGGGCTACGAGAGCCCACTATACGGTAGGCGTACGGCCCAGTTTAAGATCATGCCGCTCGATTTTACGACGACCCTCGGCCTGTGGCAGAGCATGAGTCGCGAAGACGCTGCGGTTTGCTATGGCATGACGGGCGGCATTCCCGCATATATCGAGAAAGTCGATCCTGCCGCACCGCTCAAGGACAACATCAAACGTCTTTTTCTTACTCCTACGGGCTATCTCTTTGAGGAGCCGAGTAACCTGCTATTGCAAGAGTGCCGCAATCCCGAGCAATATGATGCGATCGTACAGGCAATTGCCCAGGGACGCTCGAAGAACTCGGAGATTGCGAGCTCTACGGGAATCCCTGCGAGCAACGTAAAGAGCTATGTGGATAAGCTGGCGTCGCTTGGGATTGTCGAGCGCGAGCTGCCCCTAAACGAGACGAGCAATAAGCGAGCCGTGTATCTGCTGAGCGATCAGATGTTTAGGTTCTGGTACAAGTTTGTTCCGCAGAACATCGGGCTGATTCAAAACGATATGGCCGAGATGGCGTATGAGCGCATTGAGCCGCACGTATCGGATTACATGGGCACGGTCTTTGAGCTTATATGCAGGCAATACGTGTACGAACTCGCACGCGCGGGCCAGCTCGATGTGGTTCCGGCAAGCGTTGGGCGCTGGTGGGGGACGGATAATCGCACGCATACGCAGGAAGAAATCGACTTGATTGTTGACGATGGCGAGGGCGCTGCGCTGTTTGCGGAGTGCAAATGGCGCAATGAACCGGTAGGCGAGGATGTTCTGGAAAAGCTCGTGTACCGAAGCGAGCTCTTTAGGCGGCAGCATAAAAGCTACGTGATCTTCTCGAAGCGTGGCTTTACGCAAGGATGTCAGGAAGCTGCAGCGAGCAGGGGAGATGCCAAGCTGATTTCGTTTGCCGAGATGTGCGAGCGGAGATAGCCAAGCGCGCTCTGATGTGATGCTCGGAATGGGACGCGCTTTCCCTTTGGCGGGAAGCACGTCCCAGAATCCGGGCAATTCGCTGGTCCGGTGGTTGAGCAAGCGCCGCGCCAAGGATGCCGAGCGTAAAACCTACAATGAAAACGGCGTAAAAACTGCATTGAGAATGGCGTAATTTCGCAGGATGACGTCGCCCGCTGGTGCTGCAGGAGCGGTGACCTGCAAACCTTGGGTTTTCGGACGAGCTTGTGCGAGAGAGCAAGCCAGTATGTGCGCTCGAAGGCCCGCGTTCGCGTGCGCCCCAAGCGCTACTTCTGCGACCCGTCACTTGCGGCGGCGTTGCTGGGGGCTACCCCTGAGCGGTTGCTTGGCGATATGCAAACGTTGGGGATGCTCTTTGAGAACCTCGTTCTGCGCGACGTGCGCGTGTTCCTTTCCACCTACGGCGGTGTCAACAACAGTGTCCATTATTTCCGAGATGAGAAGGGCCTTGAGGTCGATCTGATCGTTGAGCACGACGGGCACTGGGGAGCCATCGAGGTCAAGCTGAGTGATGCGAAAGCAGACGATGGAGCGAGAAATCTCAAGGCGCTGGAGAGGAAAGTGCTCTCAAATCCTGCTGCCCAGAATGCCGCGCCGGCGTTTTTGGCGGTCGTGGTTGGAAAGGGGGGGCATCGCCTACACGCGCGACGACGGCGTGGCAGTGATCCCCATGGCGGCATTTGGGGCATGGTGGTTTTGCGGGTGCGCCGTGCCTCCATTACCGAAAATCCATTTGTTAAACCCGGCGCCCGCGGATAGAATGAGGTCGACGGCAGCCCAAGTAGAGTGGAGCTGGGCAGCGCCGTTGCTTGGTCAAGAGGTCAGTGCCTTAATGGCAGCGACTTGTTATGCTTCGAATGCTGCTTGAGTGCCTCGGAAAGTTCGATAAGCGCCGTGAAGAGCGAGACCAAAGCAACCAAGAGCTCTGTGAGCTCTGATGGGCCCGGGATGACCGCTGATTCAAGTCACCGGGCCTAAATCTTTTTCATGCATTTGAATAGAGCGAGCGACTCTCTTGGGGCTGTCTGCGTGGCGCGTGCCTGGTGCATGGCATTGCGCCCCGCTTTTGTGTCCGCACGGGCGCCTATCCTTACGGCAATGTAGCCGCCTATGTAACGAGCGACAGTTGACGGAGAAAGGCCCTGACCGTGCCAGACAAAAAGACGCCGGGTATCTCGGCTATCGATACGACGAACTTTGCGCGCCAGATTGTGCTGGACTTTGAGTTTGCGCCGGTGCCAAAGCAGCGCCAGCGCCGTGGGCTGCGCAACGAGATTATCGAAGTTAGCGCCGTCAAGCTCGATTACCACGGCAACGTTATGGGCGAGTTCTCGCAGTTTGTGCAGACGGAATTTACCGAAGGCGTTGCGTTTCCCGTCCGCGAGCTTACGGGGATATCGGCCGTGGACACCGCGATGGCCGATCCGCTCTATGTGGTGATCAAAAGGCTCAGCGATTGGATCGGTCGCTACTCCGCCCAGGTGGTTTGCTGGAGCGGGACGGACCGTCGACAGCTTTTGACCGAGTGCCAGGCAAAGCACATCGACCTTTCCGCATTTCCTACGGATTGGGCCGACTTGCAGGCGTTTTACACCTCGATCATGGACGTGGGCAGCCACGGGTGCGTCTCTTTGAGTGACACGGCGATGTGGTTTGGCATCGAGTTCGACGAGTCGACGGGCCACGCCCATAGTGCCCTGGCCGATGCGCGCGTGACCGCCAAGCTGCTCAAGCAGATGATGGACGGGGAATACCGCGTGAGCCCGCGCGCCCAGGAAGTCCGCCAGCGGTGGGTGATGGGCGAGCGAGTCCAGACGCGCCTTTCCAACAAGTGCCCCGAGCTGGGTGACCTGCTGCTGAAGCTGAAGGCGGAGGGGAGGTAGGGGGCGTTAGCTGTCTGCGTAGCGCGTGCCTGTCGCGTATCGCTACTCTTCCCGCTGCTTGGCAGGCAGGATGTAGACGTTCTCGGCGTCCACGGCAATCTGCGCGGGATGGTTGTAGAGGGTGTCTACTTCCATTACGCTTTGCTTGAACGGCGCAACGTCGGGCGTCTTTGCCTGATGGAGCTTCTCGAGGAGTTTCTCAGATTGCCTGTCGTTGAACCTGCCGATGTCCTCTCCTGCACCCTCGAGTGCCTCGTCGATGAGCGTATGTTCGCCCACGGGGGTCTTTGCGATGGCGTGACCGAGCAATTTGCCCGCGGACGCGATGCTGCCCAGCAGTGCCGCATCGACGGTGTCGGCAGTTCCCGTCTCGAGGGCGTCGTAACACTCGGTGTAGAGCTCGCGATACGCAATCGAATCGGCCTCGATCTTCGCGGCGGCGTCCGCGAGCTTTGCGGGCTCGAAGTTCTGGGCGAGCATGGGTTCGAGGAACAGCGAGAACGCGTGGATGTAGGTGGCGAGCTGGCAGTCTTTGAGGTAGTCGAGCACCTTGTCGAGGCGTCTGCCCAAGCCGTCTCGCACCTCGATGAACCCTTTCTTTTTCAGATCCGCCTGCGCCTGCGAGCGGAAGAGTTCCATGTCCTGCGCGGACGACTGCTTGATGTCGAGCACCTTCATATGGGCGTTTGCCATGTAGGTGGCGTTGCCGTAGTTGAGGCCGTAACCGTTGAGGATGTCTGCAAGTGTCTTGAGGTTGCCACGCATGTTGGCCTTGTCGCGCTGGCGCATGTACTCGAACATTTCGTCGACGGACTCCTGGATGGAGTCGAGCTTTTGGTTTATCTGCGCGATTGCGGCTGCCATGAACAGCGACGTCGGGTCGTAGGGCACTTGCGTGACGCTCGTGGCGATATCGCCCTCGACTACATGGAAGCGCGCCTGCCCAAGGCCCTTGGCGGCGTCGCGGTAGCCCCCTGTGAGACCGCTACCGTCCTTGAACGAGTTGAGTTTCGACGGGTCAAGCGGATTGCCATATTTGTCAGTCACCTGGAGCAGAGTGGGTACGCTCACCGTATTGGTGACGGTGCGGAACGTCGAGGGGAGTGAGGCGAGCGCTATGCCGAGCTGGGGGACTCGTTCGAGCGGGAGCTTGATGGCGCCGGAGACGTCTGCCCGCTCCTGAGTGAGCGCGAGGTGGATTTTGGTGGATGCGAGCTGTTTTGCCACGAGCTCCTCTCGGCCGTCGTCCGCCGAGGGTTTGGTCTCGTTGTCTGCCATAGCGCGCTCCTTGCTTACGTTAATAGTCGCGGGCATTATCTCACCGTTGTGTGACCTGCTGGGACGGAACGGATTAGCGGTAGTACGAGGCCGATTGACGGTCGAGGTACGTCAGCCGTATGGGCTTTCCCGCGTGCACCCATGCCGGTAAGCCTGCGTTCGATGCCGCTTGTCGAGGCCGAATGTAGGATGTTTGATATCACACGTATAATTGCGCTTGTTTAGCTGTGCGAATGCGTCCCGAAGCTATTTTTGCAGGAGGTTTCGGTATGGGCAAAAGTGACAATGCGAGCGAGTTCCTTGATCTCTATAGAAGGCTTGAGGGGTGCATCCGCGAGCATTATGACGTGCCGGAAAAACACGGTCCTGTGGCTTGGCTTGGCAGAAACCCCGGCAGGGCATTCAAGAACGTTGCCGGGGCTCTCAAATATTGCGCGGAAGTTCGCAACCTGCTCGCGCACCAGGAGAGCGTCGATGGTGACTACGCCGTTGAGCCGAGCGACTCGATGCTGACACTCCTGCGCAATACGTTTGCTGCAGTCGAGAATCCTCCCAAAGCAATCGACCACGCCGTGCCTATGCAGAGTGTGCTCTCGGCCACTGCGGAGAATCGCGTGAGGCCTGTTCTGCGCGAGATGGCGGAAAAATGCTACACCCACGTACCTATCCTGGAGGATGGCATCGTCCGCGGTGTGTTCAGCGAGAACACGCTGCTCTCGTACCTGTACGGAGAGGAGATTGTCTGCATTGACGACGAGACGACATTCTCTTCGCTTGCCGAGCTGCTCCCAGTGGACGCTCATGTCTCTGAATCGTTTAGGTTCGTGCCACGTACGATAACGCTCACAGAGGTTGCGGAGATGTTCGCGGTGGCGATGCGCCGTGCTGACCGCATTGGCATGGTGTTTATCACGCATAGCGGTAAGCCCAGCGAGAAGGTTCTTGGGATTATCACCGCTTGGGATGTTGCGGCCTATCTGTAGGAGCACGACATGCTTGATGGCTGCAGCCTTTTCCACTTTGCTTATGGTTTTGCTTTTTGTGGGTTGCCCTATTCAATCAGCCGAATCGGCGTCTCGAATGTATTTGCTTAACTTGTGCTAGCTTATTAGGAACTGGGTGTTGCGAGTGACAGGTCTGAGCAAATCGGAGCAGATACGTGGTACAGCGCTCATTTGGGACGCTTATTTGGGCTTATATGGGGGCATCCACGAAGTACATGAACGGTGCCTATTAATTGCGCAACAAATTATTGAGGTCGTAAAGATAACCCGCTTGTCGAAATTGTCCCGACGCTTCTCTATAGTTAGGGGAAAATGGATAAAGTTTTAGCAAGGGGCCTCTGCGTCCTGAGACGATAGCAAATAAACCTGGAGTGTACTTCGTGGATATACCTGCGGATAAACTTCGGGGGGGGGGCGCTTCGAAGCGGGCGTTCCCTCTCGGTCAATAATGAAATAGCTTGGCACGCCGTCTTAAGGACGGTGTGCTGATGGAGTTTCTCGATAACGTCGGACGCAATCGTCTGGGAGACGCGCTCGCTAAATCCATCGATGAGGGCGCCAAGCTTTCAATCATTAGCAGCTACTTTACGGTCTTTGCTTTCTCCGAGCTCAAAGAAGAGCTGGAGAAAGTTGACTCAGTGCGCTTTCTCTTTAGCGAGCCCACGTTCGTTAAGCGCATGGCTTCCGACAAAGACCCACGTCAGTTTGCCATATCGCAATGCTCGCGCGAGCGTGGCGTGGGCGGCTTGGGTCTCGAGCTCACGCTGCGCAACAACCTCAATCAACGCGCCATTGCCCGTGAATGCGCCGAATGGGTGCGCGCTAAGTGCGAGTTTCAATCTGCCAAGATGAACGGGGCAATTCAGCCCGGAGGTACCTATATAGTCGAGAACCCCAATGGCGACGACCATGCTTTCATGGGTGCCGCCGCTGACTTTACCCAGGAAGGACTCGGTTACGAGCGCCGCCCCAACACCGTAATGGGCGTAAGCCACTACGAGGGCGCGACGGAAGCTGCCGGCCTAAAGGCGATGTTTGAGTCCGTCTGGGATAAGCCTGCGATGGTCGCCGATGTTACCGATGAGGTGGCGGCCCAGGTGGGCACGCTCTACCGCGAGAATCCGCCCGAGTTTGTCTATTTTCTCACGCTTTACCACTTATTCCGCGATTACCTTTCCGACGAAGATAACGACTTGAGGCCCGGCCTCAAGTTTGAGGAGTCCGTTGTCTGGAACAAGCTCTACGACTTCCAAAAGGACGCCGTGGTGGGCGCCATCCGTAAGCTCGAGAAGTACAAGGGTTGCATCATCGCCGATAGCGTCGGTCTGGGTAAGACTTACGAGGCGCTCGCTGTTATTAAGTATTACCAGGAGCGCAACGACCGCATTTTGGTCCTGGCACCTAAACGCTTGCGCGATAACTGGACGCTGTGGACGCAAGATAACGATGACCGCAACCCGTTGGCGGATGATCGTCTTAATTACACTGTGCTCAATCACACCGATCTGTCCCGTTATACGGGCACGAGCGGTGATGTGGACCTGGAACACCTTCGCTGGGGCCACTACGATCTGTTGGTGATCGATGAGAGTCACAACTTCCGTAACAAGAGCACGGATTCCGAGAAAAAAGACCGCTACACGCGACTTATCGAGGACGTAATTAAGAGTGGACGGCGCACCAAGGTGCTGATGCTCTCGGCTACGCCTGTGAACAATCGTCTGCTGGACCTCCGCAACCAGATTGAGCTCATCACCGAGGGCGATGATGCGTATCTGGCGGATACTGACGGCATTGAGTCGATTACTCAGGTATGCCGTACCGCACAAACGCGCTTCAACGAGTGGAGCAAGCTCGACGATGCCGAGCGCACCACCGAGAGCTTCGTCAACGCCGTCAACGCCGATTACTTTAAGCTGCTCGACGTGCTTACCATCGCGCGCAGCCGCAAGCATATCTCTAAGTACTATGGCGCCGCTTCGGGTACGTTCCCACAGCGTTGCAAGCCCCTCTCTATTACCACGCCAATCGATTTTGCGGGGGAGCTTCCGCCTATCGCTGAGCTCAATGACATGATCGCTCAGCTCACGTTTGCGCAGTATCAGCTGCTTTCTTATGTACGCAGCGATAAGCGTCGTAAGTACGAGAATCGTTACGGCGACACCTGGGGCAAGGACTTTGAGAGCCAGGTTCACCGTACGGGTGCTGTTGCCAACCTTATGCGCGTAAACGTGCTCAAGCGAATGGAATCTTCGGTTAACAGTTTCCGAATTACGCTCTCGCGCATCCTGGCGGGATGCGAGGAGCTCCGCGCACAGCTCAATGACCCTGCGGCCATGGGAGCGGGCAGCTATGATGCGGAGGGCATCGAGGATGGCATGGATGACGATGACGCCGAGGAAATCGAGCGCGGTGGAAAGGTTCGCGTTGACCTGCGCGATGTTGATGCCTTGCGTCTGGGCAGCGATTTAGACTTTGACATCACCGTGCTGCACCGTCTGCTCGACTACGCCAATGCCGTAACACCCGAGCGTGATGCCAAGTTGGATGAGCTCTACAAGTTCATAGTCGATAAGGTCAATAACCCCTACAACCCCGGCAACCGCAAAGTGCTCGTATTCACGGCGTTTGCGGACACGGCGGACTATCTATTTGAGCAGCTGGCGCCCCGCCTTAAGAACGAGCTCGGCCTTGAGTGTGCCGAGGTTGCCGGAAGTGCAAATCGCACTTACTCGCTTAAGTTGCGCCGCACCACCTTCGAGAACATCCTGGCGTACTTTAGTCCGCGCTCCAAGGAGCTGCCCGAGGCGTCTCTCGCTGCAGGCGAAATCGATGTTGTCTTTGCCACGGACTGCATCTCCGAGGGCCAAAATCTTCAGGACTGCGACTGTCTCGTCAACTATGACATTCACTGGAATCCGGTGCGCATTATCCAGCGCTTTGGTCGTATCGACCGTTTGAGCTCCACCAACACGCAAATTCAGTTGGTGGACTTTTGGCCCGACATCGCACTCGATGAGTACATTCAACTCGAAAGCCGCGTGAAGGGCCGTATGGCCCTGCTTGACGCTTCTGCCACCGGCGAGGAGAACGTGCTGGAGTCCAAAGCAACGGGCGAGATGAACGACCTCAAGTATCGTCGCCAGCAACTTCAGCAGCTCAAGAGCGAGGTGCTGGACCTGGAGGATATTTCAGGCGGCATCTCGATCACCGACTTCGCCTTTGATGATTTTCGTGTTGAATTGCAGCGCTATGAAAAGGAACACCCGGGTCTTTTAGAAAATTCGCCGGCTGGTATGCATGCGGTGGCGCGCATTCCCGATGAACTGCGTGATTCCGTCGCGCCGGGCGTGGTGTTCTGTTTGGCGCAAAACGATGAGAATGCGAACCCCAGGGACACGAATCCTACCTTCCCGTATTACGTGGTGTACGTATCGGCTGACGGCGATGTGATGACCAAGCATACACAGCCCAAGCATGCGCTCGATATGATGCGCGCCTGTTGTGCGGGCGAATCCGAGCCAATTGCGGAGCTATGTCGCGACTTTAACCGCGAGACACGCGACGGCGAGCGTATGGGCGCTTATACCGAGCTCTTGGACAAAGTGGTTGCCACCATTAGCGGCGTGCAGCAGGACAAGGGCATTGAGAACCTGTTCTCGCTGGGTGAAGTGGGAACGGGTACGAGCCTTGGCTTCGACGATTACTCGCTGATCAGTTTTGCGGTGTTGCGATGAGAGGTTTTGACTGGAACGACGTGTTCTGTTTGCCCGATGCCGCTCTGGCGGGCGATAGACGCATACCCAAGACGGTGCTCACGCGCCAAGCTCAGCTTACAAAGACCGAGCAGAAAGTGCTCGATCGCGTAGCTGCGCTTACGCACTTTGCCACCGTGCAAAAGTCCACGACGCGCATCGCACCCGTTCAGGATGATGAGCACGATATTCAGAGTGTACTTATCCTGCGGTGCGAATTGTCTCGTGGGGCGGCTTATGCCGAGGTGGCAAGGCTCGTCCACAAGTGTTTCCCCAATCCGACGGTGATTCTGTTTGGCGGCGAGGACGAGGCTTGCATTTCGCTGGCAACGACGCGTAAGAGCTTTGCTGAGCAGGGTGCCATGGTGATTGACGACGTTGAGTCAACGGGGGCATTCGATCCTGGTGACACACGGTATGCGCCGTTTTTGGATGCACTCGCGTTTGAGCGATTGCCGCAGGCGAACCTTCTGACCTATCTGCGCAGCATTGCCTGGGCAGTGCGACTTTCGCGCGCGGTTCCGTCGCTGGGATTCTTTCCAGCGTGTACGGAACGGGATTATGGGCGTCTGGAAGGATTGGTGGCGCGGAGAGATGCGCTCGCCTCGCAAGTTGAGGACACCAAGCGACGGCGCCGTGATCGGGAATTGACCCTGAATGAATCTGCGCACCTGCGCATGGAACTCAAAAAGCTGGAAAAGGAGCTCGGTCAGACGACCGACGAGATAAAGGAGATCTGCAATGGCTGAGATCGAGAAGATGAACCTCGAGTCCGAAGACCTCGTGGAAGACTATCTGGCGCAGCTCAAAGAGTTGATGCCCGAGGTATTCACCGAGAGCGGTATCGACTTTGATAAGCTGCGCTTGGAGCTTGGTGACGAGGTCGACGAGGGCCAGGAGCGCTACGCCTTTACCTGGCCTGGCAAGATGGACGCCATTCGTCAGTCGCAGACGCCGAGCACTGCCACGTTGCGCCCTTGCGTTGAGAAGAGCCGTGGCCGCGATGGCGAGGACGGCAGCTTTGACTCCGACAACATCTATATCGAAGGCGATAATCTTGAGGTGCTGAAACTGCTGCAGAGCGGCTATCACGGCAAGGTCAAGATGATCTATATCGATCCCCCCTATAACACGGGCCACGACTTTGTCTACAAGGATAAGTTTGGCGACACCATCGAGAACTACAAGGAGCAGGCAGGGCTAGCCAACCAGTCCAACGCCGATACGAGCGGTCGTTACCATAGTGATTGGTGCTCGATGATGTATCCCAGGCTGAGACTCGCGAGGGAGCTTCTACGCAATGATGGAGTTATCTTTATCAGCATTGATAACCATGAAGAGAAAAATCTGCGTTTTCTTTGCGATGAAATATTTGGGGAAGATAACTATGTCGCATCTTTGCCGCGAGTGACGAAGAAGTCCGGTAAAGACCATAGCGCCACAATTGCACTTAACCATGATTGCGTCTTCGTTTATGCGCGAGATGCGTCTGCCTTGCAGCTAAATGGCTTTGAAGTTGAAGACGACTCTTATATCGCCGCTGACGATTATGTTGGGGAAAGAGGTCCGTACAAGCTGAACCAGACTCTCGACTACGATTCGCTTTGGTATAACCCCGCAATGGATTTCCCCATTGATGTTGATGGCGAAACGTATTACCCTGGCGGGACAAAACAGGGCCATGATGACCGGCATGAAGGAAAACATGCTCCTAAGGACTGGGTTTGGCGCTGGAGTCTTGCCAAGTTTAAATTCGGCTACGAACATGGTTTTGTTGAAATTAAAAAGGGTCGAGATAGGAAACGCATTTATACGAAGACCTATCGCAATGCAACAATAAACAAGGATTCAAAGGGCAACTATTTCGTCGATACTATCGATCGTTCGACAAAGATGAGCTCTCTTGAATTGGTGAACAATAGCTATTCGAATGACAATGCAAAAAAGGATCATGACAAAATAAATCTCGGTTCCGCCTTTGATTTCCCGAAACCTGTCTCCCTTCTATCTAAGTGCTTAGAATTAGTCACACTAAATGAGGATGACATTGTCATGGATTTTTTCAGCGGTTCTGCCACGACTGCCGCTGCTGCAATGGGCTATGCCTTTAAAAACTCTGTTCAGCTTAGAGCAATACTCGTGCAGCTCCCTGAACCAAACGATGCATTTGGGTCTCTCTGTGAAATCGGCGAAGAGCGCATTCGTCGTGCAGGCGATAAGATCAAGGCCGAGATTGAAGACGCCAACGTTCAGCTTAAACTTGACGAGGGTCCCAAGAAGCTGCCTGACATCGGTTTCCGCGTGTTTTCGCTTGACCATTCTGGCATCGATAAGCCCCAGCCCGGGCAGCTCGTCCTTGACGTTGTCAAGCCTGACCGCTCCGATATGGATATCGTCTTTGAGATGATGCTCAAATGGGGACTCGAGCTCACGCTTCCTGTCGAGAAGGAAGAAGTCGCCGGCTACCCCGTATATTCCGTCGCCTGCGGCGAGCTCGTGTGCTGTCTGGCGGACGGCCTGACCATGGAAGCGCTCGATGCTATCGCCGACATGGAGCCACGTCGTGTGCTTATGCGCGACTCGATCCTTACTGATACGCTCAAGCTTAATGCTGTCCAAGCGTTTAGGCGCGTGGAGGAGCGGGCTGGCTACGAGGTACAGCTGAGGACGGTGTAACGCATGGCTTTGGAAATTAAATATTCCGCTGATCAGGAGCACCAGACCGAGGCCATCGATGCTGTCTGTGACCTGTTTCGAGGCCAGGAATTCATGGATTCCGACTTTGTCACAGAGATGGGCACCGGCCTCTATGAGGGTCAGGTCGTCCAGGTGGGCCATGCCAACGGGCTTCGTCTCTCTGCTTCTCAGCTGGAGCGCAACCTGCATTCGATCCAAGAAGGCAACGCACTTGCTCCATCGAGCGTTGCTACCGACGGGCATCTGCGCGATTTTACCGTCGAAATGGAAACCGGTACGGGCAAGACCTATGTCTATATTCGCACTATCTACGAGCTCAATCGTCGCTATGGGCTGACCAAGTTCATTATCGTGGTGCCAAGTGTCGCCATTCGCGAGGGCGTTAAGAAGAGCTTCGAGAGCACCAAGAAGCACTTCGACATACTCTATGACAAGACGCCGCTCGACTGCTTCGTCTATGACTCCAAAGACATGGGGCCTGTGGGCAGCTTTGCCACCTCGAGCTCCATCCAAGTGATGATCATTAATATCGGTGCCTTCGACAAAGATAACGACTTCGATGACGATGAGATCGCCGGGCCCACCGGTGGTCGGGATAAGCGTAACCTGTTCCACCGTCCGAGCGAAAGACTCATTGGCGGTCAAAGCCCGCGCGAGCTCGTAAGCTCATGCAATCCTATCGTCATCATTGATGAGCCGCAGAGCGTTGACTCTACTGCTAAACGCAAAAAGGCTATTCGAAGCTTGAATCCGCTGTTTGTGCTGCGTTACTCGGCAACCCACAAAGAGGCGTACAACAAAGTTTATCGCTTAACACCTGTCGATGCCTTCCAACGTGGATTGGTCAAGGGTATCACCGTCGATTCTGTGCTTTCGCAGGAGGACCTGAACGGCTCGTACGTGCGGCTTGAGTCTACAAAGATCGCCTCTCCCATTACGGCTAAGCTGACAATTGATGTGCGCCAGAAGGATGGTTCTCAGAAGCGCAAAAAGGTAAACGTCAAGACGGGTGACAACCTGTTTAACAAGAGCGGCGAGAATGCCGACTATGAGGCCGGCTGGATTGTGAACAACATCTCCGCCGCTGCTGGCGACGAATGGGTCGAGTTCCAGAACGGCGAACACATCGAGCTTGGTCAGGCTGTTGGTGATGTTGCGGCGGAAGCTATCAAGCGCGCGCAAATCAAGAGCACCATCGAGGACCATCTGCAGCGTCAGCTCGAGCTTGCCCCGCGCGGCATCAAGGTACTTTCGCTGTTCTTTATCGACAAGGTTGAGAAGTATCGCCTGTACGATCCGGTGCGAAACGGCGAGTATGCGCAGATGTTCGAGGAGGAATATGCCGCAGCGGTGAATTCGCCCAAGTGGCGCAAGCGCTATGCCGAAGCTGGCGTGAAATTGGATACGGATGCTACTGCGGTACATTCGGGCTATTTCTCGCAGGACGGCAAGGGGCATCTTAAGAATACGTCCGATGCAGCGTCCTCAGCTGCTGACATCTCGACCTTCGAGACCATCATGCGTGATAAGGAGACGCTACTTTCCTTCCCTGCGGACGGCGATGACGACGAGACGCGTGCAAAGAAGCGCATCCAGTTTATCTGGAGCCACTCCGCCCTTAAGGAGGGCTGGGATAACCCCAACGTGTTCCAGATCGGCACGCTGGTGGAAACCAAGGACAAACTGACCAAACGCCAAAAGATCGGTCGTGGTCTGCGCCTGTGTGTGGACCAGGACGGCGAGCGCTGCTATGACGAGGGCGTGAACGTGTTAACCGTCATCGCAAACGAGAGCTATGATTCGTTTGCCAATGACTTGCAATCTGAGTTTGAAGAGGATGGCTACAAGTTTGGCATTCTCACCGCTGAGTCTTTCTCGAATGTCGTGGTGGAACGCGAGGACGGAACCGAGGAGCTCTTGGGCTTCCAGAAGTCTAAGGCCGTCTTCGACTCGTTTAAGGACCAGGGGCTCATCGATGATAAGGGCAAGATTACACCCGAGCTCAAGCAGGCGGCCGAGCAGGGTAGTGTCCCTGTTCCCGATGGTCTGGAAAACGTTAAGACCGAGGTGGAGCGCATTATCCTCAAGAAGGCTCAGAAGCTGCAGATTCGCGACAAGGCCAAGGAGGTTGAGGTTAAGCTCTGCAAGGATGTGACTGCCGACCCTGCTTTCCAGGAGCTTTGGGAGCGCATTCGCAAACGCACGCGCTTTGAGGTCGATGTGGACTCCGATAAGCTGGTCGAGGACGCGTGCGAGGAGATTGCCAAGATGCCTGAAGTGAAGGTGCCTGAAATCCTGAGCACGCGTGCGGATCTGACCGTAGACACAGCTGGAGTGAATGCCGAGGCGCGCTCGACCGCGCTCGTGCGAACGGCAGGTCGCGCAGTGTATGACTTGCCCGATCCAATCGCGGAGCTGCAGGATGCCGTCGGTCTTACCCGTGCTACCATCAAGCGCATTCTTGAGGGCTGTGGTCGCTATGACGAGTTTGCTCTCAATCCTGCGCTGTTCCTAGCCCAGGTGGCTTCTAAGGTGAACAAGGTTAAGGCCGTGGCAATTGCCAAGGGCATTAAGTACACCAAGCTGCCCGAGGAAGATTGGTACACGATGAAAGATTTGGACCCTGGCGATCTTAAGGCCTATGTTGGCCAGAACGCTTGGGAGTCCGCGCACCACAAGAGTCTATACAACTACGTTGTCTACGACTCGTCGTCGGTTGAGAAGCCGTTTGCCGTTGAGCTTGATCAGGCCGAGGAGATCAAGGTGTTTGCCAAGCTGCCGAGCAGCTTTAAGATCGACACGCCGTTAGGAGCCTACAACCCCGATTGGGCTTACGTGCAAGAGATCGAGGGCGAGCATCGCGTGTATTTTGTTACCGAGACTAAGGGCGGCGGAAACAACGATATCCATACGCGCCCGACCGAGCAAGGCAAAATCGATTGTGCCGAGAAGCACTTCGAAGCCATTTGGGAACCTGACTTCTTCTACAACGTAAAGACGACATATCGCTCGTAAGTATTGGGGGGCGCTGAAGAACCATCTTTAGCGCCCCCTTATCGTGGACGTTCGGTTGTGATTTCAAGTTTCGCCCGCACCATTGCAATCTTGTGTGCGTAGTACCAGGAAGAAGGCTAGACTGCGAGGGGCATCGGTCTTATGCGGCTGATGAGCTGGAAGGGCTTTCGGCATGAATGGAACGGAAAGGTTCAACTTCTCAGTTTTAAGCGAAGATGAACTCAAAACCCTTCATGTTTTCAAGCCTTTCTTCGGATGATTTCGCAAGCTCCTGCAGCTCGAGATTAAGTGCTTGCATGATGTGCTTGTGTCTGAGATTGGGCTTCTTCACCAAAGACCACTTCAGCTGTCCCATGGCGTAAACGGCAAAGGTGGCCATCTCAGGGTAGCTGAGCTCCATTGGATTCTTCGAGAAGTATATCCTGCCAGCATCGATACCCGCGGCAACTGAATGTGCCAGGAACAGCATAGTGGCGAGCTTGGGATGCTTCTCCCTGTTCTTGGAGAACGGGATGGACTCCTTCACGCTATGCCCCTCATGGATTCGTTTGGAGAAGTATGAGACTCGCACCGCGATCTCGGCGAGCATGGTGGGGATGCTCTGTGCGCAGAAGTGTTCGAAGTCGTAGCCTTCGTAGTACATGCCTTGGACAATCTCGGCAACTGTTTGCTTCTCCGTCCCAAGTTCGCCAAACTGCATAATATTGAACAGTCCCATGAGGGGCGCCGGGAGACCCATGGCGGTGTTCACATCGGTTTTGAGATGGATGAACTGCCTGATGAGGGCTTCGGCAACGGTCGATGCCTTGCGATCTGTGTATCTGCCAATTTGTTGAACTACTACGTTGCCGGTCTTGTCGACGGTGGTAATGGTTCCGTTGAGGATGTCTCCCACGCCCACTACAAAACCCAGCAGCGGGTCATGGCCTAGCGAGTAGAGCCTGTGCATCGTAGGGTATAGTCCTTCAACCCACGTTTCGGTAAAGCCGGCATTATATTGTGCGTCATACGGTACCTTTGCTGCGGGCGTTGCGGAGAGCTTCTTCATTTCGTCTTCGGGAAGCCATTTCTTAAACTGGTCGCGGACGTAGTTCTCAAGGGGCTGTGCTCGTAAGCCCTGTTCATGAGTTCTAGCGGGAACGCCGACTAGGAACATGTCCACTGCGGCAGCTAGGATTCCCGACATCACTGCAATGCCGACGTCAAACTTGTCAAGGCGATGCTGTGCGGCGAATTCCTCATTCAGAGCGGCGAGTTTGCTGTCTATTTCGTCACAGTCTGACTGTGTCAGGAGGCTGTCGAGGTTATCCTCTTCTGAATCGAATTTGTTCGCTCGTGCCACCATCTCATTCCAGGTTGGAACGACAATGGGTGACGGTGCGCATTCCTCAGCCCCAGTTTCATCCTCGGGAGTGAGGCTATCTTCCACATTTGTCTCTTCGAGAAGCGCAGCATTTGCCACGAGTGCGGCGATGCGATTCTCATGATCTAGGAGGATCTCTTCGATTTCCCTATGCGGGCCCTTCTTTTTCCTAAACATGGGAGATCTCTCAATCTAGTTCTTTGGCGGTTTTGAAAGCGAGTCCTTCTGCGTCTCGAGCTTTCTAATTTTTGTTTCGAGTTCTCGTATCTTTCTTTTATCTCTGAAACTTTTCTTCTGTATAGACTCAAACGCTATGAGTTCGGCTTCGTGCTTCCTGATTACTTTTTGGAGTTTCGAAATCTCTGTCTCCGCGCCGCGTTTTCCTAGGCTATTTCCGAAGAAGAAACCCGCAGCAAGGGTACCAAGCGGTGTGACGATTCTCTTCCAGTTCTTGCTGAAGAACTGGAGTGCTTTATTGAAAAATGATCCCATCGACTCGCTCCTTGGCAATGATTGAATCCGTTACGCATTTTACCTCACGTTCTATGCCATTTTGTCAGTTGCCGACTGATTTGGGGGCGATCGGGAGACGTCCGGCGGTTGGGACGTATTATTGGGACTCGCATGGGGCGATTCCCTTTTCGCTTATTGGCGAGGCGGTGCCGCCGGCGGGTTCGATGGTGCCACCGCCAGCAATTTAAACCATCGTGACTCCACGTGCGGCACTCAACAGCTCATACTCCCTCTGGCTCCACTGACGCAGCTCGGCAGTCTCGACGGCGTCGCGGCACAGGTCCAGAAATACCTCGGCGCCCTCGCAGAAGCATTCACGGGCAAATTCTCCTGAACCGTTCGCGATGCATGTGCCGTCTGCAAACAGCTTCCAACTCGACGGCTCGCGCGAATCGTCTCCAAGCAGCTTGATCTGCAGCACATGCGGATTGCCGGCAGCACAGAGCTCTTCCTCGAGCTTCTGTACCGTAAAGCGCATCTGGTGGGAGAGGCTGCTCTTGACCATGGCCGAGGCATAGCCGTTCGGCTTGTCCAGAAGATGCATGTGATTTGGTTTGACGACCAGATTGTGGAAGTTGCGCTCACTGCGCACGGAGAAATTGTCCATACGGACTCCTTTCATCGATGTTGGCAGGGCCACCGTGCCTCTTGGCCGGTTGGCGTCGGGATCGTGGAGCCAACTCTCTACCCCGACTCTGGATAAAACGTGCCCGCTCCTTGCAGGCACGGTGGAGTCTATCAGCGCGCGCGGACACAAATCAAGCGCGCTTGCGAAATGACGCGCGGGCGGCGCTTGATTTCGCCGGCTGCTGTTAGGCTTAAATTCGAAAAAATGTCGAAATATCCCATGTAAAAGTACGGAAAAGTGTCGTGTTACACACTTTAAAACCTCGAAAAAGTGTCGAAATGAGCACCTAGCAACCACGGAAAAGTGTATCCTAGTGCTAAAACAGCACGTAATAAGGGGTACGCTTATGCTGCAGAGAAAAGCGAAAGCACAGTTTGAATCTTGGCTTGCCTCGTCGCCTAACAAGGCTCTTTTGGTCAAGGGCGCCCGACAGGTGGGAAAGTCATATTTGGTCAACGTCTTTGCAAGCGAATCGTTCGAAAATGTCGTGACGTTCGACCTTATCGCCGACGCGTCCGTGCGCGATTCGTTTTTGGCGGCAAAAAGCGCGGATGACCTGCTTATGCGCATGTCTATTGCTGCAACGCAGCCGATGGTTGCGAACAAGACCGTTGTGGTTATCGACGAGGTGCAGCGATGCCCCAACGTGGTGACGTTTATCAAATATCTGGTCCAGCGCGGCGACTTTCGATACATCCTTACCGGATCGCTCCTTGGCGTTGAGCTCGAGGGCATCGATTCCCTGCCGGTGGGGTATGTCGAGCAGGTCCAGATGTGCCCGCTCGACTTTGAGGAGTTTTGCTGGGCAAATGGCGTTGGTGCCAGCGTGTTTGACATGCTCAGAGACTGTCTAAAGGATGAGGGGGAGCTCCCCGGCTACCTGTATGACCGCTTGTTCGATCTGTTCCATCAGTATGTGGTGGTGGGAGGCATGCCCGACGCGGTCAATTCCTTCTTGGCGACGCGCAATGTCGACGAGGTTCGAAACATCCATCGCGATCTTCACGCCCTGTATCGCGATGACATCGCAAAGTACGCTCCGCCCGAGCTACGCTTGGTTATTCGCGATATCTATGATTTGATTCCCAGCGAGGCCGGCTCCAAAAACAAGCGATTCAAGCTGTCGTCGATTAACGGTGTCAAACGTTTTTCGCAGGTGACAGATCATTTTCTCTGGTTGTCGGAGGCGGGTGTCGCGCTTCCCGTGTATAACGTAACGGCGCCCGTGGCACCCCTTTTATTGGGGGAGCAGCGAAATCTATTTAAGCTGTTTTACTTGGACACCGGAATGCTCATGTCGTCGTATTCCAAAAGGGTCGCCCAAGGCGTTTTTGATGGGGAGGCGGAAGACGCCTTTGGCATGAACATGGGGGCGGCGTTTGAGGGCTTCGTTGCCCAAGAGCTCAAAGCCCACGGATTCAGATTGCGCTACTTTACGTCCAAAAAGGTCGGTGAGCTCGATTTTGTGGAAGAGACGCTCGATGGGGAAGTGCTCGCCATCGAGGTCAAATCGGGCAAGAGCTTTAAGTCCCATGCGGCGCTCGACAACGCGCTCGCGACGAAGGGCTACGGAATCGATCGCGCCCTGGTACTTGCGGAATGTAATCTTCACCGCGATGGTGACGTGCTGTATCTGCCCATCTTTATGGCAGGGCTTTTGGAGCCGTAACATGCCGCCGGCTCTTCCGGCCCTCCCTTAACCCTCGCTACTCATCGTCTCCGTCGTTGGGGTTGCCCTTGAGGGTGTTGATGTCCAGATACTTGTTATCGTCCTCTTTTTGCTGGGTCTCCGACTCCGCTTGGGTGGGGCCGGAGAACAGACGGAATCCCTCAAACGCAATGACGCCGAGCAGGGCAATGACAATGGCGATAAAGGCAACCTTGACTGCCTGCGGAAATTCCGAGAAACGCAGCGCCTTTTCCTCGGCGTAATAATCGGCGAAGCGCTCTTCGCCCGTGCTTTTGGTATACGCCGGCGCGGACGCGGCCTCCGGGTCATATTCCGGTGCAGGCGTGGCAGCGTACGGATCGTTGAGATAATCGCTCGATGCGGTGCCATAATCCTCGGTCTCGATGCGATCGGTGCCAGCATAGCCATCGGAATAATAGGAATATGCCGCACCGCCCTCATAGTCCGCGGCGCTCGTGTTGGCGGCAAAAAGCGGGTTAACTGGAACGTCGAGCGCCGGCATGCCGGTAGAGGTCTCATCCAGATCGGCTGCAGCCCAAGAATCGTAGGCAACCTGATGGGCAACGGGCTCATCGAGCCTTGTGACCGGAGGCTTGCGTGCCGCAGGAACAGGCAACTGCTGGGCGCTGTACATAACGGTGCTGTCGGCCGATTTGCCCTGCGTCGCTGCAGCGAGAAATGCCGCCGTTTCGGACGGGTCGCTTGCGGGGCGGGGAGCGGGCGTGGTCGCCGAAGTGAGTGCGGGCGTCGAAACAGGCGACTGCGCAGGAGTCGGCGCAGATGCGGGCTTAGGCGCAAGTGCGGGATTGAGGCTTGACGGACGAGCCCCGCCGCCCATGAGTTCGTCGGCGGTCCACGGGCGATCATTCATCACGTCGTCAAGGCTCAGCGAAAACAGGTCGTCTTCACCCTCATCGAACATGCGGTGCACATGTCCACCAATTGCCGGAATCAATCCGCGACCGGTGCATGATGCCTTGCTCAACGCCATTCTGTTCCATCCTTCCGAAATACTAATGACATCGATTATATGGAACTTTCCAAGCGGCTCGGTCTTGGATTCATGCTTTCCAGAACTCGCGCCCAAAAGGGGAGGGGCAATCCAGGCGAGTGCCTACTTGTCGCCTGCTGCCGCCTTGGCCTCATTGAGGTAGCTATAGAAGCTGTACTTGGAGATGCCAAAGAACTCGCAGGCGCGTTCGCTCGACTTGGAAATGAGGAAGGCGCCGCGACGGTCGAGGTAGCCAATGGCACGAATGCGCTCGTCTTTGGTCATGAGCGCCGCGGGCTTGCCCACAAACTGCTCGCACTCGTGCAGCAGGTCCTCGAGCAGGTCGCCGATGTTCTTGGTAATGGGCTCGGGCTCGGTGTAGCCCGTGCCGCCGGTGCCGGTAAAGGCGTCGAGCGAACGCTCAAAAGCCTTCATAAGCGTAATGTCAAAGTTGATGCCCAAAATGCCGACGGGCTTGCCCTCGTCGTTGCGGATAAAGATGGTCGAGGACTTGAGCAGCTTGCCATCGGCGGTTTTGGTGAGGTACGGCTCGCGGTCGTGCACGTCGGCGGTGCCCTCGTGCATGGATTCAAGCACAATATGGCTGGGGCCATCACCCAGTTTGCGCCCGCTAACGTGGCCGTTTTCGATCACTACGATGGAGCGGTCCACGTCCTCGGTCTCCAGGTCGTGGACGACGACTTCGCAGTTGGGGCCAAATTGGAGCGCCAGGCCGTGTGCAAGGCGCTTGTAGAACTCAATCTGTGCGGGGGTCATGGGTGCCTTCCTAAAAATTAGTTTGGGCTCACTGTGCCATAAACCCCACTTGTTCGCAAATAACGAAAGCGTCGCTGTGTTATGTGACCGTTCGGCGGCGAAAAGGTACCGATTACGGCAACAAACAATTTGTTAGGTTTTCCAATCAAAAAGTGTGATAGAACAGTGCTAACAAACTTTTTGTTTGGCATCCACATAAAAGTTCAGCCGTGTGAATGGGATCGGGCTGAAACGCGTATGCGGGGGCCGGCAAGAGAGAACTTAAGGAGTTCACCGTATGGCCGATAAGATCCAGTGGGCGGGCAACACGATGCCCAAGAGCGATGACAAGCACTTGGGAATCATGAGCCTCGACCACGTGAAGAAGGCCCGCGCCTTCCACCAGTCGTTCCCCCAGTACACCGTCACTCCGCTTGCCCGCCTGGATGGCCAGGCCGCGCGCCTAGGCCTGTCCAACCTGTGCGTTAAGGACGAGAGCTATCGCTTTGGCCTCAACGCCTTTAAGGTCCTGGGCGGATCGTTTGCCATGGCCAACTACATTGCCGACGAGACCGGCAAGGACGTTGCCGAGTGCACCTTCGATTACCTGACCTCCGATCAGCTTGCCAAGGACTTTGGCCAGGCCACCTTCTTTACCGCCACCGACGGCAACCATGGCCGCGGCGTGGCATGGGCTGCCAACAAGCTGGGCCAGAAGGCCGTCGTGCACATGCCCAAGGGTTCCACCAAGCCCCGCTTCGATAACATTGCCGCCGAGGGCGCCACGGTGACCATCGAAGAGGTCAACTACGACGAGTGCGTGCGCATGGCCGCCGCCGAGGCCGACGCCTGCGAGCGCGGCGTCATCGTTCAGGACACCGCCTGGGAGGGCTACGAGAAGATCCCGTCCTGGATCATGGAGGGTTACGGCACCATGGCTTCCGAGGCTGCCGAGCAGCTGCGCGAGATGGCTATCAACCGCCCGACGCACGTCTTTGTCCAGGCTGGCGTAGGCTCGCTCGCCGGCGCCGTGGTGGGCTACTTCACCAACCTGTATCCCGATAACCCGCCCACCTTCGTCGTGGTTGAGTGCGCACCGGCCGCCTGCCTGTACAAGGGCGCTGCCGCCGGCGACGGAGATCCGCGCATCGTGGACGGTGACATGCCCTCCATCATGGCCGGCCTGTGCTGCGGCGAGCCCAACATCTTGGGCTGGGATATCCTGCGCAACCACACCACCGCCTTCGTGTCCTGCCCCGACTGGGTCACCGCTCGCGGCATGCGCACCCTGGGCGCTCCCGAGAAGGGCGACCCGCGCGTCATCTCCGGCGAGTCCGGCGCAGTGACCACCGGTCTGGTCGAGACCCTCATGCTCGACCCCGAGTACGCCGAGCTCAAGGAGCTCATCGGCCTGGACAAGACGAGCTCCGTGCTCTGCTTCTCCACCGAGGGCGACACCGATCCGGATCAGTACCGTCGCATCGTCTGGGAGGGCGAGTACCCGACTTGCTAGCAGGCTGACCTGTCCGGAGGCAGCCGGAGGACTTTACTCCCTGCTCGGACAGTCCTGCTCGCACGGAGAGCACATTAAGTGCTCTCCGGCTCGTGCGGAACTCGCGACGGAGCAAAGTCCTCCGTCCGCCTCCTATGGTTGCTTGCTTGCCGGGTGCTCGACCTCACGCTGCTTGGCACAAGTGATCTATCTGAAATATCTACCTGTAGGTAAACCCTTGTAGAAAGGTTGACTGTTATGACTAAGGAACTCGATTTCGAGGCAATTAAAAACGCTGCTGAGTCTCACCGCGCTGACATGACCCGCTTCCTGCGCGCCATGATCTCGCACCCCTCTGAGTCTTGCGAGGAGGGCGAGGTCGTCGCTTGCATCAAGGCCGAGATGGAGAGCCTTGGCTATGACGAGGTCAAGGTCGACGGCCTGGGCAACGTCATGGGCTTTATGGGCGAGGGCGACAAGATCATCGCCATCGACTCTCACATCGACACCGTCGGCATCGGCAACATCGAGAACTGGGATGCCGATCCCTATGAGGGCTACGAGACCGACGAGATCATCTACGGCCGCGGCGGCTCCGACCAGGAGGGCGGCATGGCTTCTGCTACCTACGCTGCCAAGATGATGAAGGACATGGGCCTCATCCCCGAGGGCTACAAGATCATGGTCGTCGGCACCGTCCAGGAAGAGGACTGCGACGGCATGTGCTGGCAGTACATCTACAACAAGGACGGCATTAAGCCCGAGTTCGTCATTTCCACTGAGCCCACCGACGGCGGCATCTATCGCGGTCACCGCGGCCGCATGGAGATCCGCGTCGACGTTCACGGCACCTCCTGCCACGGTTCCGCTCCCGACCGCGGCGACAACGCCATCTACAAGATGGCCGACATCATCGCCGACGTCCGCGCCCTCAACAACAACGGCTGCGACGAGTCGACCGACATCAAGGGCCTCGTCAAGATGCTCGACCCCAAGTACAACCCCGAGCACTTTGAGGACGCCCGCTTCCTGGGCCGCGGCACCTGCACCGTCAGCCAGATCTTCTACACCAGCCCCAGCCGCTGCGCTGTCGCTGACTCTTGCGCCATCTCCATCGACCGTCGCATGACCGCCGGCGAGACCTGGGAGTCCTGCCTGGACGAGATCCGCAACCTGCCGGCCGCCAAGAAGTACGGCGACGACGTGAAGGTCTCCATGTACATGTACGACCGTCCGTCCTGGACCGGCGAGGTCTACGAGACCGAGGCTTACTTCCCCACGTGGATCAACAAGGAGACCGCTCCGCACGTCAAGGCCCTCGTCGACGCCCACAAGGCCATGTTCGGTGACGAGCGCATCGGCTGCGAGCCCAGCATGGACAAGCGCACCGGTCGTCCGCTGTGCGACAAGTGGACCTTCTCCACGAACTGCGTTTCCATCCAGGGCCGCTATGGCATCCCCTGCGTCGGCTTTGGCCCGGGTGCCGAGTCTCAGGCTCACGCTCCCAACGAGGTCACCTACAAGGACGACCTGGTCACCGCTGCCGCCATGTATGTTGCTGCTTTGAACCTCTACGATCCGAGCCAGGCCGATGGCGACGCTACCGCGTTCCGCGCCGGTCTGACCAACAACAAGATCGACTAGTCCCATTCCTTGATCTTGTTGAGCCGGGGGCCGCTCGTGTCCCCGGCACCCCCTGTTGACTTGGGGCCCGCGGTCGTTATCTCCCATGCTTCCTCAACGGTAGCGGGTCCTCGTCATAGCGCTCTGCATGTTCTAGCCACACGCGCATGCCGGAGCACATCTACTCATTGCGATCGTTTCATCTATGGAAAGGATATTTACATGGACGCCAAGTTTACCGAGCTCGTCGAGCAGCTGAACGGCCTCGATTTTAAGGGCATGTACGGCAGCGACTTCCTGCACACCTGGGATAAGACCACCGATGAGCTCAAGGCGCTCTACATCGTCGCCGACGCCCTGCGCGAGCTGCGCGAGAACAACGTTTCGTCCAAGATCTTCGATTCGGGTCTGGCCGTCTCCCTGTTCCGTGACAACTCCACCCGTACGCGCTTCTCCTTCTCTAAGGCAGCCAACCTGCTCGGTCTTGAGCTGCAGGACCTGGACGAGAAGAAGTCCCAGATCGCTCACGGCGAGACCGTCCGCGAGACCGCTACCATGATCTCCTTCATGGCCGACGTCATCGGCATCCGCGACGACATGTACATCGGCAAGGGCGACGCCTACATGGCTGAGGTCTCCGAGTCTGTCCAGCAGGCCTACGAGGACGGCGTTCTGGATCACCGTCCCACGCTCATCTCCCTGCAGTCCGACTCCGATCACCCCACGCAGTCCTCTGCCGACATGCTCTACCTCATCAACGAGTTTGGCGGTCTTGAGAACCTCAAGGGCAAGAAGGTTGCCGTCACCTGGGCCTACTCGCCCTCTTACGGCAAGCCGCTGTCCTGCCCGCAGTCGCTGATCAGCCTGCTGCCCCGTTTTGGCATGGACGTCACCTTGGCCCACCCCGAGGGCTACGACCTCATGCCCGAGGTCGTCGAGCGCGCCAAGGGTTATGCCGCCGAGTCCGGCACCACCTTTAAGCAGGTCAACACCATGGCCGAGGCCTTCGAGGGCGCCGACATCGTGATCCCGAAGAGCTGGGCTCCGTTTGCCGCCATGGAGAAGCGCACCAACCTGTACGCCGAGGGCGACGACGCCGGCATCGCTGCACTCGAGAAGGAGCTGCTCGCTCAGAACGCCACGCATCAGGATTGGTGCTCCACGACCGAGCTCATGGAGAAGACCGCCAACGGCCAGGACACCATCTTTATGCATCCGCTGCCCGCCGACATCTCCGGTGTCTCTTGCGAGCACGGCGAGGTCAACGCCGACGTCTTCGACATGCACCGCGTGGGCATGTACAAGGAGGCCAGCTACAAGCCGTACGCCATCGCAGCCATGATGTTCCTGCAGAAGGTTGCCGATCCCGCCGCTACCCTCAAGGCCCTCGACGAGCGCAACACCGCCCGTTGGTTCCAGGCCTAAAGCTGGGTTGAGGTAAGCCATGTAAAGGGGGGCGCTCTGCCAACCGGCGGGGTGCCCCTTTTTGCATCGTGGGCGTGCGGGATAAGCGCTTTCGATGTAGATGCCCCGCGACGCGAGTTATGGGTACGATGGTTTCAGGGGAGGTATCGCCATGAAACTTGGTTGCGTCATTATGGCTTCGGGCGAGGGCAAGCGATTTGGCTCTAACAAGATGCTCGCCGATATCTATGGCGAGCCGCTGATTGCCCGGACCATTGATTCGGTTCCCCGGGGCTTTGACGTTGTGGTTTCGACGCGTTGGCCCGAGGTCGCTCAGATTTGTGATGACAAGCATTGCCCGTGCGTGCTGCACGATGGCGAGCTGCGCAGCGAAAGCGTCCGTGCGGGCCTTTCGTGGGGAGTCGAACGTAACTGGAAAGGTTGCCTCTTTTTGCCGGGCGACCAGCCGCTCGTGAGTTCGGATTCTTTTGAGGCTATGGTTCGTGCATTTGACGAGCGTGGCCGCAAGCATCCGGTGCGTCTTGCGTGCAACGGTGAGCCTTCGAGCCCGGTGCTCTTTCCGGCGGAACTGTTCGATGCACTTATGTGTCTTGAGGGTAAGGACGGCGGCGGTTCGATCCTCAAGGACCGTACCGACGTGGTGCTGGTCGAGGCGCGTGCCTACGAGCTGTGGGACGTCGATACCGTCAAGGGACAGCGACGCATAACGGAGCATATCGCCGCCTGCTCGTATTTTGATCGCGTGGCCAACTGCATCAATCAATAAGGAGCAATTATGATCATCATCAAAAACGGCGCACTCGTGACGCCCCAGGGGCTTCGCCGCGCCGATCTTGCCATGGATGGCGATAAGATCGTGCGGATTGCCGCGGCGATTGAGCCGGCCGAGGGCGATACCGTCGAGGATGCTGCGGGCTGCTGGGTGTTCCCGGGCTTTATCGATGGGCACACGCACATGCAGTGCTGGACCGGCATGGATTGGACAGCCGATAGCTTTGAGACCGGCACGCGCGCGGCTGCCTGCGGCGGCACGACGACCATTGTGGACTACGCGACGGCCGATCGCGGCGTGACCATGCCCGATGCCTTGGTCGAGTGGCATCATCGCGCCGACGGCACCTGCACCGCCAACTATGCCTTCCATATGGCGCTTGCCGAGTGGAATGAGCGCAACCGCGCCGATCTTTCGGCCATGCGCGAGGCGGGCGTGTCGTCGTTTAAGACCTACTTTGCCTACGACCATCTGCGCCTGGACGATGCCGAGACGCTCGAGGTGCTGGAGGAGCTCAAGCGCGTGGGCGGTATCCTGTGCGTGCATTGCGAGAACGGCACGTTGGTCAACGCGCTGCAGAAGCGCGTGTTTGAGCAGGGTATCCACGGGCCCGAGGGCCATGCGCTCAGCCGTCCGGACGTGTGTGAGGCCGAGGCCGTGAGCCGCCTGCTGTATCTGGCGCACTTGGCCGGGGACGCTCCGGTCAACGTGGTGCACCTTTCGACCAAGCTGGGGCTCGAGGCCATTCGCGCTGCCAAAGCGCGCGGGCAGAAGAACATCTATGTCGAGACATGCCCTCAGTATCTGATGCTCGACGACACCTGCTATCTGGAGCAGGGCGAGGACGGCTTTGCGGGCGCCAAGTACGTGATGAGCCCGCCGCTGCGCCATGCCGGTGACCGTGCCGCGCTGCGCGAGGCGCTTGTGGCTGGCGAGATCGATACTATTGCGACCGATCATTGCAGCTTTAACCTGCACGGGCAAAAGGACCGAGGACGCGATGATTTCCGCGCGATTCCCAACGGCGGGCCCGGCGTGGAGCATCGTCCCGTTGCGATTGCCACGAGCTTTGAGGGACAGCTGGGTCCCGAGGATCTGTGCCGCTTGATGAGCGAGAACCCGGCGCGCGTCTTTGGCATGTATCCGCGCAAGGGCTGTCTTGCCGAGGGCTCCGATGCCGACGTATGCGTGTGGGATCCCAAGGCACGCTGGGCCATTCGCGCGGCGACGCAGCATCAGGCTGTGGACTATACGCCGCTCGAGGGCTTTGAGGCACACGGCCGCGCCAAGGCCGTGTTTGTGAACGGCGTGCTGGCGGCACGCGACGGCGAGCCCACCGGAGCCCAACCCGGCCGCTACGTGCCCCGCTAACAGGAAGACCGCCGGGGTAGCTAATTTGGGAGATGATTTTTCGGGACGGGGTAGCAAAAAGAGCCCCGTCCCAAATTTGCTACCCCTGGAGGCTGGTGGCGATGAGGGGGCGGTTGAGGGCTGCCTCGAAGCGATCTGCCATTGTTGGGTCGGCAAGCGTGTCGGCTTGGTTGAGCATGACGCGTGCGGTGCTGAGTCCCAGCGCCTGCATCTCGGTATTGAGCACCTGGGCGACGCGCTCGGGCGTGGCGATGTCGGTAGGCTCGCAGCCGCAGCGCTCGCAGAAGAGCTCGGGGCGGTGGATAACCTCGGCGACGGGCTTGCCCAGCCCCGAGGCGCCGACGACCCAGACAACGTTTGCCGTGGCGGCGGGAATTACCGGCTCCCAGGCGGCATGCGCCTTGAGCGGGAGTCGCTTGCTGCCATCTGCCTCGGCCAACACATAGTCAAAGCGCTGCGCCAGCTGGTCGATCGGCTCAGCGGGGGCGGAGAGCTTGCCTGTCTCCGGGTCCAAAACACCCGCCTGGCAGATGCTTCCGCGGCTCATGCCAGCGCATACCTTGCAGGTGCAGCCGGGGGCATGCACGGCACCCGGCTTCCAAGGCGCGGCATCCAGGCGACGGTTCGACCCGTCCCACGGAACGCCGGCGACGGGAAACATGTGCGTGGTGGTACAGAGGAGCACGCGGCCGCCAGTGCGCATGAGCTCGAGACCCAGCGTCTTCAGCAGCGTCGACTTGCCGCCACTGCCGATAATCGCGGTAATGCCCGGCTCGATCCTGAGCGCAGAGGCAAGATTGCCGCTAACCGTTTCCATCTGTTCACCGCCGTATAATACTGTGATAATAAATAATCATCAGAGTAGCGGTCGGACCGCTTTTGCTCTGCTCAAACCGTAACACAGGGAGGTGCCCCGGGAATGCTCGTTTATGTTCGCGGCGCCGGTGATATCGCCACGGGTGTCGCTGCCCGTTTGGTGCGCGCCGGCGTGTCGGTCGTTATGGCGGATATCGCGGTTCCCACGTGCATCCGTCGCACAATCAGTTTTTGCGAGGCCATTCGCTTGGGCGAGGTCGAGGTCGAAGGCATTCGCGCTCGCTTGGCACGGACGCCGGCTGAGGCGCTCGAGATTACCCAAGCGGGAGACGTCGCCGTTGTGGTGGACCCTCAGGCCAAGATGCTCGATGAGCTTAAACCCGCGGCTGTGGTCGACGCGATTTTGGCTAAGCGCAACTTGGGCACCACGCGCGACATGGCGCCTGCCGTCATCGCTGTTGGGCCGGGCTTTACCGCGCCGGTCGATTGCGACGCCGTGGTCGAGACCATGCGCGGGCATTTTCTCGGCCGTGTCATTACCCAAGGTTCGCCCCAGCCCAACACGGGCGTGCCGGGCATTATCGCCGGCTATGGCAAGGAACGTGTTATCCACAGCCCCGCCGCCGGCGTGTTTAGGTCCGACCATGTGATCGGCGACATCGTGAGCGCCGGAGACGTGATTGGCTACGCGCGCGATATGCCCATGTGCACGCAGATCGATGGCTGTCTGCGCGGGCTTTTGGCGAACGGCGTGCAGGTGACTGAGGGCTTTAAATGCGCCGATGTCGATCCGCGCGGCGATGCCAGCTATATCAACTACATTTCGGACAAAGCGACGTCGGTCGGCGGCGGCGTGCTCGAGGCACTCGCTATGCTCACCGATGTCTTTAGAGGATAGAAGACGGCAATGGAAAAGCTCGATGTTGTGAATGCGGCGCTTGCCACCCTGCGTGCTGGTAAGACGTGCGAGCTGGTGGTCGTGGCCGGCACGGCAGGGTCGTCGCCGCGCGGCGTGGGCGCCTGGATGGCCGTCTTTGCCGATGGCAGCCAGGCGGGCACTATCGGCGGCGGCAAAATTGAGCTCTTTGCACTGGATGAGGCGCGCGAGCTCCTGGCCGGGGGTAAATCGCGTCTGGTCCGCTACACCATGGGCGGCGAGAACTCCGATACCGGCATGATTTGCGGCGGAGCTATCTGCCTGTGCTATCTGCACCTGGACGCGACCAAGGCACCGTTGTTCCAGGAGATTGCCAATGTGCTGGCGTATCGGCGCATCGGTGACTTCGCCATCGACTTTGAGCCGTTTATCGCGAGCGCGCTCGAGGGCGATGTGGCCGAGTACCATGGCGAGGAATCGCGCCGCACCATTGCGGGCTGCCCCGGGCTTTCGCTGGCGGAAGAGGGGAGCAACGTCACCTACACCAACGCCGCCTCCGAGATTCCCGCGGCGCACATCGAGACGCTCTGCCCCGAGGGCCTGACCTATATCTTTGGCTGCGGCCACGTGGGTGCTGCGACGGCGCGGGTGCTCACGGCGGCGGGCTTTGCCGTCGTGGCTTGCGACGACCGCCCCGGCACGCTGACCCCCGAATGGGTGCCCGGTGTCTACGACCGTCGTCTGGTCGACTACAAGAACCTGAGCAAGCAGTGCCCCATCGGCCCGCGCGACCTGGTGGTCGTCGCCACGGCGGGTCACAAGTCCGATATCGACGTGGTGATTCAGGCCATGCGCGCTAAACCCGCCTATCTGGGCTGCTTGGGCTCGCGCCGCAAGACGGCCTTTGTGCGCGCCCGTTTGGAGCAGGAGGGCTTTACGCAGGACCAGATCGACGAGCTGCACCTGCCGATCGGCGTTGCCATCGAGGCCGAGGATCCCGAGGAGATCGCCATCTCCATCGCTGCCGAGATGATTCACCTGCGCCGCACCAAGCTCGTCCCCCGCAAGCGCTAATCGCATCCCCATACATGAGTTGCGGTGAAATACGGACTGTTAAAGCCTGTTAAGCCGTCAAACGGTCCCTATTTCACCGCAACTGCCATTTTCCTCCGTCCCCTAGGGATCAATATGTGCGGGGGAGTTGTGGAGTTGTGCAGGCAGACGAGGTTTTTCTGGAAATACGCTCTCGATGCGCGTATACTACCGATTGTTTTGTCGGCTCCTGCTGTGTCGAGTCCAAACCGCGAAATGCCATGAGCGGCGCGGATGCAGCCAGGAGGCACGAGGACAACCCATCGTGGCCACGCCCCGTGCTTAAAACCCCAAGAAGGAGTGAACAATGGCAGAAGAGAAGTATGTGCCGCGTCTGAAGACCAAGTACAACAACGAGGTCAAGCAGCAGCTTCAGGACAAGTTCCAGTACGAGAACGTCATGATGATCCCCAAGTTTGAGAAGATCGTCGTGAACATGGGTGTCGGCGAGGCCGCTACCGATTCCAAGGCCATCGACGGTGCCGTGCGCGACCTGCGCGCCATCACCGGCCAGCAGCCGATGATCACCCGTGCCCGCAAGTCCATCGCTACCTTCCGCCTGCGCGCTGGTATGCCGATCGGCTGCAAGGTTACCCTGCGTGGCGACCGTATGTGGGAGTTCTTCGATCGTCTGACCTCCGTCGCGATCCCCCGTATCCGCGACTTCCGCGGCATCTCCGCCAAGAGCTTCGACGGCCGTGGTAACTTCTCCATGGGCGTCACCGAGCAGCTCATCTTCCCCGAGATCGACTTCGACTCCGTCGATCACCAGCGTGGTATGGACATCACTTTCGTGACCACCGCCAACACCGATGAGGAGGCCAAGGCCCTTCTGGACGCCTTCGGTTTCCCGTTCAAGAAATAGGTTCACCTGCCCTATGAGCGCCGTTCCCAGAAGGGGGCGGCGCTTGGGGCGAACAATACTCTATGTGAGGAGGATATAAGTGGCTAAGACATCGATGATCGTCAAGTGCAATCGCAAGCAGAAGTTCTCTACTCGTGAGTACACGCGCTGCCAGCGCTGCGGCCGTCCGCACTCTGTGTACCGCAAGTTCGGCCTGTGCCGTGTCTGCTTCCGCGAGCTTGCACTCAAGGGCGAGCTTCCCGGCGTTAAGAAGGCCAGCTGGTAAGTCACTACCAGCGTTTCAAGCATCAGTTTGGAACAGGGAAAACGCGCTAAAAAGGCTTTGCCGTTAAGGGCGGCGAAGAACCAAGAGCACGTGTTCATCAAGAACGAAGGAGAATCTGTATGAACCTTACAGACCCGATCGCAGATATGCTTACGCGCATCCGTAACGCTAACTCTGTGAACAAGGCCACGGTCTCCATGCCGAGCAGCAAGAAGCTCGTCGAGATCGCTCGTGTTCTGCACGAGGAGGGCTACATCGAGGGCTACGATGTCGAGGACACCGTTCCCCAGAAGACTCTGCACATCACGCTTAAGTATGGTCCCAAGAAGGCTAAGGTCATCAACGGCATCCGCCGCATTTCCAAGCCGGGCCTGCGTAAGTACACCGGCGTTGCCGACATGCCCCGCGTCCGCGGTGGCCTTGGTACCGCCATCATTTCCACCAGCCATGGCGTCATGACCGACCGCGATGCTCGCAAGCACAACGTCGGCGGCGAGATCATCGCTTACGTCTGGTAATTCGCTCTGTAGGTAGAAGGAAAGGAGATCACCGTGTCTCGTATCGGTAATAAGCCTGTCCAGATTCCCGCCGGAGTCGAAGTGGCAGTCAACGGCAACAACGTTGTCGTCAAGGGCCCCAAGGGCCAGCTCGAGCTCGATGTCTTTGAGAAGCTCGCTATCAACGTCGAGGACAACGTCCTCACCGTTTCCCGTCCCGACGACGAGCGTGAGACCCGTGCCCGTCACGGCCTCACCCGCGCCCTCATCCACAACATGGTTGTTGGCGTTTCCGAGGGCTTCGAGAAGAAGCTCGAGCTCGCCGGCGTCGGTTACCGCGTGCAGCAGAAGGGCAAGAACCTCGAGTTCTCCCTGGGCTTCTCGCACCCCGTGATCGTCGAGGCTCCCGAGGGCATCACCTTCGAGGTTCCCGACAACACCCACGTGAACGTCAAGGGTATCAACAAGCAGCAGGTCGGTCAGATCGCCGCTGAGATTCGCGGCCATCGTCCTCCCGAGCCTTACAAGGGCAAGGGTATCCACTATGTCGGCGAGCACATCCGCCGCAAGCTGGGTAAGGCCGCCAAGTAGTCGTAACCGACTTACTCGCATAAGACCAGCACCCCGTTAGGTGCTGGCAAGATCAACCTTTTTAGGAGTTTACGTATGAACAAGCATAAGGCGAAGCTGGAAGGCCTCAAGCGTCGTCAGCGTCGTGTTCGCGGCAAGGTCTCGGGTACCGCCGAGCGTCCGCGTCTTCGCGTGACCCGTACCAACGCCAACATCTATGCCCAGATCATCGACGACAGCAAGGGCTCCAGCCTGACGCTCGTCTCTGCCTCGACCCTCGAGGCCGAGTTCAAGGGCACCCACACCTCGAACAAGGAGGCTGCGGAGAAGGTCGGTCAGCTCGTTGGCAAGCGTGCCATCGAGGCCGGCATCACCAAGGTCGCTTTCGATCGTGGTGGCCGTATCTACCATGGCCGCGTCAAGGCCCTCGCCGACGGTGCTCGTGCCGCCGGTCTCGAGTTCTAGGAGGTATGTAGCACATGGCTCGTAATCAGAAGCAGCAGCGCGAGGCCTCCGAGTTCGAGGAGCGCGTCGTTTACATCAACCGCGTGTCGAAGACCGTCAAGGGTGGTCGTCGCATGAGCCTCGTCGCTCTCGTCGTCGTTGGCGACGGCAAGGGCAACGTCGGCGTTGGCATGGGCAAGTCCGCTGAGGTGCCCCTGGCCATCTCCAAGGCGTCTCTCGATGCCAAGAAGAACATGTTCCACGTGCCGGTGACCGAGCAGGGCACCATCCCGCACGAGGTTCTCGGCCACTTTGGTGCCGGCCGCATCATCATCAAGCCCGCTGTCGAGGGTACCGGCGTTATCGCCGGCGGCGCTGTGCGTCCCCTCTTCGAGCTTGCTGGCATCAAGAACGTCCTGTCCAAGTCCCTCGGTACCGACAACGGCCTCAACATCATCAAGGCTGCCGTCGAGGGCCTCAAGGAGCTCTCCAGCCCTGAGGACGTCGCGGCTCGCCGTGGCCTGACGGTCTCCGAGATGTTCGTCGGTAAGGAGAACTAAGCATGGCTGACACCATCAAGATCAAGCAGGTCCGCAGCACCAACGGTTGCAAGCAGGACCAGGTCCGTACTGTCCGTGCCCTCGGTCTCCACAGGATCCGCGAGGTTCGCGAGATTGCTGACAACGAGTCCGTCCGCGGCATGATCTTCAAGGTCAAGCACCTTGTCGAGATTGTAGAGGAGTAGCAAATGCAGCTTCACGATCTTACTCCCGCGCCCGGTTCCACTAAGAACCGCAAGCGCGTCGGCCGTGGCAATTCTTCGGGTCACGGCACCACTTCTGGCCGCGGCCAGAAGGGCCAGGGTTCCCGCTCTGGTGGCACCAAGGGTGCCGGCTTCGAGGGTGGCCAGACTCCGCTGGCTATGCGCCTGCCCAAGCTTCCGGGCTTCCGCAACCCCCGTCGTATCGAGTACACCGCTGTTAACGTTGAGCGTCTCGAGCGTAAGTTCGAGGACGGCGCTGTGATCGACGGTGCCGCTCTTAAGGCCGCTCGCATCACCAAGAGCGAGTTCGAGCCCGTCAAGGTGCTCGGCAATGGTGAGCTCACCAAGAAGTTCACGGTCAAGGTCGACAAGGTCAGCGCTTCTGCGCAGGCCAAGATCGAGGCTGCTGGCGGAAAGGTCGAGCTGCCGTGCTAAATGGTCTTAAGAATGCTTTCCGCATCAAAGAATTGCGCGAAAAGATTCTTTTTACCATAGCTATGCTCGTCGTGTACCGCATTGGTGCGCACGTTCCTGTGCCCGGCATTCCCTTCCAGGGGATGCTGGGCCTTTTCTCGACCGATAACAATTCGGTCGCCGCAGGTGCTATGGCCCTCCTGAATCTTTTCTCTGGCGGCGCGTTGAGCTATGTGTCGGTGTTTTCGCTGGGCATCATGCCTTACATCACCAGCTCGATCATCCTCCAGATGCTCCAGGCCGTCGTGCCTTCCCTGCATGAGCTTGCCCGCGAGGGCGAGGTCGGTCAGACCAAGATTACGCAGTATTCGCGTTACCTCACCCTGGCTCTGGCAATCCTCAACTCCGTGGGTTACCTCTTCCTCTTTAAGAGCTTCGGCATCAGCTTCAATGGCGCCGGCGCTCCCGAGATCATCTTCGACCTCATGATCGTCGGTACGCTCACCGCAGGCGCTATGCTGATCATGTGGATTGGTGAGCTCATCACCCAGCGCGGTATCGGCAATGGCATGTCGCTGATCATCTTTGCGAACATCATGGCCGGCCTTCCGCAGGCTATCTTCTCCAGCACCGAGGGTAATGCCGGTGGCATCATCACCATGGTGATCATCTGCGCCATCATCCTGCTGGTTATCCCGCTGATTGTTTTCCTTGAGCGCGGCCAGCGCCGCATCCCGGTCTCCTATGCCAAGCGCGTCGTGGGCCGTCGCATGATGGGTGGCCAGACCACCTACCTGCCCATCAAGGTCAACACCGCGGGCGTCGTGCCGATCATCTTTGCCTCGGCGCTGCTGTACTTCCCGGCTCAGATTGCCGTGTTCTTCCCCGGCATCGGCTGGATTCAGGCAGTTGCCTCTGCGCTTTCGACCGGTTGGCTCAACTGGGTGCTTAACGTTGTCCTCATCGTGTTCTTCGCGTACTTCTACACCTCTATGGTGTTCAACCCCGATGACACGGCCGACAACCTTAAGAAGCAGGGTGGCTTTATTCCGGGCGTCCGTCCGGGTAGGGCTACCGCGGCCTACATCAAGAACGCGCTCAACAAGATCACGCTTCCCAGCGCTGTCTTTTTGGCGCTCATCGCCATCGTGCCTTCGATCATCTTCTCCTTCACGGGTAACCATCTGATCCAGGCATTTGGCGGCACGTCCATCCTCATCATGGTCGGCGTCGTGCTCGACACGGTCGATAAGCTCGAAGGCCAGATCAAGATGTATGATTACGATGGATTCTTTAAATAGGCTAGAGGAGGATTGCTCATGAACCTCGTATTGCTCGGAGCTCCGGGTGCCGGTAAGGGCACCGTCGCACAGAAGCTCGTCGCCGAGTTTGGCGTCGCTCACATTTCCACGGGCGACCTGCTGCGTGCTGCCGTCAAGGGTGGCACCGAGCTTGGTATTCAGGCTAAGAAGTACATGGACGCTGGCGAGCTCGTTCCCGACCAGCTCGTGATCGACCTTGTCAAGGAGCGCCTTGCTGCCGATGACGCCCAGCAGGGCTTCATCCTCGACGGCTTCCCGCGCAACACCGCCCAGGCTGTGACGCTCGATTCCGAGCTCTCCGCCATGGGTCGCGAGATCGACTGCGCCCTTCTGGTCGACGTGGCCCCCGAGGTCATCATCGATCGTCTGTCTTCGCGTCGCACTTGCCGCGCCTGCGGTTACACCGGCACCGCTGCCGATGCTACCTGCCCCAAGTGCGCCGGCGAGATGTATCAGCGCGACGACGACAAGCCCGAGACCATCAAGAACCGTCTCGACGTCTACGAGAAGTCCACGAGCCCGCTCGTCGACTACTATCGTGGCCAGGGTCTGCTCAAGTCGGTCAACGGTGACCAGGCTCGCGAGACCGTGTACGGGGATGTCAAAGAGGCTCTCGGTCTATGATCAAGATTAAGTCTGCAACGCAAATCGAGCAGATGAAGAAGGCAGGAGCGCTATCTAAGATGGCGCTCCGCCACGTTGGAGCCATGGTGCGCCCTGGTGTTTCGACCTTTGAGCTCGATCAGCTCGCGGAGCAGATTATCCGTATGCATGGCGGCACCCCGGCCTTTAAGGGTTACGGCGGGTTCCCCGGTACCATTTGCGCATCGATTAACGATGCCGTGGTCCACGGTATTCCCAACCCCGACATGATCCTGCGCGATGGCGATATCATCTCCATCGATACGGGAGCCGTTGTCGACGGTTGGGTTGGCGATAACGCTTGGACGTTTTTTGTCGGCACACCCACGCCCGAGGCCAAGGCCCTGTGCGAGGTCACGCGCGATTGCCTTAAGGCTGCCATCGAGCAGGCTGTTCCCGGTAACCATATCGGGGATGTTGGTTACGCCGTTCAGTCCCTCGCCGAGTCTCACGGTTACGGCGTGCTTCGTGACTATGTGGGCCATGGCATTGGCCGCGTGATGCACGAGGACCCCAACGTTCCTAACTATGGAAAGAAGGGGAGGGGCGTTCGCCTCCAGGCCGGCATGGTCATTGCCATCGAGCCGATGGTTACGATGGGTTCCAACCATGTGAGCACGGGCTCCGACGGTTGGATTGTTACGACCAACGACCACCTGCCCGCCGCGCACTACGAGAACACCGTCGCCATTACCAATGACGGTCCGGTGATTATCACCACGGATGCCCAAGGTGCTTGGTGTTCGCTCCAAGGCGGAGAAATGTAACAAGTTCCACTTAGTTGTGGAGCCATTACGAAGTTATTACGATGCGTGCATACGTGTTGTAGAATACTCAATCGCTGTCGTTTTCTAGAGAAAGATGATTGCTTGTGAAGAAGGAAGACGCAATTGAGCTCGAGGGTACGGTAAAGGAACCGCTGCCCAATGCCATGTTTAAGGTCGAGCTCGAGAACGGTCATTCGGTTCTGTGCAACATTTCTGGCAAGATCCGAATGAATTACATCCGTATTCTCCCCGGTGACAGGGTTGTCGTGGAGCTTTCCCCGTACGACCTGACCCGCGGCCGCATCACCTATCGCTACAAATAGCGGCACGCATACGCGCACTCCATTTCCGACTGCAGGCTTAGCTCAACCTACGGTCGGATTGTGTGTGAAGACCAGCCATAGTTTTAAACGCCTGCGGCTGGGCGAGTAGATAGTAGGGAAGTAGTTTGAGCGCTACCGAAAGGAAGAACGATGAAGGTACGTCCTTCGGTCAAGAAGATGTGCGATAAGTGCAAAATCATTAGGCGCCATGGCAAGGTCCTCGTCATTTGCGAGAACCCCCGTCATAAGCAGCGTCAGGGTTAAGAGAGGAGACTACGTTGGCCCGTATTAATGGTGTCGACCTCCCGCGTGAGAAGCGCGTTGAGATCGGTCTGACCTACATTTACGGCATCGGCCGCACCACTGCGACGAAGATCTGCGTCGAGTGCAACGTTAACGTGGATACGCGCGTTAAGGACCTCACCGAGGATGAGGTTAACGCCATCCGTGATTATATCGATAAGAACCAGATCATGGTTGAGGGCGACCTCCGCCGTGAGCGCAACCAGAACGTCAAGCGCCTTATGGACATCGGCTGCAACCGCGGCCTTCGTCACCGCAAGGGCCTCCCGGTCCGCGGCCAGCGCACCCACACTAACGCTCGTACCCGCAAGGGCCCGAAGCGTCAGATCGGTGCTAAGAAGAAGAAATAAGGAGCGCTAGATAGATGGCTACTGCTAAGAAGAACGTTCGCGCTGCCCGTCTGAAGCGCGCGGACCGTAAGAACATTTCCGTGGGCCAGGCTCACATTCGTTCTACGTTCAACAACACGATCGTTTCGATCACCGATCCCCAGGGCAACGTCATTTCCTGGAAGTCGGCTGGCCAGGTGGGCTTCAAGGGCTCCCGTAAGTCCACGCCGTTCGCTGCCCAGATGGCTGCCGAGGCTGCTGCCAAGCAGGCCATGGAGCACGGTATGAAGAAGGTTTCCGTCTTCGTCAAGGGCCCCGGCTCCGGTCGTGAGACCGCCATTCGCTCCCTCCAGGCTGCTGGCCTCGAGGTCTCGAGCATCCAGGACAAGACCCCCATTCCGCACAACGGCTGCCGCCCCAAGAAGCGTCGCCGCGTGTAACTGAAAGGATCGTATCAATATGGCAATCGACAGGACTCCTGTTCTTAAGCGCTGCCGTCAGCTCGGGATCGATCCCGCTGAGCTCGGTTACAGCAGCAAGAAGGAATCTATCCGTCAGCCCAAGCGCCGTCGCAAGGAATCTGAGTACGGCATGCAGCTGCGCGAGAAGCAGAAGGTCAAGTTCATCTATGGCGTTCTGGAGAAGCAGTTCCACGGCTACTTCAACAAGGCCCGCAAGATGAACGGCGTCACCGGTGAGAACCTCATGATCATCCTTGAGTCTCGCCTCGACAACGTCGTCTTCCGTCTTGGCTTCGCCCGCACCCGCAAAGAGGCTCGTCAGTCCGTCCGTCACGGTCACTTCACCGTGAACGGCAAGCGCGTGGACATCCCGTCCTACCGCGTCAAGGCCGGCGACGTCGTCGCTGTCGGCGAGAAGTTCCGTGACCTCCTCCCCATCAAGGAGGCTCTGATTTCCTCCGAGCGCTTTGAGGTCCCTGGCTGGCTCGAGGTCGATATCGAGAAGCTGTCTGGTAACGTGCTCGCTCTGCCGACGCGTGAGCAGATCAGCGGTGATATCAACGAGCAGCTCATCGTCGAGCTCTACTCTAAGTAGTCCATCCGGGCTGCTGAGGCTGGAGGTAATACATGTCAGAATTCATTAGGCCTCAGGTTCAGGTCGAAGAGATCAACGAGATGTCTGCTCGTGTCTCCGTCGAGCCGCTCGAGCGTGGCTACGGCGATACGCTGGGTAACTCCCTTCGTCGCGTTCTTCTGTCCTCGCTCGAGGGTGCCGCCGTCGAGGCTATTCAGATCGATGGTGCGCAGCACGAGTTCATGACCATCCCTAACATGGTCGAGGATGTCACCGACATCGTCCTGAATGTCAAGGGTCTTGTCTTCAGGGCTCTCGGCACGACCGACGAGGCGACCGCCACCATCTCGGTTGACGGCCCCTGCGAGGTCACCGGTGCGGACTTCTTTATTCCGTCCGAGTTTGAGCTGGTCAACCCCGAGCAGCACATCGCTACGCTCACCGAGGGTGGCCATCTCACCATGAGCATGCGCATCGGCTATGGCCGCGGCTATGTTTCTGGCGAGGCCAACAAGCGCGACAACGATCCCATCGGTGTGATCCATGTCGACTCGCTGTACTCGCCGGTTTCCCGTTGCGCCAAGCTCGTTGAGGCTTGCCGTGTCGGTCAGCATACCGACTACGACCGCCTTGTCCTCGAGATCGAGACCAACGGCTCCATCGCCCCGCGCGACGCCGTGGTCCAGGCTGCCAATATCATCAACCAGCATATGGCCGCCTTTATGAACCTTGCCGAGACCCCCGAGGTCGAGGAGGAGGCTTCGATCTTCGCTCCCGAGGTCACCAACGACAACGCCGAGCTGGACAAGCAGATCGAGGATCTGGACCTTTCCGTCCGTTCCTACAACTGCCTTAAGCGCGCCAGCATTCACTCGGTCCGTCAGCTCGTTGAGTTCTCGGAGAACGATCTGCTCAACATCCGTAATTTCGGTGTTAAGTCGATCGAGGAAGTGAAGGACAAGCTTGAGTCCATGGGCCTGAGCCTGAAGGCTTAATGCTTCGCATATTTGAGGAGAAACTAGACCATGCGTCACAACGTTAAGAAGGGCCTTAAGCTCGGCACCGATGCGAGCCACACCAAGGCCATGAAGAAGAGCCTTGCTAAGGCCCTCTTCGAGAACGACCGCATCAAGACCACCGAGACCCGCGCTAAGGCGCTGCGTTCGGTCGTCGATCCGATCATCACTTGGGCCAAGAAGGGCGACCTGCACTCTCGTCGTCTGGCTATCGCCAAGCTCGGCGATAAGCAGCTCGTTGCCGAGATCTTCGACAAGGCTGCTCAGGGCATGTGGCAGGACCGCAACGGCGGTTACACCCGCATCATGAAGCTCGGTAACCGTAAGGGCGACAACGCTCCCATCGTTATCATGGAGCTCGTCACCGAGCCTTGCACGCCTAAGGCCAAGAAGGCTGCTCCGGCCCCCAAGAAGGCCGCTGCTCCCAAGAAGGTCGAGGCTGTCGAGGAGACCGCTGCCGAGGAGGCTCCTGCTGAGGAGACCGCTGAGTAGACATTCCGTCTGCATAGGCTATATTCGAGGGGTACGTTCGCGTACCCCTCTTTTTTTGTCGCGATACCGTTGCTTGTTTGTTGGGAGCGCCCATGACTGCGCCGTCTGATTTCAATTCGATTTCCGAGCTTGACGCCACGCTCGTATTTCGCGTGGCCTATGATGGCTCGTCGTATAGCGGATTTGCCGAGCAGCCGGGACAGACGACGGTTGCGGGTGAGCTACGTCGAGCCATCGAGACGCTGCTTCGCCGCCCGATCGATCTGACGTGTGCGGGGCGTACCGATGCCGGCGTGCATGCCGTGGCTCAGTACATCAGCGTGCCCGTAACGGACGCTGAGCTCGCTTGTACGCGCCGTAGGTGGCTGCGGGCTATGGATGCCCTGCTGCCCAAAGATATCGCCATAAACGAGGTCTACAAGGCCCGTAAAGGCTTTTCTGCGCGTTTTGACGCGCGTTCCCGTATGTATACGTACCGTATTGCCGATCGAGATGCGCGCCCCGTGCTGTCCCGCGGTGCCGTGTGGTGGCATCGCTATCCCTTGGATGTTGAGGCTATGTCTGCTGCCTGCCCCGCTCTGCTGGGCGAGCAGGACTTTAAAAGCTTTTGCAAGGTTGCTTCGGCCGTTGGCAAGCCCACGCATCGCTGCGTGATGCGTGCCGAATTTGGCCATGAGGTTGCGTTTGGCGAGGACATCCTGACGTTCACCATCGAGGGCAATGCGTTTCTGCATTCGATGGTCCGTACGATCGTGGGCACGCTTGTCGAGATTGGCATGCATCGCCGTGAACCCGAGTGGATGCGCGAGGTCATCGATGCTTGCGACCGTACCGCTGCGGGCCCCACGGCTCCTGCCTGCGGCCTTACGTTTATGGGCGTGGATTACGATCCCGCCGAGCTTGTCGTGCTCGACTAGGGGAGGGCTCGACGTCTCGTGCGTCGACACCTGTCATCTGTGGGCTGCGCGTGTGCAACATCTGTTCTTGGCGTGCAATGCAACCGGTGTCTCATTGCTTTTATTGCCGGGGTGTACCATGAACCACGGTTTGATTCATTGCTGTCGAGAGGACGGATAATTTGGTTCGACGTGGCTCGCATCCGCGACTTTCGGTGATCCTTGTGGTAGAAGGCTCGCCCAGCTATGCGATGCGTGCGCTCGAGAGTATCCAGAACCAAGACCTCTACGATTTGCAGATTGTCGTTGTCTGCCGCGATGCTGCGCCCGGTGTGCGCCATTCGCTTCAAGTTGCTGCCGACAGGGACATCCATATTGATTTGATTGACGTCGAGGACGCGAAGCGCGGCGCTTGTCTTCGTGCCGGTTTTGATGCCTCGCGCGGCTCTCAAATCATCGCCATGAACGCCGATGAGTGGTTTGCTCCGCAATCCCTTTCCAAGATGGTCGATATCGCGTGCGATACTGCGGCAGACATAGTGTTCCCCACGGTGTCGCTCGACCGCTATGATGCACATCGAGAGCGCCATTCGCGCGTCTTGGATGCTACTCATATTTCCATTGATAGCAAATCTTCAATGGTGGCCGGGCTGCCTCAGTTGATTTTAGGCGGCTTGGTTGCTCAAGTCTCTGGCGTGATGTATAGCCGTCCGCTGTTTGAGGCATGCCTTTTGTGCGACAAGGCGTTTCGCACAGTTGGGTTTATGGCATGCGCGCTCTCGCAGGCGCAGCGCGTCTCCGGATGCGGCGACGCTTGTTTCCACGCGGTGGCGCCTAAGCTTACAGATGCCTTTGATCCCACCATGTATGCCAAGGTATCCGATGACACCCGGGCGCTCGACGAGCTTGCGGACTCACTCTCGGAAGCAGATAGCGGTGGTCGGCTCAAGCTGGCAAGCCAAAAGTTCTACTTTGCCGGACTGGTCGCCTGCATCGAGAATTTGTGTCTGAGCCCGCATGGAGTGTCGTCAATCGAGCGTTCCGCCCGCATGCGTGATATGCTCGAGGCGCCTCGAACCCGTCAGATGGTCGCCGCGCTCAAGGACAACCATCGGGGACTGGGCCTGTTGTTTGGGCCGATCGCCAGCGCTAAGCCCGCGCGCTGCGTGATGTGTACGCATCTGGCAGCTTTTCTTAACCGGACGGGCGCAAAAACCGCCTAAACGGCTCATTACGAAACAAACTTGCATAGAATTGTTTCGAAATGCGTTCTTATACACAAAAGCCTTCAAATAGCGTTAAACTATTCAATCACTGATTGATTGTCTCCGCCATCTTTTGGAGAGAGGGTTTGTATGGCTAAAAAACGCAATGGGCGCCAGGATGCCATTAGAGATATTGTGCGCAATAAGGATGTCCGCACGCAGCGCGTGCTGGTTGATGAGCTCCGTGCTATGGGCTTTGATTGCACGCAGGCGACTGTCTCTCGCGATATTGCCGACATGGGGCTGCGTAAGCTCCCTGAGGGCATCTATGTTCTGGCAGAGGACTTGCACCTGCAGCGTATGGTTTCCGAGCTCGTAACGGGCGTTCTGCGTACCGATAATCTGGTTATGATCAAGGCTCAGCCTGGCACGGCTTCCGGCATCGCCGCCGCCGTTGATGCGGCAGAGTTGCCCGATGTGCTTGGCTCGCTTGCCGGCAACGATACGATTTTGGTTATTGCCCAGACGGCCGAGGACGGCGAGCGTCTCGAGGCGCTGATCAATAAGTTGAGCAATTCTCGCAAGTAGGTGTGCGGGTCGTGCGCTCGGCATTGTGTGCGCTGACATAGTGGCTTGTAAGGGGTATCGACGTTGGTCGGTACCTCTTTTTGTTTGCCGGTATAAAGACCGCCCACCAGGTCGCTTCAAACTAAAAGGCCCCGAGCAGTTCAATAAGCTGCTCGGGGCCTTGTTGGCTTTAGTCGCGTACTTCTTAGCCGACCGTATCGTCAGGCGTGGGGGAGGGGTCGGGAGTGGGCGTAGGCGTAGGCGTAGGCGTGCCGCCATCGCCGCCGGTCGAACCACCGGTGGAGCCGCCCGTCGAGCCGCCGGTCGTACCGGTGCCGCCGGTGGTGTCGCCGCCCGTGGTCTCGGTGGTCGTGGTCGTCGTGGTAGTTGTTGTGGTGGTTTCCTCTTCGTCCTCGTCCTTGTCCTTGTCGTCGTTCTCCGTCTTCTTGGCGTTGTTGGTGCCGTAGAACTTCCAGACGCTGTTGTTCTTATAGGTGGGAGCCGTTCCGGTCACAAACTCCTCGCGCTCGGTACCGGTCAGAACGGTGTTCATAAACCGCTTAAAGACAGGCAGGTTGGTGCTGTCGCCCAGCAGGTCCGTGCCGTATTTTTGGATGGGGATCTCGCCCGCGGAATAGCCGGTCCACAGGGCGCACGCCAGCTGCGGGGTATAGCCGCAGAACCACAGGTTGGTGGTGTTGTCGGTGGTGCCCGTCTTGCCGGCATAGGGCTGGTTGACGCTTAGGGCACCGGCAGCGCCCGTACCGCCGCCCTGCATGACGCCGGACAGAACATCGGTGACCGCGGCGGCCTCGCCCTCGGTAAGCACCTGTGAGGGATTGTCAGTGTGCTGGTACAGCACCGAGCCGGTACGAGAGTCAATCTCGGTGATGGCGATCGGCTGGCGATAGTAGCCGCCGTTGGCAAACGTCGCGTAGGCGGCGGCCATCTCGAGCGGCGAGATCGAGCCGGTGCCGAGCGTCATGACGGGAACGTCCTCGATGTTGTCCTTGGCGGGATCGATGCCGAGCTTTTTGACGAGCGAGATGATCTTGCTGTTGCCGACGGCTTCCGCCACCTGGATGTAGCCGGTGTTGGAGGAGTATGCCGTCGCCTGCTTAAGCGTGATGTTGCCATAGCTCTGGTTGGCGTAGTTTTGTACCTCGGTCGTGGTGCCCTTGGCCTTGAGCGGCGAGTTGCAGTTGAGGGTGACGTTGGGGTTCATGCCGTTTTGGATGGCAGTTGCCAGCGTAAAGGCCTTAAAGGTGGAGCCGACGGGACGCTTGGCCGTGGCATGGTTTACGTGGTTCTCGTCGGCGTTGTAGTCGTAGCCGCCCACCATGCACTTGATGTAGCCGGTCTTGGGGTCGACGACGACCATGCCCATGTCCAGGCCGTCGAGCGAGAGCGTGTCGAGCTGCTCGCGGACGGCATTCTCTGCCACCTGCTGCATCGTGGGGTCGATGGTGGTCTTGACGGTCAGGCCGCCCTTAAAGAGCACGTCGGTCGAGAACTCCTGCTCCAGCAGCTGCTTGACGTAGGAGACAAAGTAGGGCTGCGAGTATACGTCGACGCCGCTGCCCGAGATTTCGGTCACGTTGAGGGTGATGGGCTCGGCCTGTGCGGCATCGTGCTCCTCCTGGGTGATGTGGCCCAGGCGCAGCATGTTGTCGAGAACCTTGTTGCGGCGGGACAGTGCCAGATCGGGATTGACCGTGGGGTCGTACTGCGAAGGCGAGTTGGGAAGGCCGATGAGTAGCGCGGCCTCGCTCAGGGTGAGGTCGGCGGCGCTCTTGGACAGATAGGTCTCGGCTGCGGCCTCGATGCCGTAGGCGCCGTGGCCGTAATAGATGGTGTTGAGGTACATCATGAGGATCTCGTCTTTGGAGTACATGTCCTCCATCTTGATGGCGATGTAGGCCTCGCGCACCTTACGCTCAATGGTCGAGTCGAACTGCTCCTCCTGCAGGATGGTGTTGCGCACAAGCTGCTGGGTGATAGTCGAGGCGCCTTCGTGCCCGCCGCCGAGGGTTGCCACCGCAGCACGCGCGATACCCCACAGGTCGATACCGCCGTGCTCGTAGAAGCGCTCGTCCTCAACGTCAACGGTGCCTTGCAGCACGTAGGGGGAGACCTCGTCCTTGGTGATGGACTTGCGGTTTTGCGTGTAGAAGCTCGCGATCTTGTTGCCGTTGCAGTCGACGATCTCGGTGGGCTCGCTCACCAGATACGCGTTGGCGTCGGTGTAGTCGGGCAGATCGGACAGCCAGCGGTTGACGTTGCCGACCATGCCGATGCCAAACGCCACGCCCGCAATCAGCAGAAAGCCCAAAAACGAGAGCAGGATTATGGGCAGGGCGTGCGTCTTTGAACGGCTGTGTCCCTGTCGTTGGCGAGGACCCATATATTGACCTCCAGGTATGTCGTGCCGGACGGTGGATGTGCCGTCGGGGCAGGATGGACATAAGTTATTACACGATAAACCAAACGGGGCGCGCGAGGCCTCGTGTATGCTGGATGACGGCATTTTTCAGAGTGAATGCATACCTTGGTAAGGAGTTTGTCGATGGCGATTCGGGCGATGGGGCCGAGCGGACAATACGAGACTGGATTGGATGTTGTCAGTGCGGCGCTGCCCGAGCTGCTGGCGCCGGCGGGCGGACTCGATCAGATGCTTGCGGCTATCGCCGCGGGTACCGATGCCATCTATGCGGGGTTGGGCGGCTTTAACGCCCGTGTGAGCGCCCACGGCTTTACGGATGACGAGTTTGCGCGCGGCTGCGCCGTGGCGCATGCCCATGGCGTGCGTGTGTACGTGACGCTCAACGTGTTCGTGTTTGACGATGAGTTGTCCGACGCGGTGGCGTTGGGAGCTCATGCACTGGAGCTGGGCGCCGATGCTCTGATTGTCGCCGATGCCGGGCTGGCCTGCGCACTGCGCGCGGCGATTCCCGGGGTCGAGGTTCACCTGTCTACGCAGGCGGGCGTTCACAGCGAAGGCGCCGTGCGGCTTGCCGCCGATGAGCTGGGGGTCGAGCGCGTGACGACGGCGCGCGAGCTGACGGTCGACGAGATTGCGGCGCTCTGTGCCACGGGCGTGCCCATCGAGGTATTCTGCCACGGTGCGATTTGCATCGGCTATTCGGGGGCGTGCGAGTTCTCGGCCCTGCGGCGTGGGCGCTCGGCAATGCGCGGCGACTGCACACAGCCGTGCCGTCTGGCGTACGACCTAGTGGACGAGGCGGGACAGAGCGTTGTCGCCGTCGAGGGGGATCGTCTGCTGTGTCCGCATGACTATCTGGGTATTGCGCATCTGCCCGAGCTTGTAGACGCCGGCGTTGCGTCGCTCAAGATCGAGGGGCGTATGAAGAACCCCGATTACGTATTCAACGTGGTGCGGGTTTGGCGCCGGGCGCTCGATATGCTGCGCGACGGCGCGTGGGACCCCGGTGCCGTGGAAGAGCTTGAGCGCGAGCTGGGAAGGTCGTTTAACCGTGGGTTTACCGATGCGTACCTGCGAGGGCGTTCGGGTGCCGAGCTGATGAGCTTTGAGCGTGCAATTAACCAGGGCGTGCGCGTGGGGCGCTTGGTCGCTGTGGGCCACGAAGAGGTGACGGTTGAGCTTGATGCCGCCGTGGCGGCGGGCGATACGCTCGAAATCCGATTTTACCCGGGTGCCGACGCGCGTCCCGATGTGCCCAAGCGCTGGCCACAGGTGCCTTGCCCCGTGGGTGCCGCAGCGGGGAAGCGCGTCGTCGTGCATTGCAAACGTAAGGTGGACACGGGCTGTGAGGTATACCTGATTCGCAGCGCCGGCGTGCTGGATCAGACGGCGGCGGTGTTGGAGCGCATGCGGGCCGAGACGGATGCGATTGCGCCCGTTGCACGTGCCGTTGAGGTACTGCCCTTTGAGGATGTTGTGGTGGATGGCGGTGCGTCGACGGAGTTGGTGGAGTGCGCGGTTTCCGCTCGCATGGTTTTTGCTTGGCAGCTGATGGATGCCGACCCGCGCGGAGAGCTCGATTTGTCCGACGCCGTTGTGGTGCTGGACGAGGTGTGCCGCACGGGTGACGCTGACCGGACCCGCTCACTGATGCAGCGTGCCGGGCGCGTCGTCTGCCGCAACCTAGGACAGGTGGTGATCGCTCGCGAGCTGGGCGTGGCGTTTGACGTGGCGGCGCCGGTGTTCTGCGCGAATCGGGCCACGCTTACCTGGCTGCGCGGACTCGGTGCGGGGCGGGTGTGCTTGCCGGCCGAGTTGCTCGGCAATGATGCGGAGCGTATTGCCGAACTGGCTGCTGAACCCGGCGTCTTGGGTCCGGTCGACGCCGACCGTCCCGAGCTTATGGTGTGCGAGCACTGCCTGCTGACCGCCGAGGGTGCCTGCGCCAAGGATGCAACAGGGCAGGTTCGTTGCCGTGACTGCTCGCGCCGTCAGCAAACACGATATTTGGTCGAGCGCGACGGCATGCGCCTGCCGGTCGCCGTTGATGCGTGCGGCAGGACGAGGATTTTCCTGTCGTAGGTGTTCGGCCGCGCCGTTTTGGTTATCATAAGAGAGTTTATGAACTTCCAGCACCGCCGTATCCGGTGAGGGTGCTATGGCAAAAGGAGGATACCCAATGCTGTCTGTTGACGAGCAAATGCGTATCATCACCTCGGGCGCCGCGAAGATCGTCCCCGAGACCGACCTTCGCAAGAAGCTTGAGAAGGGCGAGCCCCTCAACATCAAGCTCGGCGTCGACCCCACTAGCCCCGACCTGCACCTTGGCCATGCCGTGCCGCTGCGCAAGATGCGTCAGTTCCAGGATCTGGGCCACAACGTCACCCTCATCATCGGCAACGGTACCGCGCTGATCGGCGACCCCTCGGGCAAGAATTCCACCCGCCCGCAGCTTTCGCAGGAGCAGATCGAGGCCAATGCCGAGACCTACGTGAGCCAGGCCATGAAGATCCTGGATCCCGAGAAGACCACCATCGTGCACAACGGTGACTGGATCTTGTCGATGGACCTTGCCGGCCTGCTGCAGGTGTGCTCCAAGTTCACCGTCGCCCGTATTCTTGAGCGCGATGACTTTACCAAGCGCTACCAGTCTCAGACGCCGATCGCCCTGCATGAGTTCCTGTATCCCGTGATGCAGGCATACGATTCGGTCATGATTAAGGCTGACGTGGAGATGGGCGGCACCGATCAGCTCTTCAACCTGCTCGCCGGCCGCGAGCTCATGGAGAAGATGGGCATGGAGCCGCAGATCGCGCTCACCATGCCGCTGCTTGAGGGCACCGACGGCGTGCGCAAGATGTCCAAGTCCTACGGCAACTACATCGGCCTGACCGACGCGCCCAAGGATATGTTCGGCAAGACCATGTCCATCCCCGACGAGATGATCGGCAAGTACTATCGTCTGGCGAGCTCGCTCGCCCCGGCCGAGGTCGATAAGATCGACGCCGCCCTGGCCGACGGTTCCGCCGACCCCTACGAGCTCAAGCGCGCTCTGGGCCGCGACCTGTGCGATACCTACCACGGCGCCGGCGCCGGCGACGAGGCCCAGGCCGAGTTCGACCGTGTGTTCAAGGAGGGCCAGCTTGCCGACTTCCCCGAGAAACATGTCGAGCTGACTGTCAACGACGAGGGCCAGATCTACCTCGCTGGCTTGCTCAAGGACCTGGGTCTTTCGGCCAGCGCCGGCCAGGCCCGTCGCGACATCGACGGCGGCGGCGTCAAGATCAACGGCAAGGCCGTGGCTCCCAAGAGCTACAACATCGACCCGAGCGCCCTCAAGCTGGGCGACACCCTCTCCATAGGCAAGCGCAAGGGCTTCAAGTTGATTTAACGAGTGAGTTGACCTTACAAGTTGCAACAAGGCCGCAGCCGGGATTCCCGACTGCGGCCTTGTTTAGTTACGCGGTTTTACCAAATACGATTCGCTCGCTGTCGTTGCCAAAACATCGGCGCTGCCGTTGTTGGCACTTGGGGACGTTCCTTTTGTGCCGGCACTTTGGGACACTCCTTGTCATTGGTACAAAGCAACCTGCCCTCATTGCGCCAAGCGGCGTGTGCCGTTAAGCGGAGGGGGTGTATTCCCGACCCATCGTTTGGGCATACAATGGCTATTGTCTTGCTGCGGTGAAGGCCTGTCCGCTCCGCAGCTGTTTTCTACGGTTAAAGGAGAAGGTATGTCCGTTGAGGTCATGAGGTCTGTGATCGAGGCCGCCGAGGGCCGCGTGCCCGTCGACACGCTGTTTACCAATGCGCAGATTGTCGACGTGTACGGTCAGCGCGTGGCGCCCGGTAGCGTTGCCGTCAAGGACGGTGTGGTCGTCGGCGTGCTCTACGACGGTCGCGACGATGCCGCCGGTACGTATGAGGCTGCCGAGGTCATCGATTGCCAGGGCCGCTATCTTGCCCCCGGTTTTATTGACGGGCATCTGCATATCGAGTCTTCGAACATCCGCCCTGCCGAGTATGCACGCATGGCGGCGACGCGCGGTACCACCACCGCTATTGCCGACAGCCACGAGATTGCCAATGTTGCCGGTCTCGATGGCTTGCGCTTTATGATTGAGGACGGCCGCCGTACACCCATCTCCATCAAGTACATGATGCCTTCGTGCGTGCCCGCGCTGCCCGATGAGCAAGCGGGCGCTGTGATTACCGCCGCTGACATGCAGGCGTTTTTTGCCGAGCATCCGGGCGACGTTTTTGGCCTGGGCGAGATGATGAACCTGCCGGGTGTCTTTATGGCCGATCCTGAGACCTGTGCTCGCATCGATGCTGCCAACCAGACGCCGTCCAAGCAGGTCGACGGCCATGCGCCGCTCGTTGCCGGCAAGGACCTCAATGCCTATGCCGCGGCGGGCATTATCGCCGACCATGAGTCGACGATTCCCGAGGAGGCGCTCGACAAGCTGTCTCGTGGCATGTACGTGATGCTGCGCGAGGGCACCTGCAGCCATGACCTGGCCAACCTGTCGCCGATGCTGCTGGAGAATCCCGCGCGCGCCCGCCGCTGTTGCTTTGCGACTGACGACCGCGCCCCTTCCGATGCGCTTGCGACCGGCATGATCGACAATGCCTGTCGCGTGGCTATCGAGGCCGGTATCGACCCCGTGGTTGCCATCTCTATGGCGTCCCTCTCCACGGCCGAGGCGTTTGGCCTGGACCACGGTTGCCGCGACCCGCACGAGCTGCGTGGCGCCATCGCCCCGGGCAAGCGTGCCGACCTGCTGGTACTCAACGACCTGACGTTTGCCACGGCTCCGCATCGCGTATATGCCGCCGGTGCTCTGGTGGCGCAGGACGGCACCTTTGTGGGCGAGATCGCACCCGAGATGGCCGAGGTTGCGGCCCTTGCCGATGAGCTGCGTGCTTCCGTTAAGCTGCCGAAGCTATCGCTTGACGTGTTCGACTATGCCTTTAAGCCGGGCGAGGCCGTGATCGACGTGGTGCCGGGCAAGGCCATCACGGGCATGGCTCGTCCCGAGAATGCCGAGGGCCTGCGCCGCATTATGCTGATCGAGCGCCACGGCCGCGGCTTGTCACTGCAGGCCGAGGGGGCCGACGGTGATGGCCCTGCGGGCCTGGGTCTTGTTGGCAAGCACATTGGTCGCGGCTGGGTGCGTGGCTTTACCATTACGGGCGGTGCCATCGCCTCGACGATCGGCCACGACTCGCACAACGTGTGCGTGGTGGGCGACAACGCGGCCGATATGATGGCTGCCGTTGAGGCCGTGGGCCAGGGCGGCCACGTGCTGGTGCGTAACGGCGAGGTCGTGGCGCGCATTCCGCTGGCGCTCGGTGGCCTTATGAGCGAAGGCACGGCCGAGGACGTTGCCGCGCAGCACGACGACTTTATGGTCAAGGCACGCGCCATGGGTATTGAGCCGCCGCTCGACCCCATCATGGGCATCATCTTCCTGCCCCTGCCGGTTATCCCGACGCTCCGCATCCGCCCCGAGGGCATGTTCGACGTTACAACCTTCACCTACGCCGACTAGTCATCGGGGTGGCGTGTCGCCTGACGCCGCGACCGTGAGACCTCTGGCATGTGTGAGCTATTTGCCAGGTCCTTGTAACGTTTACGCCCGCGGAGTCTTATTTGAGCTCCCTTTGGGTACGTTGGAATCGGATGCACGTTCGATTCCAACAAGCCCGAAGGGAGCTTTTCTATGTTTAAACTGATTGCATCCGATATGGACGGCACGCTGCTTGACGAAAACGGCCAGGTGCCTCCCGAGACCTACGAACTGATTCTGGCGCTACACGAGCATGGCGTGCATTTCGCCGCATCGTCAGGTCGTCGCTACGATCGCCTGTGCGAGTTCTTTGCGCCCGTTCGCGACAAGATGGACTTTGTCGCCGCTAACGGCGCCCAAGTCTACGCCGACGGTAAGATGGTAGACCGTGAGGTGTATTCCCACCTGGCGATTCGAAGGCTCGCTCAAGCCGTCAGGACGTTTCCCAATCTGCATCTTGCGCTCTTTGACCGAACCAAGTCCTTCCTGCTCGATGACGAGTGCAAGTTCGTGCGTGAGGTCGATAAGGACCTTCCCAATGCCGAGCGTATTTGGGAGCTGCCCGATCCCAGCGTAAATATCATCAAAGCGAGTATCTTTTGCGACGACAGTGCGGTTATGGACAGTGCGTACGTGCTACAGCGCGAACTTGGTCAGCTCTTTACTTTTGCTCCCTCGGGTAATGCCTGGATCGATGCCATGCAGCCCGGTGTGTCGAAGGCCTCGGGCATCGCGCAGCTCGCGGAGCATTACGGCATTGGACGCGACGAGGTCATGGCGTTTGGCGACTCGATGAACGACTACGAGATCATTCGCTTTGTCGGCACGGGCTGTGCGATGGAAAACGCGCGCCCCGCGCTCAAGGCGGTGGCCGATCGCGTCGTGGGTTGCAACCGCGATCACGCTGTCCAGCAAGAACTCCGTCGTGTGCTGGAGAGCCTCGCTTAATCCGGCAGATGGGGACGTTCCTTTTCTGCCGACAGTGGGGGACAGTCCTTGCAGCTTTTTGCGAAGAGTGTCCCCAGTGACTAGTCGTTTAAGAACGTCCCCAATGACTGACCAATGACTAGGCGAGGGCGGCCATGATGGTGCGGGCGACGCCGTCGTGGTCGTTGTCGTATTCGGTGATGGCGTCGGCGGCCTCGCGATCTTCGGGCTCGGCGTTGATCATGGCCATGCCATGGCCCGCTGCCTGCAGCATGGGGATGTCGTTGATGTTGTCGCCGAACGCCCAGGCGTCGGCGAGACGCTCGCCCAGATGCTCACACAGCCACGTGAGGGCCGTTCCCTTGGTGGCGCCTTCGCCCATAACCTCGATATTCATGGCGTACGAACGCGTGACCTCAATGCCTCCGAGCGTGTCGAGCGCCGCCGCGATGGCGTCGCGATCGGTGGGGTCGTGCCAGTACATGGCGATGCGTTCGAGCGTCTCGACCTCGTCGATCTTGCTGTCGATATCCATGTCGATCGGTGTTCGTGTGCGCTTGAGCGAAGCCGCGATGTGAGGATCGCCGCCGCAGAATTCGTCCAGGCGCGTGTAGAGCGAGCGGGGGAGGAAACACTGCCCGTCCGCGAAGATATCGAAGGTGACGTCATGGCCGGTGGCAATGCTATGGACGTGGTGGGCGATGGCGCGGTCGAGCGGTCGGCTCAAAATGCGCGTAGCACGTGAGGCATCGGTGGGCGTATCGTCGTCGAGCTGCCAGACGCTGGCACCATTGGCGCAGACCGCGTAGTGCACGGCGGGATGGGCGAGGATGGGCTCAAAGACGCCTGACAGTGGACGGCCTGTGCAGGGCACAAACTCAATACCGCGGCGCGCAAGCTCTTCGAGCATCGCCCAGGTGGCGTCGCTCATCTGCTTATCACTCGTCAGCAGCGTTCCATCCATATCGGAAAACACAATCATTTGATGCAGCCCTTTCTGCTGGCATAAAAAGCGTGGCCGAGGGCGGCGATGCCCTGGCCACGCTCGAGTTCTATAACGGTCCGCGTCCTAGCGGTCAGCGAGCGGCTTGTACTCTAGCGGCTCGATCACCGGACGATAGGCGGGGCGGATGATACGGTGCGCGCAGAAGAGCTCTTCCATGCGGTGTGCCGACCAGCCCGCCATGCGGGCGACGGCGAACAGCGGCGTAAAGAGCGTCTCGGGCACGCCGAGCATCTTGTAGATAAAGCCCGTGTACAGGTCGATGTTGGCGCAGATGGGCTTGGTCATGCCGTGGTCGCGCATGACCTGGGGTGCCAGGTGCTCGATGCGCTCGATGAGCGCGAACTCATCGCCCAGGTTCTTCTTGTTGGCAAGTGTGCGCGCGTAACGACGGCAGACCTCGGCGCGCGGGTCGCTGAGCGTATAGACGGCGTGGCCCATGCCGTAGATGAGGCCCGTGCCGTCGAAGGCCTGCTTGTCGAGGATCTTGCCCAGGTAGGCCGCGACCTCGTCCTCGTCCTCCCAGTTGGAGACATGCGCGCGGATGTCCTCGTGCATAGACACGACCTTGGCATTGGCACCACCGTGGCGCGGGCCCTTGAGCGAGCCGATAGCCGCGGCGTAGGCGGAATACGGGTCGGTGGCCGAGGAGGACAGCACGCGGCAGGCAAACGTGGAGTTGTTGCCGCCGCCGTGCTCTGCATGCAGCATGAGCATCACGTCGAGCAGCATGGCTTCGTCGCGGTTGAATGCCATGCCGCCGCGCAACACCTGCAGGATGGTCTCGGCGGTGGAGAGGCCGGGCGTGGGGTGCGGCACGTGAACCTCGGAGCCGCGAAGCTTGGCGATCGAGGCCATGTGTGCGAAGGCGGCGATGCGCGGGAGACGTGCGAGCATGGAAATAGCCACGTCGATCTCATGCTCGGGCGTGATCACGTCTGGTTCGGCATCGAAGGCGTAGAGCAGCAGCACGGCGCGCTGGAGCACGTTCATGATGCTCGACGACACCGTGGTCATAGGGAACTCTTTGACGTACTCGTCGCTCAGATGTCTAAAGGCGCCCAGGCGCTCGCAAAAGCCGTCGAGCTCTTCCTTGTTGGGCAGCGAACCCGTGATAAGCAGATAGGCGACTTCCTCGTAGCCGTAGCGATTCTCGGCCTGGGCATTGTTGACCAGATCCTCGATGCTGTAGCCGCGAAGCGTGAGCTTGCCCTGATCGGGCACGACCTTTCCGTCGACCTTGTTGTAGCCGTGCACATCCGAGATGCGAGTGAGGCCCGCGACCACGCCCGAGCCGTCGGCATTGCGCAGGCCGCGCTTGACATTGTGCTCAACAAACAGGCCCTCGTCATAAGGGTCGGTCGGCAGGCCGTGGTAGAGGCTTTCGCTCTCAGGCGAAATCTGGCGGCTTGCTTCGTAATCCAGAACCAGTCGGCTCAAGTGGTCATCGAAGCGGTAATAGATTTTCTTGGCGTCGTAGGCCATGTGCGCTCCTCTCCGGGCCGTGTGGGGGCGGCGTGCTTGAGTGCAGATGCGCCGGCCTGTTCCTGCACGGCCTGTTCGCTACAGGCGGTACATAAAGTTAAAGACGTCCTCGCGCTGGATGGACACGTTGACGCCCGAAAGCTCGCCGGCCTCGGCCAGGGCCTGCTGCAGCTCGGCGAAGTCGAGCTTGGACTCGGCGGTATCGGCCAGCATGGTCATGGTGAAGATGTCCTCGATAATGGACTGCGTGATGTCGCGGATGTCGACGTTGGCCTCGCCCAGGACACGGGTGACGCCGGCGACGATGCCGGGGCGGTTCTTGCCAAGGACGGTGATGACGATACGGGAGGACGAGATCTCGGCCATGGGAAACCCTTTCGCGTGGTTGCGGCGCGCGCGGGGCGCTCCGCTACGGTACAGTGTTCATCATTGTACCTGTCTGGCGCAAAAAAGGCGCGCTCGCTGCGGCGTTACATGCCTGCAACATGAGCGTAAGGGGGAAGGCCGTACGGGGAAGAGCCGTCTGGCGCGTGTCCGGCTCGTGTTGGGTTGATTTCCGATCTCAGCCGAACACATTGAGCGGACAGGCCGTTCCCGCAGTCAGCCGAACGCCTCCGACGGCTGATTCCGAACTGGAAGCGGAGGGCATCCCCGCCCTTCGGTAGGGGATACCGCTCCGCGGCGCATGCCGCGGGCGGCGCCCCTATCGGACCACCGTGACCTCAGTTGGGATGGGCCCAGCACTGCCGCGTACTCGGTGAGCTAGAGCCAACTGTTCGTCTTCACGTCGCGTATGGCGATATTTCGGTCGTCCGGCTCGGTGATGCCGTAGCCGAACGCCTGGAGCGTCTCGATGGACTCCTGGATCCTCTGTTGGAACATGGGACCCGGATCGACCCTCGGCCCGAGGTGCCCGCGCCAAAGGCACGGCGTGGCGCGCAGCATGTTATGGATTTTGGAGATGGGCTCGATGTCGGCGTAGACGTTGAGCGTCGCCATGGCGTCCTTGTGGCCGAGGATCGATTGGAGCGCCTTGATATCGCCGCCTTGGCGGATCCACTGCGTTGCGAACGTGTGGCGAAGGCCGTGGAACGTGATCAGCTCGTCGTTGGTGCCCATGAGGCCGTTGGTCTCCGAGAACGTCTTGAACGCCCTGCGGATATAGCTTGTCGTCGCGAAGGTCGCGCCCGGCTCCGACAGGATGTAGCAGTCCCCGATCTCGACCGCCCCGGTAAGGCCGCGCAAGCGCAGCTTTCCGCAGTCGATCTCGTGGGTCTCCTTCAGGAAGGGGAGTAGGCCGACCGGGTCGATGGGGATACCCCTGGCGTCATGGGTCTTGGTGTCCTTGATGAACGAACCCATTCCCTTCGCGTACGCCACCGAGTGTCTGATCGAGATCAGGCCCGTCTCGAAATCCACATCGCACCACCGAAGGCCGCAGACCTCGCCGATTCGCATCCCCGTGTGCAGGGCGAGTACGACCGCCCTCTAATCCTCGGCGGACCAATCGAGTCCGAACTCCTTTCGGGCATCCTCTTCGCTCATGACTTCGAGAAGGTCTCCGGGTTGGCAACGAAGGGCGAGGCATAGCTGCTCGAGTGTGTTGAAGCGAATGCCGCGAATATGCCCTTTTTTAATACGGGACAGGTTCACGGGCGTGGTTCCAATCCTTTCGGCAAGTTCGTTCGAGGAAATCTTTCGCTCGGCCATGATCTTGTCGAGGCGAACAATTACGGGCATGGCGTTTCCTTACGCAATCTCGTCGGAGTCGAGGTACAGCTCTCGGGCGTACAAGAAGAGCTGGGAAAGCATGAACAGGACGATGCCGAGAACCAGAGAGGTCCAATCGAATGATGAAGCGATCTCTTGGGCGCCGACGGCCCCCTCGCCGCCAAACATCGAAACGGAGGTTTTGAGTGAGCCGGCGTAGAGGCTGGTGGCAGCTTGAACAACGAAGAGAATGCCGAGCACCTTCAAGCATGTCGCAGACCCTTTCTTGAAGGGGTCTCCGCTCTTGATCGTCCACACGAGAACGGCGCTGAGGATGGTCGTAGCGATACCGATGACGGCAGGGACCAATGTCGAGATCGCAAGGGCTGGATACGCGGGGGAGTCTGCAATTACAGGGTTGTCGAGCACTTCGATTGCTGGCTTTAAGGAGAACGCCACTTGTGCGATGGCGGTGGCGCAAAGGGTCGCAGAGGCTGTCGCACATGCGATGCGGAAGGAATGAAGCCGGGGAGTGCGATTGTCGGAACTCATAATAACCTCCGAAGAATTTAAAAAACTCAGGTTACTTTTTAACAGTTTATGTTAAATTGACTTTGCCGGCAAGTAATCACAGCGTGCTGCAACCGAAACCCCTCTAGATTGGAGAGGATTATGTTCAGTACTGTTAAGTCGTGTAAGCTCTTGGTTTTCCTCGGCCTCGCTCTTTGTCTGTTGCTGCCGGGAGCCCCCGCTTTTGCGGATACCCCGATGCCTCCTTCCCAGGAGAGCAGCCAGTGTGCCCTCGTTGAGCCCCTCGGGTATACGGACGACGTCGTCGATACCTACTGGAGCTACAGCTGTCCTCGCGGCGTAAGCGGGCACAGCATCTCGATGTTCAACATCTCTTACAAGACGATCTCCTACCGAAATGGCTATCGCCGATCCGCGCATCATAGGGAATCCCGCCTCGCTGCAATGTGCTCCTGTGGTGTTCTTGGCACAACTGATAAATGGCAATTTGTCTATAGCACCTACTAGATGCGAGGAAGGGCCGAGCATTTTGTTCGGCCCCTCTGTTCCGACTGGATGAGGTTAAGGTTGGCGATGAATATGCTCAAAATCTCGAAGGCGATCTTTAGGTCGCTTCTCTCCTCCAGGTCGCTCTGTGTTGTCGTTGTTGCGTTGATGGTTCTTTGTGCTCTGCCCGTCTTCAGGAGCGCGGCTGGCATCGACGGACGGGTCGAATACCTCGAGTCGGGAATAACCCGTGTTGAGCAGGAATTGTCAGCATCCTATGCGGATGCGCTTGTGAATGCGGGGGAGGACGGTGTCTATACCTCTTCATCAAGCATGCCCGCGCTTCTGTACCCTCTTGCCGCGGGACGTCTTATCTTGGCACCGCTCTCTCCCCTACTTCCGTTTCTGCAGATATCGGATGGAGAGTACACCTATTATGACGGATCGAAGGAGTACTTGCTATGGGTCGCAACGGCCGTTGCCGTCTCGTTCCTTGCCGCGCGTCTTAACAAACGTGAAAAGCTCATCATCCAGGCACCGATGGGCGAGCTGGGTAGACTTGTTGCATCGAGCGTATGGGCGAGTGTTTTTGCAATGCTTGCCGTCCTCGCCATCAATCTTCCAGGGATAATCGCCGCGCTTGTGAAGAATGGCCCGGGCTCGCCGTTCTATCCGATAGGCTACATTCAATATGCGACTCCGGTTATCAAACCGGCTTGGCTGGTGTTCGCGCAGACGGCCATCTTGCAATTCTTGGTGGCAGCGTTCATCTCGCTTGTCGTTCACCTTGCCGTGAAGATTGCCAATAACCCTACGCTTGGAATCGTGTTCGTATGTGCCCTGATGGGGGTGACGATGGTTCCCGGGTATTACGGAAGATCCATCGCTTTACGTGAGTTCGCCCTGTTGAATCCCCTTACGTATGCGAACACTGAGTTGACCGTCGGCGCCTATAGCCCGTACCCGACAACGCAGATAGTGAATCTGCCTGGACTTTGCTTCGAGCGTGGCGCGATTGCCCTCGTATGCGCAATCGGGATCGAGGTGCTGGCAATTAGCCTGCTTTGCGTTGCTGGAAAGAGCGGCTGCGCGTGCCCGATATCCCCGATTTGTCTTGAGAGAGGTTCCTTCACTGCATCGAGAACGGCAACTCGTTCGAGCGCTTGTGCCTCCGCCGTTGCATACGTAAGAACGATGGGGAAACTGCTCCTGCGTTCTCCTACCCTCGCCGTATGCGCGATTGCAATGTCGACGACGATGCTGGCCCCGGCTCTGGTCGAGATGTTTCCTGACGCTGATAACGTTTCCGCTGTTCGGTATAGGGATGGGGAGCTCCGTTCAATAGATCGGTATTTAGAGCAGAACGCTGCGAATATGGACGTCGAGGGCAAAGCGGCCCTGGAAGACATGCGGGATGCTCTTTCGGGTTTCGTGTACGCGCCTATGCCTGCGGAGGGGTTTCGAAGCCTTGCGACGTACGAGCGCGCTCGAGGTGAGCTGGGCGCGGCAGATGCGACTCTCCTGCAATCGATCGGAATCGAGCCGGAGACTCCTTCTCGTGCGGAGGCGCGCGCCCTTCTGCTTGAGTCGATCGCGAGCTTGCCGGACCCCAAGGTTTACGAGTTAAGTACGAAGATGCCCCCATTAATCCTCCTTTCGTATCTTCAGGCAGCGCTTCCCTCCTTATTTTTGCTGTTGCCCGTGGTTGTCACATCGCTCGCGTGCACCCACCTGCAGTGTCGTTCCCTTCTGGTTCTCCAGATCCCCGCAACAGCGCATGTGCGTTTTCTGACGGCTGTTGCGCTGGCTCTCCTGCTTGGCTTGGTGCTGCTTTTGGTGTCGATGGTTCCCGCTGTCGTTGTGTCCATGATTAAGAACGGTGCGGGTGGATCGGAGTATCCCGTCGCTCTCATTCGGGCGGGAGCTTCGACAACGTCCATGGTGGGGGAGGCGGTGTTGTGCAGTATTCCGTTGCTGGTCATGGCATACGGCGTGATTTCCGTCGTCGCTGCGTTGACAGCAGCGATTAGCCGCAACCCCGTTGTCACCGGAATGGTTTGCGCGGTTCTCTTGGTGTTGGGTTCGTTGAGCGCTCATGTTGAAAGCGTGGGCATGGGCGTCGCGCTGCTGGCTCCATTCGCCTCGTTTGATCCCGCTTCCCAGGTGGGGACGATTGGGTTCCTTGGGCGAGGGACGAACGCGATGCCTTTTGGAGAGGTCGTCGGCGCATCGGGCGCTCTGCTGGTGGTCTTGGGCGCCGTATCTCCGTTGATGGTGCGCCTGAGTGTTCCAAAGATCGAAAGGGGATGATCTCGATGATTGACCTTCAAACGCTGACGATCTCTTATGGAAAGAAGGTGCTCGTAGATTCGGTGAACGCTGAGTTTGCCCCGGGTACGGTCTACGGTCTCGTCGCTCCGAACGGGCATGGAAAGACGACGTTGCTGCGTGCGATGGCAGGTTTGCCGGGTCCTCGCGTGGACGGGAGCATCGTTCTGGATGAGGTGCAGGGTACGGGTGCGAGAGAGGTCCGTTCTATGATCTTCTATGCACCTGGTGAGGGGACGCTGCTGTATCCCGGATTGCGTGCGGAAGATCACCTCAAGATGGTTTGCGATATGTGGCCGCATGCTCGCGATATCGAAGAGATAGTGGAACAAACGCAGATAGGCGAGTTCGCGAAGATGAGGACTCGCACTCTGAGCCAGGGCATGAAGCAGCAGCTTACCCTGGCGATTGCGTATGCGACGGGCGCGCGGTACCTTCTATTAGATGAGCCCATGAACGCGCTCGACCCCAGCAGGGTGGACTTGCATTCCGAGATTCTCAGGAAGCTGGCCGATTCTGGTACGTGCATCATCATGTCATCCCACATCTTGGATTCGGTCGATAGGCTGTGCGATGAGATTCTGTTTTTGAAGGATGGGAGGCTCATTAGAAGCATTCCGCAAGATGATGCTGCGCCGAAGTCTCCTGGATCCCATTTCGCAAAGCCTGCCGGACGCGCCGAGGGTGCGCTAAGCACGTATCGGCGACTCTACGAAAAGGGCGGGTAGAAATGCAAGTTAACAATCTATGTGGTCAATATAATACCGTTGAACCAGCATATCGATACCGCTCAGCCATTCGCCTCGCCCCCGTCGCACGTATCTTCATCCGGTCTGTTACTTTTAATCTAACGATTCTTTGAGGAACGTAGGTGCTTCTGAATGTACTGTCGACTTCTTCTCAAACTGATCCTAAGAGACAGGGCCGCATGGATTTGTACGCTCGTTCTCGCTGCAGCCTTTTCCGTCCCCATTGCGTTCAATTCACCCATCTACGGGCCCTTCTTTATGAAGCAGGGCATGCAGGGCTTTGTCGACGCATTCAATACGCGCGCGCCCCAGGCCAGCGGCACAGACCTATCGCCAGAGCAGCAAGCTGACGCGGAGCTTGCAAGATACGCGAACGCCGCCCTTGCCGCTCAAACCGACGCCGCCTTTCTCGATTCTGCCGAGAGCTACTACGCGCTCATGGGCGAAGGCTTCCAATCCGGGTCCATCGTGGGAGACCGAGAGACCAATGACGCAGCGCTCGCATATTGCCGTGCCCTGAGCAGCTCCGGCATCACGGATATCCCGGCCTCCGCAAACGACCTGCCATTCCTTTCCTTCCTGCCTTACGCCATTGCCACGGCGCCGTCTTTCCTTCCCTTCATCCCCTTCCTTCTCTCGTCGATACTCGTGCTCGGCGCCACAAGGCCCGGGACCCTGGCGGCAAAGGCGCCCGCGCCCAAATTCCGGCGCCTTATCCAGATCGTGTTTTCGATAATCGCCGCGGGGACCGCGATGCTCCTCGCCGGCCTCGCACCCGGGGGCATTTACGCCTTGGCCCTAAACGGCTTCGGGCAAATTGGGTACCCGATCGCCTTCTTCCATGACGGCGCGCTTGCCACCACGACCGCGGGAAACGTCTTCACGGCCCTGCTTCTCGCGCTGCTTGCGGGCGGAACCTTGATATCCGTTTGCTCCGCCGTCCTATCGACCGCAACGAGGCGCGTCTTCGCAGGCCCCCTTACCTCAGCGCTGCTTGTCGCGGCCCCGGCATTCCCGTTGCTGTCCGATTCGGCGCTGGAGCATAATGCCGTGCTCGGGCTCCTGCCGCTGGCCGTGTTCTCGCCTATCGAGGCAACGGGCTACGTAGGATGCTTCCCGACAGAATTCATTGGCTCCGGTTCAGGCAGCGCATCGATGCTTGCCGTGGCCCTGGCATACGTCGCGGTCCTTTTTGCGGTCGGCGCCGTTGCGGCACGTTCGCCCAAACAGGCTGGACCCGCTAAAAAGCACCATGGGCTCGAGCTTCTGGACGCGAGCGTGGGATACGGGAGCACGACGATACTTTCAATCGGATCGCTTTTCCTGAGCCCGGGAACGGCGGCGGGCCTCGTTGCTCCCAACGGCTCGGGGAAAACCACCCTTCTTGAAGCGCTGTCGGGCCAATTTCCCACCCGCATCCGCTCGGGAAGCCTGGCGGCAGACGGAATCTGCCAACGTCGATCAGCCGAATTTGCAGAACTCGTCTACCTGAGCTCTTCGGGCAGCGCGGATCTCTATCCCACGCTATCGGCCATCGAGCACCTTGCTTTCGTTAGGGAGGCGTGGAAATCGGCCGCCGACATCGACTCGCTCTGCGACTCCCTCGGAATCTCCCCATATCTCGACAAGCCGACCCGTAAACTCTCGACAGGAATGAAGCAGCAGGTAAAGCTTGCCATGGCGATAGCGACCGATTGCCCGTACCTCATCCTCGATGAACCGCTGAACGGCCTCGATCCGGGAAAACGGAAAACCTCCTGCGACGCGATGCGCAGCGAGGTGGCGCGGGGACGAAGCGTGCTCATTTCAAGCCATCTGCTCGACGACCTGGCAGACCTCACCAACTCGTTCTACTTCATCGAGGCCGGCACGCTCGTGGAAAAGATCAAGTCGTCCTCGCAGACGCTCAAGCAGGAATACCTCGATACATACGAGGGAGGCGAATGACATGAAACTGTTTGAACAGCTGAAGTCCAATGCGTCGCGCATGGCTGTCTACGCCATCCTCGTGGCAACGGCTTTATGCGGAATCGCGGCACCCGTCTATGCGCTCAACGGGGAGAAAGGCGATGTCGAACCCGCGTACATGGCTTCGACGGTTAAGGACCGGTACAAAGCCTTCTCTGGAGACACGTTTTACGTAGCAGAGTACGACACGACCTACCGTCAGCTTCGCTACAACAAGGGCTACGACTATCTAGGCGCAGAGGCAATCAGCTATACGTCGGGTTGGTACCGCTCCAACTATGGACACATAACCCAGTTCAAGTGTAACTACCGTGTGTACAACTAAAGCAACCGGCCGGGACGAGGGGTGACGCAAAAGCGTCGCCCCTCGTTTTTAACCATGTCAACTGAACCTAGTTCAGTTTGGTTGATTTCCGATCTCAGCCGAACACATTGAGCGGAAAGGCCGTTCCCGCAGTCAGTCGAACGTCCCCGGGGCCCTTCTCAGGCCCCGGGGACGGCATTTTCCCAGTTGAAGGAACGGTGGAGATGTGTTTCGATGGGTCAGATTCGTGTCGTTCCGAAAAGACCGTGAACCTTTTGTGGGACGCGCGGCGCCGTGGTACCATAGCCGAGTTTGTTGTCTTGGTCGGAAACCAAGACGCCTTATGCGCTGATCGGTAACCAGCGCCTGACCAATAAGGAGTCCTACCATGAAGCAGGGTATCCATCCCCAGTATGTCGAGTGCACGGTGACGTGCTCCTGCGGCAACACCTTCAAGACGCACGCTACCGTGTCCGAGATGAAGGTCGAGCTTTGCAACGAGTGCCACCCGTTCTACACCGGCCAGCAGAAGTTCGTCGACACCGGTGGACGCGTCCAGCGCTTCGCCGACAAGTTCGGTGGCGCCGCTGCCGCCCAGCTCAAGAAGGCTGAGGAGGCCAAGGCTGCCAAGGCCGCCAAGGCTGCTGAGGCCGAGGCTGCTCGCAAGGCCGCCGCTGAGGCTAAGGCTGCCGAGAAGGCTAAGCGTGCCGCTAAGTTTGCCGAGGAGGCTGCCAAGCAGGCCGCCGAGGCTCCTGCAGAGGCTCCCGTCGAGGAGGCCGCTGCCGAGGCCGAGACCACCGAGGCTGCTGAGTAAATAGCTCGCCGCGGAATCGCTCGCATTCATGGCATAAGGGCCGTGCATCCGTTCGGGTGCGCGGCCCTTTTCTTTTTATTGGTGCAAGCTAGCTCGTCCCCATTGCACCAGATTGGTGCGGAGGGGACAGGTTGGTTTGCACCAAATGGCAGAGAGACGGCGTTTTCCCAGATAAAAGCTGCCAAAATAAACCAGTCCCTTTTTGGCAGGTCGGTCGGGTCGTAGTTATTACGTGGCGGTCGAGGTCGACCGTATAGGCCGCGTCCTGTTTGGCTAAAGTACATTTATCTGTGTTTAACTCGCCCGAGGCTGCATGGCGTGGGCGATGGCCAAAAAGGAAAACCACATGGGATTCATGTCAAAGCTGCTGTCCTTTGGATCCGATAAGGACCTTAAGCGCTACTACAAGATCGTCGATCAGATCAACGGTCTTGAGCCCCAGTTTGAGAAGATGACCGAGGAAGAGCTCCGCGCCCAGACCGATAAGTTCCGTGAGCGTTACGCCAACGGCGAGTCGCTCGACGACATGCTCCCCGAGGCTTTTGCCACCGTGCGTGAGGCTTCCAAGCGCATCACGGGCATGCGTCACTTTGACGTGCAGCTCATTGGCGCCATGGCACTGCACGAGGGGCATATCGCCGAGATGAAGACCGGCGAAGGCAAGACCCTGGTCTCCACGCTGGCCGGCTACCTCAACGCTATTGCCGGCAAGGGTGTACACGTCGTTACCGTCAACGATTACCTGGCAAAGCGCGACTCCGAGTGGATGGGCCGCATCTACAAGTACCTGGGAATGACCGTCGGTCTGCTCCAGAACAACATGCCGCTCGAACTCAAGCGCCCGGCCTACCAGGCAGACGTCACCTACGGCACCAACTCCGAGTTCGGTTTCGACTACCTGCGCGACAACATGGTCACCCGCCCCGAGCAGCGCGTACAGCGCGGCCACCATTACGCCATCGTCGACGAGGTCGACTCCATCTTGATCGACGAGGCCAGAACGCCGCTCATCATCTCGGGCGCCGGCACCAAGTCCGCCAGCACCTACAAGGACTTCGCGCGTGCCGTGCGCGGCCTGGAGCGCGGTGAGGACGTGTCGCACGACATGCTCACCGCCACCGAGGACGTCGAGCCCACGGGCGACTACGTCATGGACGAGGCCAAGCACACCATCGCCGCCACCGAGCGCGGTCTTAAGAAGATCGAGCGCCGCCTGGGCATCGAGGACATCTATGCCGACCTTTCGGGCCAGTTGGTCAACCACCTGCAGCAGGCGCTGAAGGCTCAGTACATGTTCCATCGCGACAAGCAGTACGTGGTCACTAACGGCGAGGTCAAGATCGTCGACGAGTTCACCGGTCGCATCATGGAAGGCCGCCGCTATTCCGAGGGCTTGCACCAGGCCATCGAGGCCAAAGAGGGCGTGCTCGTGCGCGAGGAGAACCAGACCCTTGCCACCATCACCCTGCAGAACTACTTCCGCCTGTACGACAAGCTCTCCGGCATGACCGGTACGGCACTCACCGAGGACGCCGAGTTCCGCGAGATCTACAAGCTGCCCGTCGAGGTCATCCCCTCCAACAAGCCCGTTCAGCGTGTTGACCACGAGGATCTGGTGTACCGCACCATCCAGGCCAAGTACAACGCCGTTGCCGACGACGTCGAGCGACGTCACGCCAAGGGCCAGCCGGTCCTGGTGGGCACCGTCTCCATCGAAAGCTCCGAGAAGCTGTCGGCCGCCCTTACCAAGCGCGGCATCGCGCACGAGGTTCTCAACGCTAAGCATCACGAGCGCGAGGCTCATATCGTTGCCCAGGCCGGACGCTACGGCGCCGTGACCATCGCTACTAACATGGCCGGTCGTGGCACCGACATTCTGCTGGGCGGCAACCCCGACGAGCTGGTGCGCGAGCGCCTTGAGTACGAGGGCCTGACCATGGAGGACGTGACGCCCGAGCAGCTCGAGCAGTTTAACGCCGAGGCCAAGGAGACCTGCAAGGCCGAGCGCGAGCGCGTGCTTGCCGCCGGCGGCCTGACCGTTATCGGCACCGAGCGCCATGAGTCCCGCCGTATCGACAACCAGCTGCGTGGCCGTTCCGGCCGTCAGGGCGACCCGGGCGAGACCCAGTTCTACCTGTCGCTCGAGGACGACCTCATGCGCCTGTTCGGCGGCGACAGGATGGACCGTGTCTCCAAGATGATGGTCACGGCTGACATGGGCGACGACATGCCCATCCAGCACAAGATCATTTCCAAGGCCGTCGAGAACGCCCAGCATAAGGTCGAGAGCATCAACTTCTCCATGCGCAAGAGCGTCCTTGAGTACGATGACGTCATGAACAAGCAGCGCCAGGTCATCTACGCCGAGCGTAACAAGATTCTGGATGGCAAGGACCTGACCGACCACATCACCGAGGTCATGCACGACACCGTGTACCGCTGCGTGCAGGAGTTCTGCACCAAGGACAGCCACGATGGCGAGCGCGATCTTGAGGGCCTGCGCAAGTGGGTCGTGGAGCTGACCGGCCACATCGATACGCCGAAGTTCCCCGACGAGGACTTTGAGGCCCTTGCCGCCGATGTCCTGGCCTACGTCGAGAAGTGCTACAACATGAAGGCCGAGCGTCTGGGTGAGGACCTCATGCGCGAGCTCAACACCCAGGTTATGCTGCGCGTCATCGATACCCGCTGGATGAACTACCTGCAGGAGATGGACTACCTCAAGACCGGCATCGGACTGCGCGGCTTTGGTCAGCGCGACCCGCTGGTCGAGTACAAGACCGAGGCTTATGGCGCGTTCCAGATGCTCGTCGACACCATGTACGAGGATTACCTGCGCACCGTCCTGCGCATCGAGATCAAGGCCGCCCCGCAGGCCGTGGAGCACAAGGAGGACCCCGCGCTCGAAGGTGCGCGCTTCTCCGGCCCCGCCGACGTCGATGGCGACAACGGCAGCTCGGTGCTGCGCAAGCAGGCACAGGTTCAGGCTCGTACGGCCGTCCAGGGAGGCCCGGCTGCTGTCAACAACGGCGGCAAGGTGACCACCTACCGCAAGGACGAGAGCGACGACCCGTACGTCAACGTTGGTCGCAATGACCTTTGCCCCTGCGGCAGCGGCAAGAAGTTCAAGTACTGCCACGGCAGGAATCGTTAATGGCCGAGGCTTTAGAGGTAACGCCCGCCGAGCTGGACGCGTTTGCGGACCGGCTCGGCGAGGTCGAGTCGTATCTTCATTTGGACGAGAAGCGCACGCGCGTGACCGAGCTCGAGGCCAAAAGCGTGGCCCCCGGCTTTTGGGATGACGCCGACGCCGCTCGCGCCACCATGGAGGAGATCGCTCGCGCCAAGGAAGATATCGCTGCCGTGGATACCGCGCGCGGCGAGCTATCTGACGCCCGCGCGGCGCTGGAGCTTGCCGAGGAGATGGGCGACGACCCCGATGCCGCCGCATTGCGCGAGGAAGCTGCCGCTACGGCAGAGCGCCTTGCCCGTGCCATCGACGAGCTTGAGCTTTCGAGCTGGTTTACCGGTGAGTTCGATCACGGCGACGCGATTGTGACCATCAAGCCCGGACAGGGTGGCCTGGAGGCACAGGACTGGACCTTCATGCTCTTTAAGATGTACATGAAGTACTGCCAGCGTCGCGGCTGGAAGGTCACCATCAACGACTGTCCCGCGGCCGAGGTCATCGGCATCGACCGCGCTACCTTTACCGTCGAGGGCAAGGACGCATTCGGCATGCTGCGCGCCGAGGCCGGCGTCCACCGCTTGGTGCGCATTAGCCCCACCGACGACAAGAAACGCCGCCAGACCACGTTCGCCGGCGTCGAGGTCATCCCCGTGCTACCCGATGATATCGATGTCGAGATCAGCCCCGATGACATCCGCGTGGACGTGTACCACGCGAGCGGCCCGGGCGGTCAGGGCGTGAACACCACCGACTCCGCCGTGCGCGTGACGCATTTCCCCAGCGGCATTGTGGTCACCTGCCAAAACGAGCGCAGCCAGATCCAGAACAAGGCCGCGTGCATGCAGATCCTCAAGGCTCGCCTGTACGAGATTGAGCTCGAGAAGCGCGCCGAGGCCCTGGATGAGATTCGCGGACCCAAAACCACGATTGGTTTTGGCAACCAGATCCGCAGCTACGTGCTCTACCCGTACCAGATGGTCAAGGATCTGCGCTCGGGTGTGGAGACCAGCAATGTCGAGGCCGTTCTTGACGATGGCGACCTGGACCCGTTTGTTATTGGCTATCATCGCTGGGCCACCGGCAACGCCGATGCAGAAGGCTCGGAGATCTAAAACATCGGGTGGCTTCAAGCCGATGCTAAGCCCAACGGTTGGACGGGTTTGTATCCGGAATAAACCCTGCGCAGGGGTGGTTTTTGTCCGGCGAATCGGTAGAATCGAATACAGCAAGAAGTTCGAAGCGCATCCGTTTGGGTGCGCTTTTTTGAGGGAGGCAGCATGGCATATCGTCTGGACATTAAGCGCATTCTTTCGATGAACTTCTTTCACGACCTGCCCCAGATTATGTTGGGGTGCGCTCTGGCCGCTATTGCGACCGACCTGTTTTTGATTCCTAACGGCCTTGCTGCCGGTGGCGTTACGGGCCTTGCCACCATTATCCAGGCGGTCGGCGCATCGCGCGGTCTATCGCTTCCCGTTGGTATTCAGACGATCGTGATGAACGCCTTGCTGCTGCTGGTCGTTATGCGCGAGGGCGGCATGTTCTACGTGGTGCAGACGGCGACAGGCTTTGTGCTGCTGGGCTTTTTCACCGACCTGTTCGCTCCGTTTGTGGCGCCGCTGGCACATGCCGATCTGATGCTGCCCGCTATGTGGGGCGGCATCATCACGGGCATCGGTTATGGCATGGTGCTGCGCGCCGGCGCCAACACCGGCGGCTCGGACACGATTGGCCAAATCATCTCGCGTAATACCTCGCTGCCCGTGGGCTCGACCGTCATGGCGATCGATGTTGCCGTATGTGCGCTGTCGGCTCCGGTCTTTTCAATCGAAAATGCACTATATGCAGGCCTTTCGATGGTCATTAGCGGCTACGTGATCGATGCTGTGGTCGATGGCGGCAACAAGCGTCGTATGGTACTCATCATCTCGGACAAGTTCCCTGATATCGCTGCCGATATTATGTATGGCCTGGGTCGTGGTTGTACCAAGTTTAAGGCGACTGGCATGTATTCGGGTGCCGAGAAGCCGGTGATCATGGTCATCGTGAGCCGTCGAGAGCTCAATACCCTTAAGACGATCGTGCGCGAGCGCGATCCTCACGCCATTGTGACGGTCGCTGACGTTACGGAAGCCTTCGGCGAGGGATTCAAGGACATTAGCGCGTAGGGGCGACCGCGTTCCATCCAAAAGACGTTCACATTGATAAACCGTTTCATCAGCGGTTCTGCCTGCTAAATTGTTCAAATAATGATAAAAACTCTGGTAAAGCCATCAGTTTCCAGCATAATGAATGACGTACGTGCATTGCGGCTGTGTTGGGATTACCTTCGGTGCCGTGCGCATCTTGTCTAAAGAGGATGAAAGGAAGGCACAATGAGCGACGAAGAGCTCAAAAAGGTTGCCAACGAGGTAAGGAAGGGCATCGTCACCGGCGTGCATGCTGCCAAGTCCGGCCATCCGGGCGGTTCGCTCGGCGCTGCCGACATCATGACCTATCTGTACTTTGAGGAAATGAACGTCGACCCGTCCGATCCCCGCAAGGCCGATCGCGACCGTTTTGTGCTCTCCAAGGGCCATTGCGCTCCGGGCCTGTACGCCGTGCTCGCCGAGCGCGGGTTCTTCCCCAAAGAGGACCTCAAGACGCTGCGCCATATCGGCAGCCACCTGCAGGGTCACCCCAACATGAACGACACCCCGGGCGTCGACATGTCCACCGGTTCGCTCGGCCAGGGCATCTCCGCCGCCGTCGGGATGGCGCTCGCCGCCAAGCACTGGGGCGATACTTACCGCACGTATGCCCTGCTGGGTGATGGCGAGAGCGAGGAGGGCCAGGTCTGGGAGGCCGCCATGTTTGCCGGTAACCAGCAGCTCGACAACCTCTGTGTGATCGTCGACCACAACGGCCTGCAGATCGACGGTCCCGTCGAGGAGGTCAACGACCCCATGCCGCTCGCCGACAAGTTCCGCGCCTTTAAGTTCCACGTGGTGGAGCTTGCCGACGGCAACGATTTCGATCAGATCCGCGCCGCCTTTGCCGAGGCTCGCGCTACCAAGGGGCAGCCGACCGCCATTATCGCCGAGACCCTGAAAGGCAAGGGCGTGTCCTTTATGGAGAACCAGGTTGGTTGGCACGGCAAGGCCCCCAATGATGAACAGTTTGAGCAGGCCATGGCAGAGCTCACGGCCGCCGGAGAGGAGCTCTAGGATGGCAGACGTCAAGAAAATTGCCACGCGTGTAAGCTACGGCGAGGCCCTCGTCGAGCTCGCCAACGAGCACGATGACTTTGTGGTCCTCGACGCCGACCTGGCCGCCGCCACGCAGACCGGTAAGTTTAAGGCCGCTTGCCCCGACCGCTTCTTCGATGTGGGCATTGCCGAGAGCAACCTGATGGGCGTCGCCGCCGGTATCGCGACCACTGGTCGTGTTGCCTTCGCGAGTACCTTTGCCATGTTCGCTGCCGGTCGCGCCTTTGAGCAGGTCCGCAACTCCATCGGCTACCCGCACCTCAACGTTAAGATCGGTGCCACGCACGCCGGCATCTCGGTGGGCGAGGACGGCGCCACGCACCAGTGCTGCGAGGATATCGCCCTCATGCGCGTCATCCCCGGCATGACCGTAATTGTTCCCGCCGACGACGTGGAGGCCCGCGCCGTGACGCGCGCCGCCTACGAGTGCGACGGTCCGGTGTACATGCGCTTCGCCCGTTTGGCCTCGCCGGTTATCAACGACCCCGAGACCTACAAGTTCGAGTTGGGTAAGGGCATTGTCATGCGCGAGGGCGCCGATGTGACCATCATCGCCTGCGGCCTGATGGTCGGCGAGGCTCTCGAGGCCGCCGAGCAGCTCGCTGCCGAGGGCATCGACGCCGAGGTCATCAACATGCACACCATCAAGCCCATCGATGCCGACCTGATCGTCAAGAGCGCCACCAAGACCGGCCACGTCGTGACCGTCGAGGAGCACTCCGTGATCGGTGGCCTGGGCAGCGCCGTTGCCGATGTTCTGTGCGAGCAGTGCCCGACGCCGCTCAAGAAGATTGGCGTCAACGACACCTTCGGCGAGTCCGGCCCGGGTGCCGAGCTCCTGCACAAGTACGGCCTGGACGCCGCCAACATCGTGGCGACCACCAAGGAGTTCTTGGCATAAGGCAAGACGAGGCAAAGTATCGTCTCAACAACCACATCCAAGCCAGAACAGGGGCATCCCCAAAGAGGGCGCCCCTGTTTTTGTTGAATTTAAATTAGAGTCCTGCCAAGCAAAGTTCCCATGGGGAAACGGGCCCATCCCAACAAAGTGCAATTCAGACCCTTCCAACTTTGTATGCGCAGCATCTCAAGTTGGTGCGTCGGCCCCATAGTAGCCGCAGACCGGGCGCAGGGTTACCTCCCAAATCTTTCCGCAGCGCAGGCCGGCGTTTGTCCGCAGCTCCGCAGGAGCAGGACAAATGCCGGCCATGCGCGAGGACGATTTGGGAGGTAACCCTGCGCCCGGCCGGTGGGATCCCAAAGCCCGCCATGCTTCTTATGTGCAGCAAAGCTAATGCTGCTAAAATACTAAGCGCTCATGTAGTTTAAACGCACGACGATAAGGAGCACCAGTGGGTAACCACTTCCGTACTTCCGGTGCGGGCGATGATGCCCCCAAGACGCAGACGGGCGTCCAGGGCAGTCGTTTCGCCACTCCGGATTCAGAGGGCCAGCCTGTTGCTCAGGCCCCCGCTCAGCCGGCAGATCAGGCACAGCCGGCATCCGATCCCTTTGCCTACAATCCCACCAGCGATGTCGCGCTTTCCGGCACGGCGGGTTTTGAGCCCGTTCAGGCCGTGACCGCTCGTGTGGAGCAGCCTCAGGCTGGCGCCGCCACGCCGCAGCCTACCATGGCCGGCATTCCCGACCCCATGGCCCCTGCGACGCCGGTTCCTCAGCCTGCGCAGTCCGGTCTCTTTGCCGCTATTCCCGATCCCACGCAGCCTGCTGCCCCGGTGGTCGAGAGCGATCAGGCCGCCGAGGTCGCAAGCCTCGATAACGCGCTCAACAACCCCGATTTTACGTCGGTGTTTGCGCCCATCGATCCGCAAGCCAGCCGCAAGAAGATGGCCAAGCAGGCCGGTGTCGAGCCCGTCATCCTTATGGAGCATGTCACCAAGATCTATCCGGCACAGCCCAACAAGCCTGCACTCGACGACATCAACATCGAGATCTATCCGGGCGAGTTCGTCTTTTTGGTCGGTCATTCCGGCTCGGGTAAGACCACGCTGCTGTCGACGCTCAACCGCGACGTCAAGCCGACGAGCGGCCGCATCTTGGTTGCCGGTCAGGACCTCATGAAGATCAAGAACCGCAAGGTTCCGTTCCTGCGCCGCCAGATTGGCGCCGTGTTCCAGGACTTTAAGCTTCTGCCGCAAAAGACCGCCTACGAAAACGTGGCGTTTGCCCTGCAGTGCATCGGCAAGCCCAAGGGCGTCATTCGCAGCCAGGTGCCCGAGGTGCTGCGTCTGGTCGGTCTGGCCGATCAGATGGACTCGCTGCCCGACCAGCTTTCCGGTGGCGAGCAGCAGCGCGTCGCCGTCGCCCGCGCTATGGTCAACCGTCCGCCGCTGCTGATCTGCGACGAGCCCACGGGTAACCTCGACCCGGCAATCTCGCTGGGCATCATGAAGCTGCTCGAGCGTATTAACCGCACCGGCACCACCGTGATCGTCGCCACGCACGACCGCGAGATGGTCGATAGCATGCACCGTCGCGTGATCGCCCTCGAGGGCGGCCACGTTATCCGCGACCAGGAGAGGGGAGGTTACGGCAACTATGGCACCAACTAACGTGGGCTACTCCTTCAAAGAGGCAATCAGTCACTTCTTCCGTAACTGGACTACCTCGCTCGGCGCCGTCATCACGATCTTCCTTTCGCTGTTTATCATCGGCCTGTTCATCATGGGCTCTGCGATGCTGAACTCCGTGATCGGCACCGTCGAGGATCAGGTTGTCATCAACGCGTTCATTAGCGATGACGCCGATCAGGCCGATGTTCAGGCTTTTGAGGCCGAGCTTAAGACGTGGAATAACGTCAAGTCCGTGACCTATAAGGACAAGGACGACGCGCTGGCCGAGTATACGAGCAAGATGTCGGGCAACGCCGACGCCACCATGAGCGCGCTCGATGGCCAGAACCCGCTGCCGGCTTCGTTTGCAATTGAGATGGACGATCCGTCCAAGGTCGAAAGCACGGCCCAGAAGCTCAAGAAGAACGCCGACTTCCAGAAGATCGCGGATGACGGCGACGTCAACGCGAGCGTGCTGTACGGCCAGGAGGAAGTGAGCCGCCTGTTCCAGGTGACCAACTACATCCGCATCGCCGCCGTGGTGCTCGTTGGCCTTCTGACCTTTATCGCATTCATCTTCATCAACAACACGATTCGCCTGTCCATCACGGCGCGTCGTCGTGAGATTGCGATTATGCGTCTGGTCGGCGCCAGCAACGGCTTCATTCGCGGCCCGTTTATCACCGAGGGCGTACTGCAGGCCATTTTGGGCTCGCTGCTTTCCATCGGCGTTCTGGAGCTGCTGCGCAATCTGATGATTCCGCGTTTGCAGGAGAGCATCGGCTGGATGTCGTTTGCCCTGCCGATGCAGTACTACCTGGTGACCTATGCTGCGCTGATTCTGGTCGGTGTGATTATCGGTCTCTTTGGTTCTGCCATAGCCATGCGCCGCTACCTGCGCGTGTAGGCATGTCTGGAATTCATCCCTTCCAACGGGTCGTCTCTTATGGGGCGGCCCGTTTTTTGATCTCTAGGGGACGGCAGGAAAGCGAATCATTTGGGTAGACTCTTTGGAGTTCGTCATCGATAGCAAGGAGGCGCCATGGGGCGCAATAACAAGCATAAGCGTGGAGCTCGCAATAAGCGCGGGCCGGTGCGCAGCGAACGCCGTCCGAGCCTGACCGGGCGCGTGCAGCTCCATGAGCATGGCGCCTATGTCATAACCGAGAGCGGCGACTACAAGGTCATGGGCCGCGGTAAGCGCGAGATCATGGATGGCGATACCGTTGCCGTGAGCATTAAGAACAGCCCGCACGGTGAGCGGCGCGCCGTGATCGAAGGCGTGGTTGAGCGCGCAGCCATAAGCGTGGTGGGTACGTACCAGACCGCTGGTCCGCTCGGTGTGATCGAGCCGCTCGATTCGCGCCTGAAGGCCGACTTCTTCATACTGCCCGAGGATACCTCGGCGGATCGTCTGGGCGTCCACCCGGGTGATGCCGTTGTCGCGCGCATTTTGACCTACCCGACGCGCCTGGAATCGGGCACCGTGACGATCGAACGCCGCATTGGCGGAGATGACGCGCCCGATTTGGGCGTTCAATACGTGATGGCGCGTTACGGCTATACCGATAGCTATCCCGAGGCCGCGCTGGACGAGGCCGAGGGGCTTTCGCTCGATGTGTCCGCGGCGCTTAAGGACCCGCTCCGCCGCGATCTGCGCGACCGCTTTGCCATCACGATCGACCCGGTCGACGCGCGCGACTTTGACGATGCCATTTCGCTTGAGCGCACGCCCGAGGGTGGCTACAAGCTGGGTGTGCATATCGCTGACGTTTCTCACTATGTGGCTTGGGACGGGCATATCGATCTTGAGACTCGCCATCGTACGACATCGGTGTATCTGGCCGATCGCGTGCTTCCCATGCTGCCCGAACGCCTGTCCTGTGACCTATGCTCGCTTCGCCCTGACGAGGACCGTCTTGCGTTTACCGTTGACATTGAGCTCGATGCGCAGGGTCGCGTGCGGCATTACGATCCTTACCCCAGCGTGATTCGCTCGCGTGTGCGTATGGACTATGACGGCGCCGAGGCGCTGCTGGTGCGTGCCGGCGCGGTGGAGTATGGGGTGCTGGAGGGTGCGGCCGAGGATGTTGCGGCTGCTGAGGCCTCGCGCGAGGAGGCGCTTGAGCGCGGTCTTGCGTGCGAGAAGGCCGCCCGCGGCTGCAACGTCGACCTCGGCAATTTCCTTGTCGCCGCCAACGAACTCGCCGAACTTCGCCGTCGTATTCGTCGCGTCCGCGGCTCAGTCGATTTTGACACGGCCGAGATTCGCGCTCTATTGGATGAGGACGGTGTGCCCGTGCAGATCGTGGCCCGTGAGCGCTCGTGCGCCACGTCGCTGATTGAGGAAGCCATGCTGCTGGCCAACGAGTGCGTGGCGGAGTGGCTGGCCGACCGCGATATCGAGGCCTGCTATCGCGTACACGACGATCCCAGCCCCGACAGCCTGCACGGTGCCGCCGTGGTGCTGGCACAGCTGGGTATCATCGACGATCGCCGTGCTGCCGGTATCGCCCTGGGGAGTCCCGATGAGCTACAGGCTGCAGTTGATGCTGCCGCCGGTACGGCCAACGCACCGCTCGTCAACACGCTGCTTCTGCGCAGCATGCAGCGCGCACTGTACAAGCCGCGCAACGAGGGCCACTTTGCGCTCGCCGCGCCGTGCTACTGTCACTTTACGAGTCCCATCCGTCGCTACCCCGATCTGGTGGTGCACCGCGTGCTCAAACTGCAGTTGGCCTATGAGCAGCTCGGCGGCAAGGACGCCCTGGTCCGTACGCCGCGGCTGATCGGCAAGGGGCGCGAGTCGCTGCCGCGCATTCTGCCGCAGATCTGCCGCGCATGCAGCGATGCCGAGCGCGCGGCAGATGCCGCTAGCCATGCGACGCAAAAGATCAAGATTGCCCAGTACTATGAGGACCGTCTGGGCGAGCGCTATGCCGGAACCGTCTCGTGGGTTAGCAGCATGGGCCTCTTTGTGCGCTTGGACCTGACGCAGGTCGAAGGCTTGGTTTCGATCAAGAGCCTGGGCAACGAGTGGTTCGAGTTCGACGAGGATGCGCTCACGCTCACAGGTGCCGACACGGGGACTCGCTATGAACTGGGTCAGCGCGTGATTATCGAGGTCTCGCGCGTCAATACCACGCGTGGGCACTTGGACTTTAAGCTTATCCATTAGCCAAATCTCGACTCATGGCGGGAGAGCGGAGGGCGGTCTTTCGGGGCCGCCCTCCGCATTTGGATCATGGCTACCTTGCCGTCTGCTCGGCCGCCCGCTTACCTGCTATTCGAGAGGTAAAACCTACCAAAATAAACCTGTCCCTTTTTGGCAGGTTTACAAGAAAGCGGGGATGAGATGGCGACGGTGTATGGTTATGCGCGGGTGAGTTCGCGCGATCAGAATCTTAATCGGCAGCTGGATGCGCTGGGCGCCTATGGCGTGAGCTCGGCGAATATTTATGCCGACCATGCGAGCGGCAAGGACTTCGATCGACCGCGCTATCGCGAGCTGCTGCACGTCCTGGGAGACGGGGACGTGCTGGTGGTGCTTTCTATCGACCGACTTGGTCGTAATTACTCCGAGATTCTTGAGGAATGGCGTCGCATTACCAAGGAGCTCGGGGTTGCCATTGTGGTGTTGGACATGCCATTGCTTGACACGCGCGCCAGGGCAAGCGGCACGCCGGATGTGACTAATACCCTGATTGCCGATATTGTGCTGCAACTGCTGAGCTACGTGGCGCAGGTGGAGCGCGAGAATATCCATCGGCGCCAAGCGGAGGGAATTGCAGCGGCGCGGGCGCGAGGGGTCCGTTTCGGTCGACCTCGCAAGCCGTGCCCTCCTCAGTTTGAGCTGGTGCGCGATAGCTATGAGGCGGGCGATATTACCCGCAGCCAGGCAGCAAAGTGCCTGGGCGTGTGCGTGGGGACGTTCGATCGCTGGATGCGCGAGGCGGGGTAGGGGTTTGCGTCGCTTTGTCGCTTCCTGTTGCGATTCAAATTTTGATACGGTGACGATGTCATTTGGGGCTACACTCGCTGATATTCAAAAAAGGAGGTAGGCCCTTGGCGCGCGTAAAACAAATAATCGGATGGACCGCGATCATTCTGTTCGCTGCAACGCTGGCGGGCATCTGGGTGCTGACGGAGCAAAATGCGGTGGAGACGTCGTTGCTGAGCGAGTCCACCGCGCGCGTGGTGGAGGGTCAGGCTACGGGCGTTCAGGCTGCCGATGCCACGGGTGAAGCTCAGACCGAGAACGGGATGACCGGGGGCATCGATTCGGCTGCCTCGAATGTCCGGTCTGGCCGACTTGCTTCCATTCGCATGTGGGTGGGCACGAACGTCCGTCGCGTTGCCCATACCGTAGAGTTTTTCTTCGTCGGATTGTTCGCCTCGGTGGCCGTGGTTTGCTTTTCCAGGCGTCCGTGGAGCGTTTGCTCCCGTTGCGTGCCCGTGTTGCTCTTTTGCGCCGTCTGCTCCGTTGGCGATCAGGTACATAAGATCTTTGTTCCCGGCAGGCATTTCGACGTTATCGATTTAGGATTCGATGCTGCGGGCTATGTCACCGCGATGCTGTTGGTATTGCTGGTCTCCGCATGGGTGCACCACGAGACGCGCCCCATCGGCGCCCATGCGAGGCGCTAGCCGGTAACAAACCCGTTTCTGATCATGCGACCTTGTTGAATTATTTTGTGTCGCGCGTATTTCCGAGCGGTCGGATTTGAGGGGCGAGCGGTAGAACGCTCGTCCTTTGTGCGCCACGATGCGGCACAATGTACCGTAAAAGCTGTTTGTATCCGGTACGAATCGTTCGTTGGTCTTTAATTCTTCTCAACGGAGGTGTTTGAGATGGCAAACGGATTGCTTTTGCGGCTTCGCGAGCGTGAGCTCAGCGCGAGCCCGGCGGAACGCAATGTCATCGCATATGTGAGCGCTCATCCGCACGAGGTGGTCGGGCTGTCCGTCCGCGGTCTTGCCGATGCCACGTTCTCCTCGCCCTCGAGCATTTTGCGCTTTTGCAAGCGCTTGGGTTTTGCGGGCTACAAGGAGTTCCAGCGCGAACTGATTGCCGAGCTGGCGCTCTTGGGTGACAAGAAAGACGTTGCCCTCGAGGACATCTCCATGGATGACAGCGTCGAACGTATCGTGGGGAAGGTGATGAAAAGCAACGTGCGCACGATCGAAGCGACGGCGCGAACGCTCGATTACACCGTCTTGGAGCGATGCGCGGCCCGTCTTAAGCGGGCACGTGCGGTCAATCTGTTCGGTATCGGTGCCTCTCGTTTGGTCGCGCATGATCTGGCGCAAAAGCTCATGCGTGTCGACAAAGAGTGCCATCTGTACGACGACTGGCATGATCAGCTCTTGTGTGCCAAGAACATGCATGAGGGCGATATGGCAATCGCCTTTAGCTACTCGGGCTTGACGCAAGAGGTGCTGGACTGCGCCGCCGAGGCCCAACGTCACAACTGTCCCGTTGTGGCCGTGACCAAAGTAGATGGATCATCCAAGCTTGCCACCATGGCCGATGCCGTGCTCGGCGTCGCTGCGAGTGAGCCCTTGGTCCGCAGCGGTGCCATGGCTTCGCGTATGGCCCAGCTTATGGTTGTCGATGCCCTGTACGCTGCTTACGTTGCCAGCGACTACGAACGAGCGACGCATGTCATTAAGCAAAACTACATCGAGAAACAGGAAAGATGAGGTGAATGAAATGCTCGATTTAACAAAATTCACGACCGAACAGCGTAATCAAAGGTCAATGGACCTCGATACGATGACATCGCTGCAGATCGTCACGACGATGAACGATGAGGATCTTCGTGCCGTCCAGTCGGTCACAAAAGTGCTGCCCCAGGTTGCCACAGCAATCGACTGGGCTGCTGAGGCACTCGAGCGCGGCGGGCGCGTCTTTTACATGGGCGCAGGCACCAGCGGTCGTCTGGGCGTACTCGACGCTTCGGAGTGTCCGCCCACGTTTGGCGTGTCACCCGATCTGATTGTCGGGCTCATTGCCGGAGGCGAGACGGCGTTTATCAAGGCTGTCGAAGGTGCCGAAGACAGCGAGGAGCTTGGCGCGAGCGACCTGCGGGGGCGTGGACTCTCGGACAAGGATCTTGTCGTTGGCCTGGCGGCAAGCGGTCGTACTCCCTATGTGGTGGGCGGCCTTGTGTACGCCAAGGCAACTGGGTGCAAGACCATTGCAATTGCCTGCAACCAAGGGTCGAAGATCGGGGAGAGCGCAGATCTTGCCATTGAACCCGTGCCCGGTCCCGAGGTACTGACCGGCTCAACGAGGCTCAAGGCGGGAACGGTTCAAAAGCTCATTCTCAACATGATTTCGACCGGTGCCATGGTCAAGATCGGCAAGGTATACCAAAACCTGATGGTCGATGTGCAGCAGACGAACGAGAAGTTGGTGGTGCGCGGCCAGAACATCGTGATGGAGGCGACCTGCTGCACGCGCGAGCGCGCTATTCAGGCGCTTGCAGATGCCGACGGCCACGTAAAAACCGCTATTGTCTCGGTACTGCTGGACTGCGATGTCGAGCAGGCTGCGGTAGCTCTTGAGCGAGCGCGAGGCCATGTCCGTGCTGCGGTGAGTGGCCATGAGAAGAGCGATGCCGATGCCCAATAGGTGCGCGGCGTGAGCTGATATGACATCCAGACGAGATACCCAATACAAGGAGGAGTTATGACGAACAAAGAGCTGGCTCAAAAGCTGCTGGACCTTTTGGGCGGTAAAGACAACGTGCTGGCAAACGCGGCGTGCATGACGCGCCTGCGCGTGACCGTCAAAGACACGGGCAGCGTCGACGCGGAGGGCATTAAGGCACTCGACGGCGTGATGGGCCTGGTCGAGGACGACACGATGCAGATCGTGCTGGGTCCGGGCAAGGTGAATAAGGTGCTCGAGGAGTTCTCCAAGCTCACCGGCCTTGCGAAAGGCGTTGCCGACGAGAGCGTGGTTGACGCTGCGGCCACAAACAAGGCCGCGCAGAAGGCAAAGTACGAGTCCAAGCCGGTTCAGGCCTTCCTCAAGAAGATTTCCAATGTCTTCGTTGCCCTGCTCCCCGGCATCATTGCGGCTGGCCTCATCAACGGTATCTGCAACGTCATTAACGTCTCGACGGCAGGCGCGCTTGCAGGCGAGTGGTGGTACCAGGGCATTCGTTCCATGGGCTGGGCCCTGTTTGCCTATCTGCCCATCTTGGTGGGCTATAACGCGGCACGTGAGTTTGGTGGCTCCGCTGCGCTGGGCGGCATCGCCGGCATGATGTGTATCGCCAACAGTGCCATGCCCCTGCTTGCGCCTGGCGCGGCCGATCCTGCCACTGCCATTCTGCTGCCGCTCACCAATGCGCAGTACAACCCCGCAGCGGGCGGCATGATCGCGGCTCTTATCGCCGGCGCATTTTTTGCCTGGATGGAGCGTCAGATTCGCAAGGTTATGCCCAACGCACTCGACACGTTCTTGTCCCCGCTGCTGGTGCTCATCATCGGCGCCTTTGCTCTGATGCTCGTCATCCAGCCGGTTGGCGCATGGCTGACGACTGCCATCTTTAGCGTTTTGACCTTTATCTTCGAGAAGCTGGGCGTCCTGGGTGGCTATATCCTGTCGGCAGGCTTCTTGCCGCTGGTTTCCGTCGGCCTGCATCAGGCGCTCACGCCGATCCACGCTATGCTCAACGATCCCGACGGCGCTACCAAGGGCATCAATTACCTGCTTCCCATCCTTATGATGGCTGGCGGCGGTCAGGTCGGTGCCGGTCTGGCGCTGTACTTTAAGACCAAGAACGCCAAGCTCAAGAAGTACGTCGCAGAGTCTATTCCCGTTGGAATCCTGGGTGTGGGCGAGCCTCTGATGTATGCTGTTACGCTGCCGCTCGTTCGTCCGTTTGTGACGGCCTGCCTGGGTGCCGGATTTGGCGGCGCGCTCGCGGCGCTGCTTCACATCGGCACGGTTTCTCAGGGCGTTTCCGGTCTGTTTGGCCTGCTGATCGTCGTTCCTGGCCAGCAGCTCGGCTACGTTGCCGCTATGCTGCTTGCCTATGCCGCCGGCTTTGTCCTGACGTGGTTCTTTGGCGTCGACGAGCAGAAGATCAACGAGTTCTTTGGCGAATAGTTTGATATCGCGAGCCGTGTTGCTCAGGGCTCGCGGCGCGCGGCAGATTTCTTGATGCTATGGTTGTGCCGGCGGGGCTAACTGCTCCGCCGGCCTTTTTTAAAGGAGCGTTGAAGCGTGAAAACGGGTATTTCGATTTATCTTTCCAGCGCTCTGCAGGATATTGAGCGGACAATTGAGCGTGGTGCCGCGGCGGGTGCGCGCTATGCGTTCACCTCGCTGCATATTCCCGAGGATGGGGGAGCGGCGTATGCCGATAAGGTCCGTCATGTGCTGTCGCTGCTTTCCGCCCGCGGCATTGCGCTCATTGCCGATGTGGGGCCTCGCACGTGCGATTTGCTCGGGCTTGAGCGCATCGAGGACCTGCGCGATCTGGGGTTGGAATACCTTCGTTTGGACTATGGCTTTAGCGCCCAGCGGGTCGCGGAGCTGTCCGGTGTATTTCGCATTGTGGTCAATGCATCGACGGTGAGTTCTGATGAAATCGCATCGTGGCGTGAGGCCGGTGCCGATGTGACTCGTTTTGCCGCCTGCCACAATTTTTACCCCAAGCCTTATACCGGTTTAGCTCTGGAGGACATTGCTCGGGTGAATCTTCGTCTTGCGGCGCTTGGATTCGAAATCATGGCTTTTGTGCCGGGTGATGCTAACGTTCGCGGGCCAGTATTCGAGGGACTGCCGACGGTCGAGGCGCAGCGCGGTCGCGCGTTAAAGGTTGCTCTCAATATGCTTGAGCTTGCACATGGCGCCGATTGCGACATTGTGTTGGTCGGCGACCCCGATCTTTCCGATGCGGGCTGGGCGCAGTTTGCTCAAGTTTCCGCCGGATACGTGGACCTGCAATGCGAGCTTGAGCCCGGTTATGCCTATGTGCGCGGGCAGATTCATCACGACCGGCCCGACTCGAGTGTCCTCATCTTTAGGTCTCAGGAGTCACGTACGAAGCTTAAGCCGGATTCCGTGCCGACGGATGCCGGAGCCGGCCTGCCGCGAAAGGCGGGGTCGATCGCTGTGAGCAATAGCGGATATGGGCGCTACGAAGGCGAGCTTGAGATCGCGCGGGTCGATCTTCCCGGTGACGAGCGCATGAACGTTGCGGGCCATATCACGCCCGAGGCAATGGAGCTGCTGCCGTTCATCAAACGCGGATTCGGGGTACGGTTCGTTTAGCGTGTGACCCGTGGGCTACAATTGGCCCATCATACGAAGGCGCCTCGTGTGGCGTGTGTCCGCGTTGGCCGATCTATATTCGGAGGATTCCCATGACCGTACTGTTTGTTGAATATCCCAAGTGCTCGACCTGTAAGAAGGCCAAGGCATGGCTGGACGAACACGGGGTAGAGTATATCGACCGCGATATCGTTTTGGACAATCCCGCGGCCGATGAACTTGCGACCTGGATTGCTCGTTCGGGGCTGCCGGTGCGACGCTTCTTCAACTCGTCGGGCATGAAATATCGAGAGCTGGGCCTGAAGGCACGCCTGGATGCGGGTATGACGGATCGGGAGTGCTACGAGCTGCTGGCGACCGACGGCATGCTGGTTAAGCGCCCGCTGCTGGTGGGCGACGACTTTGCGATTCCTGGCTTTAGGGAATCGGCTTGGGTCGAGGCGTTGCTGTAGCGGCTGCGGAAAGTGCGACCCGTTTTGAGTGCTCAGGGTGGGACGTGTTTTCCATCGGCGGGCTCGCTCGGCTCAATCATCGAGCTGTGCCCATTCGTGCGGATCGTAGACCTTTACGTGCTTGTTGGGCTTGCCGCTCCAGTACTCCTCGTCCATAAAGGGCAGATATGCCTGAACGCCGGGGCAGATAAAGGGAATCCGCTGCTGTTGCAGTCGCTCGCGCTGTCGCTGCTCCAGGTGCGCCTCGGATATGACAGTCGGCATACCGGACAGCTCGACGAGGTTTGCCTGGATTCGCTTAAGGTCGGGGAGTCCCGCGTGCCATGACATCCGCATGATCAAAAAGGATGCACGGCGGTAGTTTGCCTGCATCACCGTGATGGCGGGGCGCAGAGTGGGATGGATTTTGTCCCGTTCGGGCCAAAGGTCAGCAGTGATCTCGAGGCCCAGGGTCTCCCATAGGTAATCAAGCTCTTCGTCCATGGCGCCTCGATATCCGTGCAATGATGACGGTTCGATTGTGCCATCAGCCGTGAGTGCTGCATTGTTGTAATCTACCAGCGGTAGATGCGGGATGTTTTACGGGCTTTGGCGCCGTACGTGTCGCTGGCGCTTCACAGGTCCTTCACGTGTCGGCCGTATTTGACTGAATTTCAAAAAAGTCAAAATTGGGGCTTGCGTCACGGCCGGACTTCCCGTATATTTCTTTCTTGCGCAAAGGCACAGCCGAGCGCAGCGATGCAGTCATTGGGATGTCGTCTAATGGCAGGACAGCGGATTCTGGTTCCGTCAATGGGGGTTCGACTCCCTCCATCCCAGCCATTGCATTTGCTACATATGGCCCGTTCGTCTAGCGGTTTAGGACGCCGCCCTCTCAAGGCGGAGATCACCAGTTCGAATCTGGTACGGGCTACCAAAATTGAACGCCCGGGCCTCGTAAGAGACCCGGGTTTTGTGTATTGACCGATATTTAAGGCGCGCGTTGAGTCTGCCGCCCGGACCGAGGAGTTGTCATGGACCTGCCTATCAGCTTGGAAGACATCACGTATGCCGAGAACTATCTGGCGCAGGGCGACCTGGCTACGGCGACGCCGCTGCTTGAGCGTCTGGTGGAGCTCGCCGAGGAGTATATCGACGCTGAGTGCAAGACGGAGGAGAAGCGCCAGTACTTTAGCTTCGACAGCAAGTTTGAGCGCCTGGCCTATCGCCGCGTGGAGAAGGATCCGCGCGAGCTGGTGCAGGTCGAGGTTCCCTTTGACCGCCTGTACTCCGACATGGCGTTTGCCTACATCCGCCAGCAGGATTATGTGAGTGCTCGGAATGCCCTGATGCAGGCCGTGCGTTGGGATCCCATGAACTGCAACTATCGCTTGGACTTGGCCGAGCTGTTCCGCGCGCTCGAGGACAAGCAGGAGTGGGCATCGCTCTCGTTCTCGGTGCTGGAGCGCGCGAGCGACGGTAAGTGCGCCGCACGCGCCTACACCAACTTGGGTCAGTACTTCTTGGAGCCCGAGACCGAGAACATTTCGGCTGCCGTGGGCTGCGCGCGTCTGGCGCTGCGCCTGGCGCCCAACGATGCGCATACGACGCGCCTGCTCAACAAGATCCATACCACCTATCCGGATGCCGCGGACGAGAGTGACGACCATGTGATGGGTGAGCTCGCCCTGCAGGGCGTGCCGACCTCGCCTTCGGCCGAGATTGCCATCTGCCTGATCATGTGTGCGACCGACGCTGCGAGCGACGGCGACAAGCAGGAGGCTACGCGCCTGACGGTCCGTGCCCGCGACCTGGTGGGCGAAGAGGCGTGCGCGGCGATTATCAAGCTGGTGCGCGAGAGTGATGCCGAGCTTAACGCCGAGCGCAAGGCAAAGCGCGAGGCTGCGGGCTCAAACGCCGATGGCGCCAAGGAGGCCGGCGATGCCCAGTAAGCGCGAGCGCAAGCTCATTTCCAAGAATCGCTCGGCACATCACGAGTACTTTATCGATGAGACGTTTGAGTGCGGTATTGAGCTGAGCGGTACCGAGGTCAAGTCGATTCGCGAGCGCGCGTGCCAGATTACCGATACCTTCGCACTGATTCGTGGCGGGGAGTGCTGGCTCGTCGGCCTGCATATCCACCCTTATAGCCATGGTGGCGTGTGGAATCGCGATCCCGACCGTCGGCGCCGTCTGCTGCTGCACCGCAAGGAGATCGACTTTCTTGACGGCAAACTTCGCAACCGCGGCTATGCGCTGGTGCCGCTGGAGCTCTACTTTAATACCGACGGCCGCGTAAAGCTGCTGCTGGGCCTAGGCCGCGGCAAGAAGCTTTACGACAAGCGCGAGGATATGGCCAAGCGCGATGTCCAGCGCGAGATCGACCGCGCTCTTAAAGAACGCAACCGCTAGGAGCGAGTTCACGGGAAGGTGCCCTACCGCGCCCGCCCCGTCTTCCTTGCTGTTTTGCCATATATTTCCAAAAAACGGCGTCCGTTATGGGCGCCGCTTTTTATGGGTACATACAGCCTTAAGGTTCAATCCCGGGTTAGGGGAGTACTTGTTATGGACAAAACTGCATTCTTTACCATGCCGAGCGGTCTGTATGTGGTGAGCGCCGCGGCAGACGGGCTGCGCGCCGGCTGCGTCATCAACACGGCGGTGCAGGTGACGGCAGCACCACCTCGCATCTCGGTTTCCGTAAACAAGGAAAATGTGACCGCTGGCGTGATCGAGACTGCCAAGGCCTTTGCGCTGACCGTGATCGACCAGACGGCGGATATGCTCTACATTGGCAACTTTGGATTTCGCACCAGCAGCGATTATGACAAGTTTGCCAAATACGAGACCCGCGAGACGGCTCTGGGCATGCCCTATGTGCCCGAGCACGCGACGGCCCTGTTTAGCTGCCGTTTGATCGACACTGTGGATGTGGGCACGCATCTACTGTTTATCGGCGAGGTCGAGGATGCCGAGCGCCTGAGCGACGAGACGCCGCTCACCTACGATTACTACCATAAGGTCCTGAAGGGCAAGACGCCTCCGAAGGCGTCCTCGTATCAAGGCTAGAAATGTTTTAAAAATACTTGCATTATATTATTGAGAATCTATACTAATAGATGAAGTACATCACCAGTCGCGTTCGAGAGGAGAACATCGTGGCTGAGGAGAAGAAGACGTATAAGTTCGTGTGCATCGTTTGTGGCTACGAGGTTGAGGTCGACACGCCCGAGCTGCCCGAGGACTACGTGTGCCCGGTCTGCGGCGTCGGTCCCGATCAGTTTGAGCTCGTCGAGGAGTAGCTCGTCGGCACGCGGCTCACGGCAACACATAGCTCTGTCCAAGGGTCCCGGTCGGATATCCCGGCCGGGACCCTTTTCCTCCGCCCCCAAGGGATCACGGTTGCTGTTGGCCGATCCTGTCTGTTGTGAGTCCGGCCGACCTTTTGTCTCAATCTGTAACATCTAACGGTGGAAATTGGGTCCACTTGTTACAGATTGAGACAAACGGAGCTGTCCCTCGGAATGATCTCGATCTGTAACATCTAACGGCTCGAAACGGGTCTTCCTGTTACAGATCGAGACGTTTGCCTGGGTAGGTGCCCCGTCCCATTACATCCCTGTCAACAACACGACATCGAGAATCGTCACGATGGCACCGATCCCTACGAGCAGCGCGTTGAGCGGGCGCGAATTGGCATATTTGCCCATGACGCGGCGTGAGCTGGTGAGCCGTATGAGCACAAAGACCGTAATCGGCAGCTGAAGCGACAGCAGCGCCTGACTCCAGATGAGACCTTCAAAAGGATTTGGGACGACCAGGCACGCCGTCACTGCGCCGACGAAACAGGCCGCCACCCCGATCGAGGAATGTCGGTCGTGGATGTCGTATTCCTCGTCGAACATGCCCGCGGTGATGGTGCCCGCCGCCATGCCCGCCGTCACACTACTCGAGAGGCCCGCAAACAGCAGCGCTACCGCAAAGATGGTCGAGCTCGCCGGGCCCAAGATGGGGGAGAGCGTGGCCGCTGCGACGGCGAGGTCGTCTACGACCATGCCGTGCGCAAAGAAGGTCGTTGCGGCAAGGATGACCATGGCCGAGTTGATTGCCCAGCCCACGCCCATCGAAAAGATCGTGTCGAAGAGCTCGTAGCGCAGACGTTCTTCGATAACCTGCTCGCCTTGGCCTTCGAAGTGCATGGATTGGATGACCTCGGAGTGCAGGAAGAGATTGTGTGGCATAACGACCGCACCCAGGACACTCACGATGATCGCGGCAGAGCCAGTGGGCATACTGGGCGTGATCCAGCTTGCGGTTGCTTGCGGCCAGTCGACTTTGACCAGCGCGAGCTCTGCTAAAAACGAGAGTCCTACCACACCCACGAAGGCGATGATCCAGCGTTCGGCGCGCTTGTAGGAGCTCGTCATGAGCATCGCCATCGATACTGCCGCCACGATGACGCAACCCGCGCGCACGGGCAGCCCAAAGAGCATTTGAAGGGCAATCGCGCCACCCAGGACTTCGGCCATGGCGGTGGCGACAGTCGCGAGATAGGCACTGGCGAGTACCGTGCGTCCAACGAAGCGGGGGAGGTAACGTGTCGTGGCCTCGGCAAGGCAGGTGCCCGTGGCGATACCCAGGTGCGCCGCGTTGTGCTGCAGCACAATGAGCATAATCGTGGACAGCGTGACGATCCACAGCAGCGCGTAGCCAAACTGCGAGCCCGCGGCCATATTGGAGGCCCAGTTGCCCGGGTCGATAAAGCCGACGGTCACGAGCAGCCCGGGGCCGATATGCCGCGCGATGTCTAGACCTCCGTGACCGCCGGTGCGTCGGGAGCCAAAGTGTTGTTTGAGATGGTTGAGCATGGTGCGCTCCTGTGTGCCGTTTGCTTGACGCCGCAAAGGATACCCGTTTTAAGCTTAAAAGTTAACCAAGACTAACAAAATTGTTGTATTTGAATGGGATGGTGAAAGGGGGCTGCCGAAATGTCTCGATCTGTAACAACTAGGGATGGAAATTGGGTCTAGGTGTTACAGATCAAGACAGGAAGAAATGGTCCTATGGAAAATCTCGATCTGTAACAGCTGACCGCCAAAACCGGCCCTTCGTGTTACAGATCGAGACATTCGGAACTGTCTCTCGATAACATCTCAATCTGTAACAGTTAGTCGTCGTAATTGGGCCTTCCTGTTACAGATTGAGATGTTTGAAGGGGTGAGCTAACAGGCCGAACTTGGGGCCTATGTTGTCGCCCTTGAGGTCGGCGGTGTCCACTCGTAGGGCGTGCGTTACGCGATTGTTTCGAAACGGGTGGGAAACACAACGGGTCGGCGATGCTCATAGTATGCCTAGTCAACTGACTGTCTAAATATCTAGGGGAGGATCGCGATGCAGGCAGATTCCGCTCAGCAGCAGGGCCTTTATCGCCCCGAATTCGACCACGATGCATGTGGCATCGGCGCGCTTGCCGATATCAACGGTGAGCGCCATCACCAGATTCTGGACGATGCGCTGTCCATTCTGGTCAACTTGGAGCACCGCGGCGGCACGGGACTCGAGAAGAACACCGGCGACGGCGCCGGCATCCTGTTCCAGGTTCCGCATCACTTTTTCCGTAAAGAGGCTCAAAAGTGCGGCCAGATTCTGCCGGCAGAGGGCGACTATGGCGTGGCCATGCTGTTCTTCCCGCAGGACGACAAGGGCGTAGAGGATGCCCGCCGCGTGTTTGAGGAGGGCTGCGCCGAGGCCGGCGTGCCGCTGCTCTTTTGGCGCGAGGTGCCCGTCGACCCGCACGACCTGGGCGAGACGGCTCGCGCCTGCATGCCCACTATCCTGCAGGCCTTCCTGGGCCGTCCGGACGACACGCCCGCCGGCGATGCCTTCGAGCGTCGCCTGTACGTGTGCCGCCGCACCATCGAAAAAAAGGCCGACGCCGAGTTTGCCCTGCGCGACAAGATCTTCTATGTGTGCTCCATGAGCTCGCGCACCATCGTGTACAAGGGCATGCTGGTCGCCACGCAGATGCGCCGCTTCTTCATCGACCTCAACGACGCCGCCGTCAAAACGGCCGTGGCGCTCGTCCACTCGCGCTACTCCACCAACACCACGCCCAGCTGGGAGCGTGCGCACCCCAACCGCTTTATCATTCACAACGGCGAGATCAATACCCTCAAGGGCAACGTCAACTGGATTCGCGCCCGCGAACCCAACCTGTACAGCCCCGTGCTGCAGCACGATCTTGAGCGCGTGATGCCCATCATCAACCGCGAGGGTTCCGACTCCGCGATTCTGGACAACGTGCTCGAATTCTTGGTCATGAACGGTCGCCCGCTCACGCGTGCCGCGTCCACGTTGCTGCCCGAGCCGTGGGACCATAACGATAGCCTGAGTGAGGAGCGCCGCGCCTACGACGCTTACCAGTCCATGCTCATGGAGCCGTGGGACGGTCCTGCCGCTATCGCCTTTACCGACGGCCGTACCCTGGGCGCCGCCCTCGACCGTAACGGCCTGCGCCCGGCTCGCTACTACGTGACGCGCGACGGCCGCTTTATGCTGGCGAGCGAGGTGGGCACCATCGAGGTGCGCCCCGAGAACATCCTGACGAGCGGCTGCTTGGGACCGGGTCAGATGCTCGAGGTCGACTTTGCCCGCGGCCGCGTGATCTACAACGACGAGCTGCGCGCCCGTTACGCCAAGGAAAAGCCCTACCGTGATTGGATTGCCGAGGAGACGCTGACCGTCGACGCGCTCGATGAACCCGCCGCGCCCGCGTCCGCCGAGGATGCCGAGGTGCCCGCCGCTGTGCGCATGGCCAAGCTCGGCTACCACTGGGATGACGTCGACGAGGTCGTGCGTCCTATGGCCCAGCAGGGCAAGGCCCCGCTCGCCTCGATGGGCATCGACGCGCCGCTGGCTTGCCTGTCCAAGAAGACGCGTTCGTTCTTTGACTACTTCTATCAGCTGTTCGCTCAGGTCACGAACCCGCCCATCGACGCCCTTCGCGAGCACATGGTGACTTCGACCACGCTCTACCTGGGCAACCACGGCAACCTGCTCGAGGATTCCCGCACGGCCTGTCAGCTGGTGCGCTTGGAGCGCCCATTGCTCAACGAGGAAGAGTTCGAGCATATCTGTGCCATCGACCGTGTTGGCTTTAAGACCCGTCGTTTCCGTGCCGTCTACCGCCGCGATGCCGGCGAGGGCGCGCTGCAGACTGCGCTCAAACAGCTTGCCGAGGACGTCGAGGCCGCGGTTCGCGACGGCGTGAACATTGTGGTGTTGAGCGATCGTGCCGCTGCGGGCGAGGTGCCCGTGCCGTCGCTGCTCGCTGTGGGCTGCGTGCACAACCACCTGATCCGCGCCGGCGTGCGTACCTTTGCCGATATCGTGGTGGAGTGCGGCGACGCCGTGTCCCCGCATGACTTTGCGGCGCTGGTGGGCTACTCCGCGAGCGGCATCTATCCGTACAACGCACATGCGTGCATCCGCGATCTGGCGGCACGCGGCGACCTGGACGTGACGGCCGAGCAGGGCATCGCCAACTACAACAAGGCTGCGACCGCCGGCATCGTCTCCATCATGTCCAAGATGGGCATCTCCACGGTGCAGAGCTACCATTCGGCGCAGATCTTCGAGGCCGTGGGCTTTACGCCGGAGTTCGTCAACGCGTACTTCGCCGGCACGGTGAGCCGCGTGGGCGGTATGGGTGTCGAGGACGTCGAGCACGAGCAAAACGAGCGCTACGACGCCGCGCTCGCTATCCTTAAGAGCCCGGCTCCCGATCAGCTGCCCACGCTGGGTCTGACCAAGTGGCGCCCGCTCGGCGGCGAGGATCACCTGATCGATCCGCAGACTGTCTACTTGCTGCAGACCGCCTGCCGCGAGGACAGCTACGACACCTTTAAGGAGTACAGCGCCCGCCTGCACCGCACCGGCCGCGCCGTGCGCCTGCGCGACCTGCTGGACTTTGATGCCAGCGGCCGTACCCCGGTGGCACTCGACGAGGTCGAGCCCGCGTTCAACATCGTCCGCCGCTTTAACACCGGCGCCATGTCGTACGGCTCCATCAGCAAAGAGGCACACGAGTGCATGGCCATCGCCATGAACCGCCTGCACGGCCGTTCCAACTCCGGCGAGGGCGGCGAGGATCCGCGTCGCGAGACCCCGCTGGCTAACGGCGACTCCAAGAACTCCGCCATCAAGCAGGTGGCAAGCGCGCGCTTTGGCGTGACGAGCCGCTACCTGTGCAGCGCCTTCGAGATTCAGATCAAGATGGCCCAGGGCGCCAAGCCCGGCGAGGGCGGCCACCTGCCCGGCAAGAAGGTCTACCCCTGGATTGCCGAGGTCCGTCAGTCCACGCCCGGCATCGGCCTGATCTCGCCTCCGCCGCACCACGACATCTACTCTATCGAGGACCTGGCCGAGCTCATCTTCGACCTTAAGAACGCCAACCCCGGCGCACGCGTGTCGGTCAAGCTGGTCAGTGAGGCCGGCGTCGGCACCATCGCCACCGGTGTGGCCAAGGGTGCTGCCGACAAGATCTTGATCAGCGGTCACAATGGCGGCTCGGGTGCCGCTGCGCGCGACTCTATCTGGCATGCGGGTCTGCCGCTGGAGCTTGGCCTTGCCGAGGCCCAGCAGACGCTGCTGCAAAACGGCCTGCGCTCGCGCGTGGTGCTCGAGGCCGACGGCAAGCTCATGGACGGCACCGACGTTGCCGTCGCCTGCTTGCTGGGCGCCGAGGAGTTTGGCTTTGCGACCATGCCGCTCATCTCCATGGGCTGCCTCATGCAGCGCGACTGCCAGCAGGACACCTGCCCGGCCGGCATCGCTACGCAAAACTGCCGCCTGCGTCGCGGCTTCCGCGGCAAGCCCGAGCACGTCGAGCACTTTATGCTCTTTGTTGCCGAGCAGCTGCGCGAGGTCATGGCGAGCCTGGGCTTCCGCACCGTCGATGAGATGGTCGGCCATCCCGAGTGCTTGCGCCAGATCGAGGTCCCGGGCAACCGCAAGGCCAACCTGCTCGATTTGTCGCCCGTGCTGGCGAGCGCGACCTGCGAGTTCGGTGCCCATATTCCGGGCGCCGACGGTCGCCACTTCCTGCCGCAGATGGCCGCGGACAGCGAGCTCGACAAGACGCTCGACTCCACGTTGTTTGTGCCCTATACGGCCGATGCCCGTGCGCACCTGCGTCCGATTCGCTTCCGCGCCGATATCGCCAACGTCAACCGCTGCGTGGGTACTATCTTGGGCAACGCGGTGACCAAGGCGCATCCCGAGGGCCTGCCCGCCGGCTCCATCACCATCGATTGCGATGGTTCGGCCGGTCAGAGCTTTGGCGCCTTCCTGCCGCGCGGCATTACGCTTAACGTGTGCGGCGACGCCAACGACTACTTTGGCAAGGGCCTTTCGGGCGGCGAGGTGTCGGTGCGCCCCAACCCGCATGCGACCTATAAGTTCGACGAAAACATCATCGTGGGCAACGTTGCGTTCTTTGGCGCCACGAGCGGCCGTGGCTTCATCAACGGCCTGGCCGGCCAGCGCTTTGGCGTACGCAACTCCGGTGCCACCGTGGTGGTCGAGGGTTGCGGCAACCACGGTTGCGAGTACATGACGGGTGGCCTGGCGCTCATCCTGGGCGAGGTCGGGCAGAACTTCGCTGCCGGCATGACGGGTGGCGTGGCTTATGTCTTTGACCAGTACGGCACGCTCGATGCCCGCGTGAACCACGAGAGCGTTGAGCTCAAGGCCCCGACTGCCGGCGAGCTGGCGCAGATTCGCGAGCTCATCCAGGAGCACGTGGACGCGACGCAGAGCCCGCGCGGCATCAAGCTGCTCTACAGCTTTGAGACGATGAGCAAGCACTTTGTGAAGGTCATTCCGACCGAGTACGAGCGTGTGCTGGCGATTGTCGCTGCGAGCGAGGCTGCCGGCAAGACACATGCGCAGGCAGAGGAACTGGCGTTTGACATTGTGACCGGTCGCGCGAGCGCCGCGGATGTCGCTCGCTTCGATATTGCGGGCGGTGCTACGGGTGCTGCGTCCGCGGCCGCCAGCTCTGTTGCTTCGACCAAGAAGGAGGCGTAAGTGCCATGGGTAAGCCCGGTGCTTTTCTTGATATCGATCGCGTGACCCACGAGCTTCGCCCCGTGGAGGAGCGCAGCCGTGATTTCGATCCGCTGTACGTGGAGCTCGACGACGACGCACGTCGCGCCCAGGCGAGCCGCTGCATGATGTGCGGCGTGGCGTTTTGCCAGATGGGCGCGAGCTTTGGCAAGGCGCGTCCGAGCGGCTGCCCGCTGCACAACTTGATTCCCGAGTGGAACGAGCTGGTGTACCGCGGCCGCTGGGATGAGGCTGCCGAGCGCCTGTCGCTCACCTCGCCCATGCCTGAGTTCACGAGCCGCGTGTGCCCGGCACTGTGCGAGGCCGCGTGCAACCTGGGCTCGGTCGACGGCCAACCCACGACGATTCACGATAACGAGCGTGCGATCAGCGACCATGAGTGGGCCAACGGCGGCCTACGTCGCTTTGAGCCGGCAGGGGAGGACGCGCCCTCGGTCGCCGTGGTTGGTTCCGGCCCGGCTGGCCTGGTGGCAGCATGGGAGCTTGCGCGTCGCGGTGCCCGCGTGACGGTGTTTGAGCGCGACGACCGCCCCGGCGGCCTACTCATGTACGGCATTCCCAACATGAAGCTCGAGAAGTCTGTGGTCGAGCGTCGTGTGGCGCTCATGCGCGAGCTGGGTATTGTGTTCGAGCTGGGCGCCGACGTGAGCGATCCCAAGGTTACCGCCAGGCTCGACGACTTTGACGCCGCCGTGGTGGCTGCCGGCGCCCGTGCTCCGCGTGGACTTTCGGCTGCGAACATTGATGCCCCGGGCGTGGTGTATGCCGTGGACTACCTGACGGCTTCGACCGTCTCGGTGCTCGATGGCGGCAAGCCCGCGGTGAACGCGCGCGGCCTGGACGTCGTGGTCATTGGCGGTGGCGATACTGGAAACGACTGCGTGGGTACCGCCGTGCGTCAGGGCGCGCGCAGCGTGCGCCAGTTTGAGTTCTTGCCGGCTGCGCCCGATAAGCGCGCGGCAGGCAACCCCTGGCCGCAGTGGCCCAACGTGAAGAAGACCGACTACGGCCAGCAGGAGGCTATCGCTGCCATGGGCGGCGAGATGCGCGCTTGGGGCGTGGACACGCTCGAGGTGCTGCTGGACAAGAAGGGCGCGGCTGCGGGTCTGCGCGTGGTCGATCTGGATTGGTCGGCCGGCAAGCCCGAACGCATTGCGGGCTCCGAGCACGAGGTGCCGGCGCAGCTGGTGCTCATCGCCTGTGGCTTTACGGGTCCGGAACACAGCGTGTTCGAAGCTGTCGGCGTGCCCGTTGCCACGGCGGGCCGCCCGCTGCCCGTGATGGCTTCCGAGGGCTCGCACCTTGCGGCCCGCGTGGATGGTGTTGCTGCGGATGCCGCGCCGGTGTATGTGGCGGGTGATGCCCGCAACGGCAGCTCGCTCGTGGTGAACGCCATGGCCGATGCCCTGGCCTGCGCAGCCGAAGTCGCCGACGCGCTGGAACTGTAAAGTAGTCACGGAGATACTCAACAATCGAATCGGAAAGGGCTGTCCCTAACTGCCGGCACAAAAGGAACGTCCCTAAGTGCCGGCAGTTAGGGACGTTCCTTTTCTGTCGGCACTCGGGGACACTCCTTGCGGATTTGCGAGCAGTTTGCTCGTTTGTCGACGTACGGATGTTCATTTGTCGACTTCTCGGGCTGTGGTCACCTGTTGTTTCTGTGGTGGCTGCGGGCATCTGGCTCAAAAGGGCGGGTTGGCCGTCTATGTCTACCTGCGGTTTTGTTGCGGTGCGCATTTTCGATCAAGCTTTTCGTCAAGTGTTTGGTCAGTATCTAGTTTGCAGTCGGAGGCCTATTTTGCCCGCGCTGGTCGTGGCTGCCCACCTTCCTCGTAAGCTCAAATTGAGGTCCATCAGTTTGAGGAGGATGCCATGACTGACCACGCTTTTGACCGAGCAGAGCTAGCCGAAGCCGTCGGCAACGATATTGCCGACATGGCTCACTTTTGGATGCTGCGGAAGTTTCAATTCCTGGAGCCGGCGCGCGAACAGTTCGAGATCATTGTCGACCCGTGGCTCAGCTATTGCACTGAGCCTTCGCAAAACGAAATCATGGCCTACAACATGGCGTTTACCGATTGGCTGCTGTTTGAGCGCCCCTATCGCCATGGCAAAACGCTGCTCGAGCTGTATGTTGACGAGCCGCCGGCATCGCTTTCGCCTGCCTCGCTCAAGCGGCTCGAGCAGGTACGCGACACGCAGTATTTCTCGCGCTTTGGCATTTTGGACAAGAATCCTGCGTCCGGCATGGTCGTGCTGAAGGACACGCGCACCGATCATCGCTTTGATGTCTACGATCCGCATATCGTGCAGAAGGAGCACTGGAGTGACGGCGCGATTGCGGTGCGCCTCGCCTGCGTCGACGATGTCTGGCTTACGGCGGGACAGCTCTACCTGTATGACATCGCGCGGCTGAGCGATACGGCGGTCGATGGGCCGGGTGCGGTGCATCCGGAGGACCTGCAGGACGGCTTTGACACCTCGTGCATCAGCTTCTTCTTGCGTCTGGTCCGCGACATCATGGGCGCCCAGGGGCGGTACGTAAAGTCGCTCAACATCTACGAGCAGGAGTGGGGGTAGAGGATGGGCGGTTGTCGCCTGCCTTGCCTTTTGCCTTTTTGTCTCGATCTGTAACGTTTGGGGGCAAAAAACCGGTCTACCTGTTACAGAACGAGACGAATGCTTGGGCGCCGCTGGTTTGTCTAAATCTGTAACGTTTAGGGGCCTGGAGAACGTCTAACTGTTACAGATCGAGACGTTTGGCACCTGGCTGGGGGGAATGTCTCAATCTGTAACATCTACAGTCCAAAAATCGGTCTTCCTGTTACAGATCAAGACATTTGTCGGCGGGGGCAACGGTGACGATGGTCCATTTGTCCGATGTGGTGGTGATGGAAGTGTCTAATACCGTTTTCAAGCACAAGCATACGACTCGCAACACGTTGGCGCGGAATAGGATGCTCGCGCGACTCACGGAGGCGACCGAGCAAGGTGCGCTGCTCGCAACGCATGACAATGCCGAGCTCATGTGGCTGCGGCGTCATGTTGGAACCGACGATATCGCGGAGCCCGAGCCGTATTTGTTCTGTTTTCAACATGATTGGGATGCGCTGACGCCGGCGGAGCGAGCGCTGCGGTCCATCAAAGGGCTTGCGGAGTTTCATCCCGATTGGGCGTTTTGGGGCTATGACGCGGCGCTTTTGTGGGGTCTGGAGGTGCCGAATGATCTGCTTGGGCCACGATATCTTGTTAAGACAGGTTGCTCGGTGCCGCTGAGTGCAGGATGTCGGCTGTTGCGTCCGCAGATGGCGGGCGCACTCGAGCATGTTGATGGCGTGCGGGTGACGTCGTTTTGGCGCACGGTGGAGGATTGCCTACTGCGTGCGCCGTTCTCCTACGGGTTGGCGATTGCCGATTCTGCACTGCGGGCGAAAGGCGTATCACGTGGGGATTTGTGCGAGCGCCTCCGCGCCGATTGCGAGGGCAGGCGAGGGTATCGCAGGGCACAGGTGATTGCGTCGTATGCGGACGGGCTGTCTGAAAACGGCGGCGAGTCTCGGTTCCGAGCATTCTTTATTGCGTACGGCTTTCCGGTTCCGGAGCTGCAGGTGGAGTTTCGCGACCCGCTCGATCCGAGCCAGGTGTTTCGCGTCGACTATTTTTGGCGGCTCGAGGACGGGACGTGTGTCATCGGCGAGCTCGACGGAAAGGGGAAGTACACCTTGCAGAGCGGCGAGGGTCGGGAGTCGGTTGACCCATTCGTGGCAGAGCGTCAGCGGGAATCTCATCTGACAATGCTCGGGCATAAGGTGCTTCGATTTACGTTTAACGAACTCAAAGGCCCGGGGAAGCTAGTCGAGAAAATGAGGCTGGCGGGTATTCCTCGGCAGGTTGAATTGGCTGAGGAGTGGAGATGCCAGTGGTATGGGCGCTGAGAGGTTTTGTCTCGATCTGTAACGTTTAGAGGTTGTTTGAGCTCGTAATTGTTACAGATCGAGACAAGCCGGTAAAACGTCGACCGAATGTCTCGATCTGTAACATCAGGGGGCCCAATAACCCTGTACCTGTTATAGATCGAGAGATTTCCCTAGTGCCGCTGGGATGGGACTGCAACGTATTCCGTCCCCCACATCCTCTCTTCCTTCCGTTAACCGATGCGTCTGCAGCAATCCAGCGGGACTAGGTGATAATGGACAAATGTTCAAGTTAATCGTGAGGGAGGAGCTCGATATGGCATCTGCCGATCGTTCCACGTTGTTTATCAATGCGACCATTCTGGATGGTTCGGAACATATGGAGCCGCAACCCGATATGGCCGTGACTGTTGAGCGCGGCGTCATCACCTGGATGGGGCCGAGTGCTGTGGCACAGGCGCCTGCAGGTGCCGAGGTTATCGACCTGGGTGGTGCGTATCTCATGCCCGGTCTCATCAACATGCACGTGCACCTGTGCGGCTCGGGCAAGCCCGTCTCGGCCGGCGATGCGGGAGCGCTGATGAAGAAACTCGATAATCCCGTGGGCCGTGCCATCGTCCGCCGCATCCTCAAGGGCAGTGCCCAGCAGCAGCTGGCAAGCGGCGTGACCACAGTGCGCGGCGCGGGCGACCCGCTGTTTGCCGATCTTTCCGTGCGCAACGCCATCGACGCCGGCAAGTATCAGGGTCCGCGTCTGGTGGCGCCGGGAACGGGCGTCACGGTGCCGGGCGGCCATGGTGCGGGCTTGTTCGCCCAGGTGGCTAATAGTCCCGCCGAGGCGGCCGAACAGGTGCGCGATCTGTATGCGCGCGGTGCCGACGTCATCAAGTTGTTCGTGACGGGCGGCGTGTTCGACGCGACCGAAGTAGGCGAGCCGGGTGTGCTGCGCATGCCGCTCGATGTCGCCGCGGCGGCATGCAAGGCGGCGCACGAGGTCGGCCTTCCGGTCATGGCTCATGTCGAGAGCACCGAGGGCGTGAAGGCCGCGCTTGAGGCCGGGGTCGACACGATCGAGCACGGTGCCCCGATGACGCCCGAGATCCTGGAGCTGTATCGCGGCGCCGCGGGCACACAGCTCGAGGGACGCGCGCCGAGCGTGACCTGCACGATCAGCCCGGCGCTGCCGTTTGTATTGCTCGACCCGGAAAAGACCCATTCGACCGATACACAAAAGAAGAACGGCGACATCGTGTGCTCGGGCATCATCGAGAGCGCCCGTGCCGCACTGGAAGCTGGCATTAAGGTGGGCCTGGGCACGGACTCAAGCTGCCCGTTCGTGACGCAGTACGACATGTGGCGTGAGGTTGCCTATTTTGCCAAGTATGTCGGTGTGAGCAACGCCTTCGCGCTGCATACGGCTACGCAAGTCAACGCCGAGCTGCTGGGGCTGGGCGGCGAGACCGGTACGATCGAGTGCGGCAAGGCCGCCGATATCCTGGTGACGCGCAAGAATCCGCTCGATGACCTGTGCGCTCTGCGTGAGCCGACGCATGTGATGTGTCGCGGTGATCTGGTACGCAAGTTCAAGGTGAAGCGTATTCCCGAGGTGGACGCAGAGCTCGACGCGATTATGGCCATGCCTGCCGAAGCGCTGGCCGAGGAGCTGGCCCGCGACGGTGTGGCGTAGATGTGACAAAGGGGCAGCTCCGTTGCCGCATGCAAAAAGCCGAGGTCTCAACACGAGGCCTCGGCTTTTTTATCGAACAAATACTTAAGATTTGGGACAAACAAACCTGATTAATTTGTCCCGCGTGCGGGCGCTAAGAGCGGGTTTCCATCTTGGCGTGGCACTTGGGACAGGTGACGCGGATCTTGCCCTTGCCCTTGGGGACGGAGAGCATCTGGCCGCAGTTGGGGCACTTGAGGTATGCCGTGGTCTTGCGACCCTTCCACATCTTCTTGGCCGTGCGCTTGGCACGCTCAAAGTCTTCCTTGCTGGTACCGGCCGTGCGCGAGGCGTTGGCAGCCGCGGCGCCGCTACCCAAGCTCGCTACGAACTTGCCCAGGCCGGGGACGTTAGCGGTCGCGGCGACAAAGGCCGCGTTTTCCTTGCGACGTGCGTCGATGTTTTTGGACAGGCCGCGCAGCACGCCAATCACGATTACGGGGGTGGCAATCCAGCTGAGCCACTGGATATGGGCTATCGATCCGATTATCGCGATGACGATGCCGACAAAGCCCATCACGATGGTGAGCTCATCGGCGCCATTGCGGCCCTTCATAAAGTCATTCATGCAAATTGCCTTTCGTTCGATATGCTGCATGCCTTTATACCCGATTTAGAGCAAGGGGGACAGGTCAACCTTGAACTGCATCCCATTTCTTGGACTTTGAAATTAAGGTTCGAGAAAAGGGAGGCATCGGAAATGCCCCGCAGGAAGAAGGCAAGATACGGTCGCGAGATGAGGGCACGCGCCGCCGACCTGTTCGAGGCCGGCCTCGGCTTCGAACTCGCGGCCAAGAGGCTCGACGTTCCCGCCCCGGCGGTGAGAAAATGGCTCTACGCGTACCGGGCAACCGGGAGGAAGGGGCTGATCGGGATGGGCGAGAGCCGCAGGACCTACGACATGGAGACCAAGCTCGCCGTCGCGAGGGCCGTCGTGGACGAGGGGATGCCGCGGTCGGCGGCGATGGCCCGCTTCGGCATCGCCGCCGCCACATCGCTCGACCGCTGGTGCAGGCTGTACCGCGAGGGCGGGCCGGAGGCGCTCGAG
>UQNC01000001.1 GCA_900542175.1 uncultured Collinsella sp. | reverse complement strand
GCTCGAGCCGGGACGCCGCGGCAGGCCGGAGGGCCCCGGGGGGCGGACGCGCGAGCGGGAGCTCGAGGAGCGCGTGCGCAAACTCGAGGCCCAGGTGGCGTATCTAAAAAAATCGATAGCCCTGAAAGCGGAGAAGAGCTCTCGAACTGGGAGAAAGCCCAGGTCGTAGCCTCCCTTTCAGGGCACCACCGCCTATGCGACCTGCTCGCGGCCGCGCGGCTCGCGCCGTCGAGCTACCACTATGCCGCAGCGCACCCGCCGAGAGCGACCCGGCCAGAGCTCCGGGGGGCCGTGCGCGAGATCTTCTCGAGGACGGCGAACGGGTGCGGCCACCGCCAGATAGCGATGTGCCTGAGGGCCGAGCTGGGCGCGAGGATAGCGGACAAGACGGTCCTCAAGATGATGCGGGAGCTCGGCATCCGCTGCGGCATCCGCCGGGAGACCGACTACCATCGCTACAACTCCTACCGCGGCCCGGTCGGCGAGAGATTCGACAACCTGATAGCGCGTGACTTTCGCGCGGGCGCCCCGTGGGAGAAGCTCGGGACCGACGTCACGGAATTCAGGCAGCCCTGGGGCAAGGCGTACTTCGCCCCGGTCTACGACTTCTGCACGAAGGAGATCGTCTCCTGGTCGGTGTCGACGAGCCCGGACATGGCCCAGCAGGAGGAGGTGCTCAGGCGCCTGTTCGCGAGGATGCCGGCCGGGGCCTCGCCGATCGTCCACAGCGACATGGGCTGGCAGTACCAGCACCCCAGGTGGACCGGCGAGCTCAGGAGGCACGGCGCCAGGCAGAGCATGTCGAGAAAGGGCAACTGCCTAGACAACGGGGCGACGGAGCAGGTGTTCGGGCATCTCAAGGACGAGTTCTTCAGGGGCGTCGAGTGGGCCGACTTCGAGTCCTTCAAGAGGGACCTCAACGCCTACGTCGTGCATTGGAACACGAGGCGTCGCCAGGTGGCGCTCGGCGGCCTCACCCCGGTGGAGTTTCGGAAACGGCTATTGAAAGCGTCCTAGTGTTCGCTTCTAATAAAGAAGGCCAAGATTCGGGACGCAGTTCATCTGGGGCCCGTCCCCAAATACCTATAGATATGCAGGCCAGCGATGTGTTAACGATGTGCCAGCGGGTGCGCCGCCAGATAGACCTCGGTCAGTTGCGTACGGTCGACATGCGTGTAGACCTGCGTGGTCGATATATCGGCATGTCCCAAGATCTCCTGTAGCACACGGAGGTCTGCACCGCCCGCAAGCATATGGGTGGCAAAGGAGTGACGCAGCGTATGGGGATGGAGTCCCACCAGCCCCACCTGGCGCCCGTAGCGCTCACAGATGGCATGGATGCCCTGGCGCGACAGACGGCGGCCGTTCTTATTTAAAAAGACCGCCGAGGTCTCGGTTCCGTGGGCATGGGCCGCCAAGCGAGAACGCCCCTCAGTTAAATAGAGCGTCAGAGCTCGCGCCGCGCTTCCCACCAGCGGGGACAGGCGTTCCTTTGAGCCCTTACCGCGAACGAGCACAAAGCCATCGTCGATATGGATATCGCCCACATCGAGCCCCACCAACTCGCTCACACGCAAGCCGCATCCGTAGAGCACTTCCAAGATGACATGGTCGCGCAAGCCCATCTCGCCCTCGGGGAAGTCTTGATCGAGCAGCGCCGAGACATCCTCCACCGATAGATACTCCGGCAAACGCTCAGCCTTTTTAGGCAGACGCAACGCCGCCGTTGGATTTTGGGCCACAATCCCATCGCGCACCAAAAAGGCATGCAGGCCCTTCACGGCAGCAAGCGCACGCTCCACCGAGGCATCGGAATAGCCCCCATCGCGACGGTCGGCGACAAAGCCCTCCACGACCTGACGAGTCACCTCATCAAAAGACATGATGCCCGCCCGCTCCAGATAGGCGCAGTACGTCGTCAGGTCACGACGATAGGCCGCAATCGTGTTGCGCGCCAAACCCCGCTCGACCGCGAGGTAATCGAGATACTCCCCCGCCGCCACGGCGAGCGACGAGGGAGTAGCTTCGGTATGTTCTTTGTTCGCCGGCACCCTTAGTCCGTAGCGAGGTTCATGGGCGTCACCTGCAGGCGATCGACGCCCTCGTGCTGACCGATCGAGGCACGCACGAACTCTCGGAACAGCGGCTGCGGGTTGGTCGGACGGCTCTTGAACTCGGGGTGAGCCTGGGTTGCCACATACCACGGATGCACGTCGCGCGGCAGCTCGACCATCTCGACCAGGCGCTCGTCGGGCGAGAGGCCAGAGATAACCAAGCCGGCGTCCTCGAGCTGGTCGCGGAAGGCGTTGTTAAACTCAAAGCGGTGACGGTGACGCTCGTAGACGAGATCCTCGCCATATGCCTCGCGAGCGAGGGTATCGGCGGCGAGCTTGCACGGATAGGCGCCCAGACGCATGGTGCCGCCCTTCTCGGTCACATCCTCCTGCGAGCTCATCAGATCGATGACGCTAAACGGACCGTCCGGGTCGAACTCGGAGGAGCTGGCGCCGGCAAGGCCGACGACGTTGCGGGCGAACTCGCACACGGCCACCTGCATACCCAGGCAAATGCCCAGATACGGAATCTTGTGCTCGCGGGCAAACTCGGCCGCGAGGATCTTGCCCTCCAGGGCGCGCTTGCCAAAGCCGCCGGGGACCAGGATGCCCGAAGCGCCGCCCAGAACTTCGGAGACATTCTGCTCGTCGAGGCTCTCGCCGTCGACCAGCTGGACGTCCACATGGCGATCGTAGAAGACACCCGCATGGTGCAGGGCCTCGATAACCGACAGGTACGCATCGGGCAGCTGCGTGTACTTGCCAACGACGGCAATCTTCACCTTGTCGGCGTGATGGTTGGCGTGATTCTGTTTGCGCAGGAACTCGTTCCACTCGCTCATGTCGCGCTCACGCGGGTCCAGACCCAGGCGCTCGCAAATGCGCAGGTCAAAGTCCTGCTCGGCAAGCAGCTGCGGAACATCGTAAATGCTCGCGCAGTCCTCGTTGGTAAAGACGCAATCGGTGTCGACGTCGCAGAAGCTTGCGATCTTCCCGCGGATAGCGTCATCGATATGGTGGTCGGAGCGCAACACGATAATATCGGGCTGGATGCCAAAGCTGCGGAGCTCCTTGACGGAATGCTGCGTGGGCTTGGTCTTGACCTCGTGGGCGGCGGCGATATAGGGAACGAGCGACACGTGGATGTAGCAGACGTTCTCGGGGCCGGCCTCCTTGCGGTACTGACGAATGGCCTCGACAAACGGTTGGGACTCGATGTCGCCGATCGTGCCGCCCAGCTCGGTGATGACTACATCGGAGCCGGTCTGCTCCTCGATGCGGCGGAACTTATCCTTAATGGCATTGGTGACGTGAGGAATCACCTGCACGGTACCGCCTAAAAAGTCACCGCGACGCTCGCGGGCGATCAGGCTCTTATAGATGGCACCAGTCGTAAAGTTGGAATCGCGGGTCAGGTTCTCGTCGATAAAGCGCTCGTAGTGGCCCAGGTCCAGATCGGACTCGTAGCCGTCCTCGGTCACAAAGACCTCGCCATGCTGGAACGGACTCATGGTGCCGGGGTCGACGTTCAGATACGGGTCGGCCTTTTGCATCGTTACCTTGTACCCGCGCGACTTGAGCAGACGGCCCAGCGAGGCCGCGGTAATACCCTTGCCCAGAGACGAAACCACGCCGCCGGTCACGAACACATGCTTGGTCATATTGAGTTACCTGCGCTTCCCGTAGAAGTTGTCCATACACATCTTACGGGTCTTCATTGTAATACTCGCGACGCACGCCGCACGCAATTTTTCTTACGCGCAATAGCATTTCTCCATCTTGAAACAAAACGCCGCCCGGTTTCCCAGGCGGCGTCGCTATGGCAAGGGTTACATGCTGCTATCGATCAGCAACCTCGTCCTCAAGCATTTCTTGAACGAGCATGCCGGTACGGACGCCCTCAAGATACCACTCACCACGTTCGGTGAGGCAAATGCCATTTGCAAGCTGACCGCCGTCGTCGCTATAACGCGAGACGACATCAATCATACCTTCGGAATCCAAGCGATCGATTGCGGCGCGGGCACGATACGGCGAAACCCCCACGCGCTCGGCAAGCGTTTTGCGCGAGAAACCATACGGCCCGCCATTGTCTTCGGTTTGCTGGTCGATCTCCATCAACACCAGCACCTCGACACGCTTCATATCGTTAACACTCGCACAACCCTTGCCCGCCATAGCAGCCTCCTCAAACCGAGCACGAGCATCTAACGCGCCGTGCGCGACCGACACACCTCACGATGGCAGGTAATATCCATCATGCGGCATCCCGCTAAGGATGAAACAGTTACGGTTATTGTATACCGCTCAAATTGTTTCTAGGCAGGTAAACAGCTATTTTTCGCCGAAATAGACGCTTTATTGATCAAAAAGCCGTACCGGGCGCTAACCCGATACGGCCAAAATGCAATGCAATTACCGCGGTGCTTCAAACTTAGCGATGGAAGAAACCGCGGCGCTCAAACTTGGGCTCGCAGCACACGTTGATGCCCAACTTGCGCAGTACCGTCTCGTCCGTCGGCGAGATAATCACGCTAAAGAAGGCATCGCAACCGCGCAGCTGCTCCAGGCCCGAAAGGACGCGAGCGGCCGTCTCACTCGTGGCCGAGGTGATCGACAGCGCCATAAGCGTCTCGTCGGTGTGGAGGCGCGGGTTTTTGCTGCCCAGGAAATGCGTCTTGAGCTTACTGATGGGCTCGATCGCCTCATCGCTAATGACCTCGAGCTCAAGGTCGACGCCCGAGACATGCTTGAGGGCGTTCATAATGAGCGAACTTGCGGCGCCCAGGCGCGTGGAGGTCTTACCGGTCACCACGGAGCCATCGGGCATGACCATGGCACCCACGGGACCACCCGTCAGCTGCTCCCTGGTGAGGGCCGCCGAGCGCGCCGGTGAGTAGTTCTTATCGATGCCGGCTTTCTTCATAATAATCTTGAGACGGTCGACTTGCTCATCGCCCACGCCGGTACGGCGCACATTTTCGACCGCGGTAAAGTAGCGGCGGACGATCTCCATCTTGGAAGCGTCGCGGCAGGCATCGTCATCGGTGATGGCAAAACCGACCATATTGACGCCCATGTCCGTAGGGCTCTGGTAGGGGCTCTTGCCCAGGATCTTTTCCATCAGGGCACGGACTACCGGGAAGGCCTCGACGTCGCGGTTGTAGTTGACCGTGGTCTTGTTGTAGGCCTCCAGGTGGAAGGAGTCGATGATGTTGGCATCATCGAGGTCTGCCGTGGCGGCCTCGTAGGCAATATTGACCGGATGCGTCAGAGGAAGATTCCAGACCGGGAAGGTCTCAAACTTGGCATAGCCGGCGGCGGTACCGTGCTTATGCTCGTGATACAGCTGCGAGAGGCAAGTGGCGAGCTTGCCCGAGCCGGGGCCGGGTGCCGTCACGACAACGAGCGGACGCGTGGTCTCGACAAACTCGTTCTTGCCGTAGCCATCGTCGGACACGATCAGATCGACATCGTGCGGATACCCCTCGATGGGATAGTGCAGCTTGGCGGGAATACCGAGCGCGTTCAAGCGGTTGCGGAACACATCGGCAGCAGGCTGGCCGGCGTACTGGGTGATAACCACAGCCGCGACGGCAAAGCCGTTGCCGCGGAACAGGTCAACCAGGCGCAGCACATCCTCGTCATAGGTAATGCCAAGGTCACCACGAGCCTTGTTTTTCTCGATGTGGTTCGCGTTGATCGCGATGATAACCTCGACATCGTCGGCGATGCTCTTGAGCATGCGGAACTTGCTGTCCGGCTCAAAACCCGGCAGTACACGACTCGCATGATAGTCATCGAACAGCTTGCCGCCAAACTCCAAATACAGCTTGCCGCCAAACTGCGAGATACGCTCTTTAATATGAGCGGCCTGCAGCTCGATATACTTCGCGTTGTCGAAACCCTGGCGCATATATGGCTCCCGTCCCGTTTCCATTTAATGTTCTAGGCGATTATAACGGAGCAGACCCTTCCCAACACCCAAGCAGCCAACGGGCATCAACCAAACACGTCATCGATAAGTTGCGGTGAAATAGTTCCCGTTTAACCCCTCAAGACGGCCAAACAGGAACTATTCCACCGCAACTTCCCCTTTTTGGTTCAAACAAACCTGGCCTTTGTATCAATAATGGAAACGTCACAGGTGGAGCATAAGTCAGCGAAAGCCCGCCAGAGCGAGCAAGGTGACGTGAAAGAGGAGGGCATAGGCCTTTTGGCCATGCCCGACGATTGAACGTCAGATTGCCGCTCTGGCGGGCTTGCAGCGTCGAGTGGTTCCGGCGTTTGGTAAAACGCCGGAACACAAGAGTGCCCCCTCCCGCGCACGGAACGGGAGGAGGCTAAAGGTAGGAGTCTACCGGTGGGGTTACCCCACCGGACAGACGATGACCAGGTGATCCTTTACAGGATCGTCATGGTTTCCGTGGGGTACCCAAGGGGTACTTAGAGCATCACGCAAGCGACGGTCAGGATGATGGCGCAGACGACGGAGAGAGCGACGATGAGCTTAAGAGCAAACTTGAGCCAGGTCGTCCACTCGATCTTGGCCAGAGCAAGACCGCCCATGATGGCGCCGGAGGTCGGGGTGAACAGGTTCACGACGCCGATGGCGGCGGAGAAGATCATGACCATGACCTCGGGCGAGAAGCCGAGCTTAACAGCCAGCGGTCCCATGATGGGCATGGAGACAGTAGCCATACCGGAGGTCGAGGGGATCAGGAAGGACAGGCCGAAGTAGACCAGGAAGCTCATGGGAGCGAAGATCACGCCGGACAGGCCAGCCAGAGCATTGGCGGCAGCGTCGAGGACGTAGACGTCGAGGCCGGTGCTAGCCATGAGGACGGAGATACCACGGGCGAGGGCGATGACGAGGACAACGGACATCATGTCGGCAGCGCCGGTGATGAAGGTGTTGACGATCTGCTTCTCGGACAGGCCGCCGATAATACCGATCAGGACAGCCATGAGGAAGAACCAGGTGGAAGCCTCGTCGAAGTACCACTGACCAATGGGCAGGCCGGTGATCAGGGCAGACCAGCCCTGAACGATGGCGTTACCGTCAGCGTCATAGACAGCGCCAGCATCGAAGAAGTTGGCGACGCCCTCGTTAAGGTCGGCCAGCGGGATGAAGCCGACGATCATGACGACGAAGGTGAAGGCAAAGGCGATCAGAACACCCTTCTGACGACCGGTGAGCTTGACCTCCTTGTGAACCTCGGAAGCAGCCTTGCCGTGAGCCTCTTCGGCGTCCTTGAGCTCCTGCATCGAAAGGATGGTGGAACCCTTGTCAGCCTTGACCTTCTTGGCATAGCTCATGACGAAGAAGATGGACATGGCGGTGGTAACAATCCACAGGACGGCACCGAGGCCGATGATGATGGACTGGTTGACCTCAATGCCAACGCCAGTCAGAGCGTCAACGGCAGCACCGACGGCAAACGGGTTAACCGTGGAGCCGAGGCAGCCGCAGCCAGCGCCGAGCAGGACGGTAGCAGCGCCGACCATGGGGTCGAAGCCAGCAGCCATCATGGTGGCGGCGAGCAGGGCGTAGAAGGGAACGGTCTCCTCGCACATACCATAGGTGGTACCACCGAGGGAGAAGATGAGCATCAGCACGGGAATGAGCATGATCTCATTGCCCCTAAGCTTCTGCACCAGAACGGCAATGCCGTTGTCCAGGGCGCCGGTCTCGGTCATCATGCCGAGGAAGCCGCCGAGGATCATAACGAAGAGGCAGACGGGCAGAGCGTCAGCGAAGCCCTTGACCGGGGCGGTGCAGAAATCGCTCAAGCGGGCAGCGGAAACCGCGCCACCGGACGTACCGGAGACGATAACGGTAACAACCGCGACGATTGCCAGCAGAGCAAGAAGAATGGTGAACGATGAAGGCATACCGCGCTTTTTCTTAGCGGTCTCAGTCATAGTTCTCATCCCCCCTTCATAAATCAATTACTGATCTCGCCCGAAGCGGCTCTTCCGTGCCGTGCATGTCGCTCGATGCGAGATTTTTACCAGACAAAAGCGCTCGGGGTGCGCAGCAATGCACCCCGAGCGAGATGCTAGATGCTCTTACTTGAGCGTAGCGTACATGACAGCCTTGATGGTGTGCATGCGGTTCTCGGCCTCGTCGAAGACCTTGGAAGCGGGGCTCTCGAAGACCTCGTCGGTGACCTCCTGCTCGGTGATGCCGAACTGCTCGCACTTCTCGGCGCCAATCGTGGTGTTGGTGTCGTGGAAGCTGGGCAGGCAGTGCAGGAAGATGGCACCCGGGTTGGCCATAGCCATGACCTCGGAGGTAACGCGATACGGGGTGAGCTGAGCGATGCGCTCGGCCCAGACCTCGTCGGGCTCGCCCATGGAGACCCACACGTCGGTGTAGAGAACGTCAGCGCCGGTGACGCCGTCCTTGACGTCGGTGGTCAGCTTAATGGTGCAGCCGTTGGCCTCAGCGATGGGCTTGCAGGCCTCGATGACGTCGTCAGCGGGCATGCACTCCTCGGGGCCGCAGGCCACGAAGTTCATGCCGAGCTTGGAGCAGACGACCATGAGGGAACGAGCGACGTTGTTCTTGCAGTCGCCCATGAAGACGAGGGTCTTGCCCTTGATGTCGTAGTTGAAGTTCTCCTGGACGGTCAGGATGTCGGCGAGCATCTGGGTGGGGTGCCACTCGGTGGTCAGACCGTTCCACACGGGCACGCCGGACTTAGCGGCAAGCTCCTCGACGTCGTCCTGGGCAAAGCCACGGAACTCGATGCCGTCATACATGCGGCCGAGAACGCGGGCGGTATCCTCGATGGACTCCTTCTTGCCCATCTGCGACGAACCCGGATCGAGGTAGGTGACGCCCATGCCCAGATCCATGCCGCCGACCTCGAAGGCGCAGCGGGTACGAGTGGAGGTCTTCTGGAAGAGCAGAACGATGTTCTTGCCCTCGAGATAGCGGTGCGGAACGCCAGCGCGCTTCATGTCCTTGAAGTTCTTGGAGAGCTTGAGCAGGTACTCGATCTCCTCGGTGGTGAGGTCGAGGAGCTTGAGGAAGCTACGGCCGGAGAGGTTAACACCCATGGTTCGTTTCCTTTCGAAGAAATGAATTACGTAAGTATTAGTGTCGCCCGTTTGACGGGCGAAACCGGTGCGGTTGTAGGGAGACCGCACCGGAAACGGAAAGACTTAGAGGTCCTCGCGCCAGAAGGGCATGCTCATGCAGCGCGGGCCGCCACGGCCGCGGGAGAGCTCGGCGGAGGGCACGACGAGAAGGTCCAGGCCCTCCTTGTACAGCACGTCGTTGGTGACGGTGTTGCGGGCGTAGACGCAGATCTTGCCGGGCTCGACGCACAGGGTGTTGGAGCCGTCGTTCCACTGCTCGCGGGAGGCCGCGATCGGGTCGCCGCCGCCGCAGGGGATCAGCTTGACCTGGTCGACGCCGGTGGCGTCCTCCAGGACGTGCTCGAGGGTGTCCTCGATCAGGCGGATGTTCACGTCGCCCGGGTTCTTGCCGGCGGTAAGCTCGTAGACGCGCAGGGTGCCCATGATGGCGGGGTGGATCGTGAACTTATCGACGTCGATCTGGGTGAAGACCGTGTCGAGGTGCATGAAGGCGCGCGAGACCGGGATGTCGAAGGCCAGGATGCGCTCGACCTTGGAGTCGGAGTTCCAGAAGATGTTCTGGGCCATGACGTCGATAGCGGCGGCCTGGGTGCGCTGGGAGATGCCGACGGCGAGGGTCTTCTCGTTGATGTTCAGCACGTCGCCGCCCTCGGTGTGGAACTGGCAGTCGCGGCGGAAGTACAGGGAGACGTCCTTGTAGTCGGGGTGGTACTTGAAGACGTACTTGCCGTACAGGGTCTCGCGGTTGCGGGTGACCGAGTACATGCGGTTGAGGTTGACGCCCTCGCCGACGACCGCGAACGGGTCGCGGGTGAAGTAGAGGTTGGGCATCGGGTCGATGATCAGGTCGGACTCGGACTCGGAGTTGACCAGGGAGTCGAGGGTCGTGGACGCCGTGAGGGGCATGTCGATCTCGGCCTTGGTCATGCCGGCCATGGTCTTCTTGACGAACTCGAGGTTGTCCTCGATGGAGTCCAGCTTCTCGCGGACGATCTGCGGCATCTGCTGGCCGCGGATGCCTGCCTCGGCGATGTACTGGTCGGTGAACTCGGCGCGGGCGCCGGGGACCTGGTCGAACACCTCTGCGACGAGGTTCTCGAGGTAGAGGACCTCCACGCCCTGGTCCCTCAGGATCTGGGCGAAGGTGTCGTGCTCCTGCTGTGCGACCTCCAGGAACGGGACGTCGTCGAACAGGAGTCGCTCGAGCTCGTCGGGCGGCAGGTTGAGGAGCTCGTCGCCGGGACGGTGCAGGCAGACCTTCCTGAGCTTGCCGATCTCGGAAGGCACGTGCAGACCTTTCGTCATGGCCTCCTACCTTTCTTTCGGGCCCCTGTCAGGGCCGATTCGTTAGCGCCCCTCCGTGTGAGGCGTTATTGCTGACGACATATTTATATCCAAAATCAGTCCATACTTCCACCTCGCCCCCGAACGGTTTTATATGAGGGGTGAACGGCATACACATATACTTCACGCATGGCACACTTTGATTTAATAAAGTTTATTTACGTGCTAAAACGCGTTTTCAATCCAAATAGCAAATGGAACTTAACTTTATTAAACCACCCTCAAATTGCATATTTCTAATAAAGCTATGAATAGAATTAGCGATTCATGCCGCGTCTCAACCATTTTCATTTTTATTCAGAAAAAAGTTTGTCCTATTCATTTCTGGTAAACAAATTACCGTTTACCAGACGCTTGATACCGTTCACCGGAAGCTCAGTATAAGGCCCAGCGGATACCGGCTCGCTTTACGGCCCCATTTGTAACAACTTGACTTCTCGGTATAGAAAAACGAACCCGCTTCCCCTTGGGAAACGGGTCCGTTTTCGATTATCTTCGGCCAATTTGGATAAGGCCCTCGAAGATCGTCGGAATCCTAGCGATCGAACTCCGCCAGTGCCTCGCCCAAAAGCTTCAGGCCCTCGCGAAGAACGTCTTCGCTCGCGCAGTAGCCCAGGCGTGCGCCGCAGGGAAGCTCAAAGCGGCTACCGGGGACCAGCAGCACTCCCCTCTCGGCCAACAGGCGCTTACAGAATTCCTCGTCATCCTCGGGAATATCCAGCTGGATAAACGAGGTGGATATTCCCTGCGGGGCCGTCCAGGAAACGCGATGCTGCGTATCGATCCAAGCCTGCGCGATATCGCGGTTGCCAAACACGATCTTGCGATTGCGCTCGAGAATCTTGTCCTTGTGCTCGAGCACGTAGGTCGCCATGGCATCGTTGAACACGCCGCCGCAGATCATGGTGTAGTCGCGGTAGGTGCGGATGCGGTTGGACACCTCTTCGTCGGCCACGACCCAGCCCACGCGGGCCGCAGGCGTCGAATAGGTCTTGGACGCCGAGTTGGTGACAATGGCCTTCTCGTACATGTCGGCCATCGACATAAAGGCCTTGGTGTTCTCAAGCGGCAGGTACACCTCGTCGCACAGCACATAGGCGCCAGCCGAACGGGCGATCTCGGCAATCTGGCCGAGCATATCGGCATCGAGCACCGTACCGATGGGGTTCGATGCGTTGTTGATGCAGATGAGCTTGGTATTGGGACGCACCAAGCGCTTAAGCTCCTCGATATCGGGCTTCCAGCCAAGCTCCTCGCGAAGCTCCCAATACTCGACCTCGGCACCGAGCGCACGCGGAATCTCGTAGAGCGGCGCGTAGGTGGGCCACTCGGCGATGACATGGTCGCCGGGCTCGACCACGGTCATGATGGCGTTGAGGTTAGCGCCCGTGCAGCCATTGGTCTGCAGAATGTGATCGGGATTGACCTCGCGACGATACAGCTTGGCAACCTCGGCCTTAAACTCCGGAGAGCCCTCGATCCAGCCGTAGTTCATCTTCTCGCGGTCCAGGCGCTCGTAGAACGTGGCGCCGTCCTGCTCATCGAGCGCGCGCAGCTCGCCCATGGTGAGCGACGAGATCGTCGACTGGGCGATGTCCCACGTGGCGCTCTTCTCCCAAACGTTGAGCCATTCCTCAACGCCAATCGTCTTAATGTCCATGGCCAAGCTCCTTACAAAAGCAGTCATCCAACCGTGTTGACGTTCCTCATACAAGATTGGGGCGGCGCGAAAACCCGCACCGCCCCAATGGGAGACATCTAACGTCAGCTAGATGTATGTATTAAGACCTATACGGGTCCTAGAAGACCTTAGAGGTCCTCGCGCCAGAAGGGCATGCTCATGCAGCGCGGGCCGCCACGGCCGCGGGAGAGCTCGGCGGAGGGCACGACGAGAAGGTCCAGGCCCTCCTTGTACAGCACGTCGTTGGTGACGGTGTTGCGGGCGTAGACGCAGATCTTGCCGGGCTCGACGCACAGGGTGTTGGAGCCGTCGTTCCACTGCTCGCGGGAGGCCGCGATCGGGTCGCCGCCGCCGCAGGGGATCAGCTTGACCTGGTCGACGCCGGTGGCGTCCTCCAGGACGTGCTCGAGGGTGTCCTCGATCAGGCGGATGTTCACGTCGCCCGGGTTCTTGCCGGCGGTAAGCTCGTAGACGCGCAGGGTGCCCATGATGGCGGGGTGGATCGTGAACTTATCGACGTCGATCTGGGTGAAGACCGTGTCGAGGTGCATGAAGGCGCGCGAGACCGGGATGTCGAAGGCCAGGATGCGCTCGACCTTGGAGTCGGAGTTCCAGAAGATGTTCTGGGCCATGACGTCGATAGCGGCGGCCTGGGTGCGCTGGGAGATGCCGACGGCGAGGGTCTTCTCGTTGATGTTCAGCACGTCGCCGCCCTCGGTGTGGAACTGGCAGTCGCGGCGGAAGTACAGGGAGACGTCCTTGTAGTCGGGGTGGTACTTGAAGACGTACTTGCCGTACAGGGTCTCGCGGTTGCGGGTGACCGAGTACATGCGGTTGAGGTTGACGCCCTCGCCGACGACCGCGAACGGGTCGCGGGTGAAGTAGAGGTTGGGCATCGGGTCGATGATCAGGTCGGACTCGGACTCGGAGTTGACCAGGGAGTCGAGGGTCGTGGACGCCGTGAGGGGCATGTCGATCTCGGCCTTGGTCATGCCGGCCATGGTCTTCTTGACGAACTCGAGGTTGTCCTCGATGGAGTCCAGCTTCTCGCGGACGATCTGCGGCATCTGCTGGCCGCGGATGCCTGCCTCGGCGATGTACTGGTCGGTGAACTCGGCGCGGGCGCCGGGGACCTGGTCGAACACCTCTGCGACGAGGTTCTCGAGGTAGAGGACCTCCACGCCCTGGTCCCTCAGGATCTGGGCGAAGGTGTCGTGCTCCTGCTGTGCGACCTCCAGGAACGGGACGTCGTCGAACAGGAGTCGCTCGAGCTCGTCGGGCGGCAGGTTGAGGAGCTCGTCGCCGGGACGGTGCAGGCAGACCTTCCTGAGCTTGCCGATCTCGGAAGGCACGTGCAGACCTTTCGTCATGGCCTCCTACCTTTCTTTCGGGCCTTTCGGCCGAATCTCTCAGCACCCTTCCGTAACGGGTGCTGCTTGCTGACAGCTCTAGTTATATCCAAATTCCAACCGCAATTCCACCTCGCCCCCGAACGGTCAACAAAGTTCGATGAACGGTATATCGAATATGATTCCCCCATAATGCACTTCGGCGTTCTAAAGTAGCTTTTCTAAGGTAAACGCTCTTTTTTCTCAAAAATCATTCGCAATTACAACTCCAATCTTTCGATTAAGAATTGCATATCTACAACGGTTTTATGTATATAAATGACGCTTGTTCGTGTTTCTGCCTGTATTCGATGATATTCAGCTATCTATCATTCTTATTCACACATACTCAGCAGTTGAGTGAGGATCTAGACCGTTTTTCGCAACGCGACGGGCGTCAGCTCTATGGCTTGACAGCGTAAGAAGTAGATTAAGATACCGTTCGCACAATACGTCCGTGCCACAAGTCGACTAAATTGAGACAATAGTGAATAGTGTTAGGCAACCGTCCCCTGCGGGGACTGAACGGACAGATGCATATGCCGAGCAAAATCGAAAAAAAGCAAGCCGCTGCAAAGCTGCGTAAGCCGCCGCGCGACTTCTCGTACACGCAGAACCGAGAGCTCAGCTGGCTGCGCTTTGACAACCGTGTGCTTGACGAAGCCTTCGACGAGACCGTTCCGCTGTTCGAGCGGCTAAAGTTCGTGTCGATTTTCGAGTCTAACCTCGATGAGTTTCTCATGGTGCGCGTGGGCGGCCTGTCCGATCTGGCAGAGCTCAAAAAACAGCCTGTCGACAACAAGAGCAATATGACCGCCTCCGAACAGGTCGATGCTGTCATGGCCGAAATGCCCGGGCTCCTTACCCGATGGGAGTCCATCTTTAAGAGCATCGAGGGCAAGCTCGACACCCTGGGCGTTCACCGCGCCCGCATCGATTCGCTTACGCCCGAGGAGCGCACCTTTGTAACCCGTTACTTCCAGGCCTACGTGTCGCCGGTCATCTCACCGCTGGTGATTGACCCGCGCCACCCCTTCCCTAACCTGCGCAACGGCGCACTCTACCTGGCCTGCGGCCTGGACGGCGTCACCGACGAGGAGAGTCTGCTGGGCCTTATCGAGATTCCCACCTCGATGAACCGCGTGGTCGAGATCCCCTCGCCCACCGGCACCTACTCCTACATCTTGCTCGAGGACGTCATCCTCGCCTGCCTGGACAGCTGCTTTGGCTCCTATAAGCCGCTCGACCGCGCGCTCATCCGCGTCACCCGCAACGCCGACATCGACCCGGACGGCGAGGGCGTCGAGGAGGAAGAGGACTACCGCCAGCACATGAAGCGCATCCTCAAGAAGCGCCTACGTCTGCAGCCGGTAGTGCTCGCGGTCTCGGGGTCGCTCGAGAAGGCGACGCTCAAGACCATCCGCAAGGCGCTCGAGCTTTCGCGCCGCTCTGTCTTTACCTGCGATATCCCGCTCGACCTGGGCTACGTCTTTGGCATTGAGAGCAAGATTCCCGAGCACCTGCGCAACGAGCTGCTCTTTACGCCGTTTAAGCCGCAGCCCAACCCCACCATCGATATGACCCGCTCCATCCGCGAGCAGGTACTTCAGCACGACAAGCTGCTCTTTTATCCCTATGAGGCCATGAACCCCTTCCTGGATCTGGTGCACGAGGCCGCCTACGACCCCGAGTGCATCTCACTGCGCATCACGCTCTACCGCGTGGCCAAGCAGAGCCGCCTGTGCGAGTCACTGATCGATGCCGCCGAGAACGGCAAAGAGGTCACGGTGCTCATGGAGCTCCGCGCGCGCTTTGACGAGCAGAACAACATCGAGTGGGCCGAGCGCCTGGAAGAGGCCGGCTGCACCGTCATCTACGGCTCCGAGGGCTTTAAGTGCCACTCCAAGATCTGCCAGCTCACCTATCGCGAGGGCATGGCGCTAACGCGCCTAACGCTGCTGGGCACCGGCAACTTTAACGAGAAGACGGCCAAACTCTACAGCGACTTTATGCTCATGACCGCCCACCCCGGTATCGGCGAGGACGCCAACCTGTTCTTCCGCAACCTGTCGCTGGGCAATCTGCGCGGCGATTACCGCTTCCTGGGCGTGGCGCCGGTCGGTCTCAAGCCGCTCATCATGCGCGGCCTGGACCGCGAGATCCAGCGCGCCCTCGCTGGCGAGCCCGCCCGCGTGTTCTTTAAGCTCAACTCGCTCACCGACCGCGAGGTCATCGACAAGATCTCCGAGGCATCGTGTGCCGGCGTGCGCGTGGACATGATCATCCGCGGCATCTCGTGCCTGAAGCCCAACATTGCGGGCAAGACCGAAAACGTGCACGTACGTTCTATCGTCGGACGTTTCTTGGAGCACGCGCGTGTCTATGCCTTCGGCGTGGACTCGGACATGATCTACCTGAGTTCTGCCGACATGATGACACGCAACACCGAGCATCGCGTGGAGATCGCCTTCCCCGTGCTCGACCCCACCTGTCGCGCGCTGGTGCACGAGTACATGGGCGTGCAGCTGCGCGACAACGTGAAGGCACGTAGCCTGACGAGCGACGGCACCTGGGTTCCCGTAGAGCGAAAAGAGGGTGAGAAGCCCTTTAACTCGCAGGAGTTCCTGTTGGAGCGCGCTTATCGCAACGCCGAGTCCGCAGCCGTGGCTTCGGAGCCCGTCGCCAAAGCAAAACCGGAATCCGCACCTGTTCTGGGCCCCAAGCCCAAGCCCCAGGCGGACGTTCCCAAGGTCCAGGCGGTCCAGGCAACCGTCATTGAACCCGACCTGGAATCCGAACCCGAGCCTGCGCCCCAGCCCCAGCCTCAGCCGCAGACCGTCAAGTCCGCGCCCCATGCAAGCGCCCGCCGCGAGAAACCCGCCGGCAAGACCAAGGCCATCGAGCGCCATCGCCCCGGTCGTGTGCGCATGGGCCTGGGCCTGATCGGCCTGGGTCTTAAGACGCTCATTACCGGCAAGACGAAATAGTCGTTTGTAGAAGCAGTTTGTAGAAGCGCCCCGCATTTGAGGAAAGCCTCGGATGCGGGGCGCTTTTCCCTGCTACCATGGTGCGAGCAACAACACGAATGACAGGCAGGGATATGAAGCTCACTATAGAATCGATGACCTACGGCGCCGACGGGCTGGCGCACGCCGACAACGGCAAGGCCGTCTTTGTGCAGGGCGCCGTGGCAGGCGACACCGTCGAGGCCGAGGTCGTACAGGACGGCAAGTCGTTCATGCGCGCCCGCACGACCGAGATTCTGGAGCCGAGCCCCGATCGCATTCAGCCCCCCTGCCCCTTCGTTGGCATCTGCGGAGGTTGTTCGTGGGGCAATCTCTCACGCACGGCACAGCTCGCCGCCAAGGAGCAAAACCTGCGCTCCACGCTCGAGCGCATCGGCAAGTTCGCTCCTGAGCAGGTCGATGAGTTGGTACAGCCCATCTGCCACACCAAGGACGACTGGGGCTACCGCAATAAAATCGAGCTCGAACCGACCGTCGTCAACGGTCGCGTGCGCCTTGGCATGCACGGTGTCGACCCCAGCAAAATCGTGACCGTCGATGCGTGCCCGCTGTTCGATAAGCGCTTCCCGAAGGCGCTCAAATCGGTCGTCGGCGCACTCAACTATCTAAGCGGCAGCCATGACTTGGGACTCGAACGCGTGGGCATTCGTGCATCGCGCCGTACCAAGGCACTCGAAGTCGCACTCTGGACGCCCACAGGCTCTTTTCCGCGCTCGCAGGTCTCCCGCGTGCTGGCGGACGCCGCTCATCCCACGAGCATCGTGCGCGTGATGAGCAAGGGCGAAAAGAAGGCCCGCCGTGTCTCCAAGGTCGAAATGCTCGCCGGAGAGGGCTCATGGACCGAGAATATCGCCGAGGGTCAGATGCGCTTGTCTGCCCCGTCTTTTTTCCAGATCAACACCAAGGGCGCCGAGATTTTGATCGAGCTTGTCATGGAAGCGCTCGACCCGCAGGAAGACGAGCTTGCCGTGGACCTGTACTGCGGTGCCGGCACCTTTACCCTGCCGCTCGCCCGCCGCTGCGACTTTGTCGCCGCCGTCGAGGCCTACGGCCCCGCCGTGCGCGATCTACGCCGCAACTTGGAGATCAACAAGCTCGATAACGTCGACGTCATTGGCGGAGACGCGGTGCGCGAGTTCCCCGACCAGGATGCCGACGTCTTGGTGGTCGACCCGCCGCGCGCAGGCCTCGCCCCCGAGGCGATCGACCTTATCGCCAGCACGAGTGCTCGCGATGTCGCCTACGTGAGCTGCGACCCGGCCACCCTGGCGCGCGATCTCAAACGCTTTGTCGAAGAAGGCACCTTCTCCCCCGTAAAGATCACGCCAGTCGACCTGTTCCCACAAACCTTCCACTGCGAGACCGTCGTCCACCTTAGGCGCAACTAGTCACTTAATCATTGCTCAGAAAAATCATTGGGAAATCGAGCGTGGCAAGCGGAGGTCTTCGGGGTATAAGACGGCTAATTGTATGCCGCCTATGAAAGGAACCCTCATGCCCAGCGTTGCCGTTCTCGCCGCCGATGGCTTTGAAACTATTGAATGCTTGACCATGGTCGATGTCATGCGTCGCGGCGGCGTGCGTGCCACGCTCGTCTCGATCATGCCCACGCGTGAGGTCGTAAGCTCGCTGCAGATCCCTGTGACCTGCGATGCGCTCTTTGATGAGATCAACTTTGACGAGTACGACTGCGTCGTGCTGCCCGGCGGCCTGCCCGGTGCCACCAACCTGCGCGCCGATCAGCGCGTCTGCGACGTGGTCTGCGAGTTCGCCGCGACCAAGCACGTCGCCGCCATCTGCGCTGCCCCGTTTATCCTGGGCGAGCTCGACCTGCTCGAGGGGCGCCACGCCACGTGCTTCCCTGGCTTTGAGAAAAGCTTCCCCGAAGGCGCCTATACCGGCGAAAAGGTTACGCAAGACGGCAACATCATCACCGCCAGCGGCATGGCCCAGTCGCTCCCCTTTGCGCTTGAGCTGCTGCGCACGCTCGCCGGCGACAAGGCCGTCGAGAAGGTCGCCGAGGGCATTCAGCTATGATTTTGGCTTCGCAATCACCGCGCCGCATCGAGTTGATGCGCGAGGCGGGCTATGACATTCGCGTGATTCCCGCAGATATCGACGAAACGCCTTTTGATGGCGAAGCTCCGCTTACACTCGTCGAGCGCTTGGCGCGTGCCAAAGCCGCCGCCGTTGCCGCCGAGCATGCCGAGCCCAACGAACTGACCGTCGCGGCCGATACTATTGTCACCTTTGACGGCCAAATTTTGGGCAAGCCGGCAGACGGGGACGAGGCGCGCACCATGCTCCGCGAGCTTTCGGGCCGCACGCACCAGGTCGCAACCGGCGTCTGCATCGTTAAAGCCGGCGACGCTACAGCTCCGCATGCCGCCGAGAGCCTGTCGTTTGTCGATGTGACCGACGTGACGTTCTATGAGCTTACCGAAGAGCAGATCGAGCGCTATGTTGCCTCCGGCGAACCCATGGACAAGGCCGGGGCCTACGGCATCCAAGGCACAGGCGGCCGCATGCTTGTGCACGATATTTCGGGTGACTTCTACAACGTGGTGGGCTTGCCCATCGCTCGCGTCGCACGCGCGATTCAAAAACTCTCGTAATTGCATCTGGCGCTGGGTATCCCCCAGCGCCTACAATTTTGCCGTACCGTACGGATCCCGACTGGGCATAAGGCCCGGCGGAAAACCGATAGGAGAACACATGGACACACTGCTCGAAGCCATCGATGTTTGCAATGTCGATGGCTTTTGCTTTGGCAACTATACGGACGAGGAGGCTGGCACCGGCTGCACCGTAATCGTGGCGCCCGAGGGTGCCACCGGTGGCGTTGACGTACGTGGTGGCGCCCCCGCTTCGCGTGAGACCGACCTGTTGCGTCCCGAAAACACCGTCGATAAGGTCCACGCCGTCTGCCTTTCGGGCGGATCGGCCTTTGGCCTCGAAGCCGCAAGCGGCGTGGCCCGCGAACTCGAGAGCCGCGGCATCGGCCTTCCCGTCGGCCCCACGCAGGTGCCTATCGTGTGCTCCAGCTGTATCTTCGACCTCGCCTATGGTAACCCCACCGTTCGCCCCGACATTGAGGCCGGCATCGCCGCCGTGCGCGAGGCGCTCGACCACACCCCTGCCTCGCTCGAGCAGGGCAACGTTGGCGCCGGCACCGGCGCCACCGTAGGTAAGCTCATGGGACCTGCCACCTGCATGAAGGCTGGCCTTGGAGCCGCCGCCGTGGCACTCGGCCCCGTCAAGGTGGGCGCCGTGGTCTCGGTCAACGCCTGCGGCAACGTTGTCGACCCCTTCACCGGCGAGTGGGTCGCCGGTATGCGTGCCGCAGCCGATAGCGACCAGATCGTCGACATGGAACTCGCAGCCTTCGCCGCCGCCGGATCCATGCAGATGCCGCTCGACCGCACCAACACCACCATCAGCTGCATCGTCACCAACATGGAGCTCACTAAGGCCCAGGCCACCAAGGTCTCCCAAATGGCCGCAGACGCCTACGCACACGCCATCCGTCCCACGCACACCACCAACGACGGCGACACCATCTACACCCTCGCCAGCGGCAAACTGGGCGCCCAGGCAAGCGCCGCCGTTCCCCTAGACCTGCTGGGCATGCTCGCCGTAAGGGCTTTGCAAACCGCCATCGTAAACGGAGCCAAAACCGCCAAAACCTCCCACGGCATCCCCGGCGCCGCGAAGTAGCCTAACCTGACCGGTTGCCCGGTGGGGCTTGGTTATGTTTGCTGCTCTACAGTCCTGGCTCGCACGAAGAGCACATTAAGTGCTCTTCGGCTCGTGCGGAACTCGCGACAAACATAACCAAGCCGCACCGGGCAACCTACCAACCAGATTCTTTTCAGCCCAGGCCCCTATGTACCGCGCGTCGAAGATCTTCAAATTCAAATAACCTGACAATCGATTCTTATAGCAGAGGCCCCTTGGCCGTTAGTTTGATACAAGTTCCGCACGAGCCGGAAAGCACTTAATGTGCTTTCCGTGCGAGCAGGACTGTTCGCAGTAGCAAACTAAAGGCCAAGGGGCCCAGTCAACCTAACAGCAGCGATTACTCGGCAGTTAGTTGAATTTGAAGATCTTTGAGGCAAGACGGTATAGGCCGAGTGTGGTTTTGTCTCCGGCACGACCGCGGAGGTTGGTGAAGAAGCCGACCACACCGTAACGTGCACGACGATACATACGCTCGTCATAGGCCTTCAAATCATTCCACAGCGTCTTTAGGCGCTCGTCGGCGCAATCTTCCTCGGAAAGCTTGGTGAGCACCGAGCAGATCGCCATCATCATAGTGAAATAACCCATCATGTACGAACGCAGACGCGACGACTCGACATCGCTGTACAGGTGGTACGACTCCATCATGATGCGCGTCACACGGAACTGCTGGTCCAGACGCTTGACCATCGTGGCCTCGTTGACACTCTGGCCCTCGCGACCGATAAAGTAGCGATAGAGGTCGATGTCGGCGTAGTACATGGTCTTGCAACGCGGCAGCGGCACGTAGGCGTAGATGTTGTCCACATAGAACGTGTGCGGCGGCATGGGAAGGTTGGACTCGCGCAGCACATCCGTGCGATAGCACAGGCTGTGCATGAGCAGATTCTGGTCCAGGCGGAAATGGCCAATCTGGTCCCAGGTAAAGATCTTTTTTCGAGGCAAGGCAAACTTGTAACCAATGGCCGTATGCGTACCCTCGTAAACCTTCTCGTACACGTAGTTCGAGATAAACAGGTCAACGCGCTGGTCGCGCTCTTCAAAGCCGCGCAGAATCGACAGCATGGTCGAAAGGGCAGCGCCGTCAAGCCAGTCGTCCGAGTCGACAACCTTGTAGTAGGCGCCCTGCGCCTCGCGCAGGCCCGAAAGAACGGCGATGCCGTGGCCGCCATTCTCCTGGTGCACCGCGCGGATGATTCCAGGATAACGTGCCTCCCACTCGTCGGCCTTGGCGGCCGTCTCGTCCTTGGAGCCATCGTCCACCACGATAATCTCGATATCGGTGGCGTAATTGCTCCCCTCCAAGATGGAGGTGATGCAATGGTCCATGTCCTTGGCGGCGTTATACGAGGGAATACCGAATGTTATGACTTTATGCATGGCAGGAGATAATCTCATCCGAAAGATCGAGGGCGGAATTGGTCACGGCGTCCATATCGTAGTAACGATACTCGGCCAGACGACCCACCGGGTGGAAGTTCGTCAGGTTCTGGACGCGCTCAAGATAGCGCTCGTAGAGCTCACGGTTCTCGGGCTCCAGGATAGCGTAGTACGGCGTCTCGCCCGAGCCGGGCGTATAGGCCTTGGAGTACTCCTTCATGATGGTGGTCTTGCCGGGCAAGACCTGACCGGTCATGTTCTTGAACTCGGTGATACGCGTGTAGTCCTCGCTCGTGGTGTAGTTGACGGTGCCCACAGGCTGGAACTGGTCCATATCGAGCGTCTCGAACTTCATATCGAGCGTGCGGTACGGCAGCGCGCCCAGGTCGAGGTTGAACAGCTCGTCGAGTGGACCGGTGTAGACGATCTCGCCACCATAGACCTTGCCGTCGATCTTGACGGTGGTCTCGTCGATTTCAAAGAGGTCACGGGCGTCTACGTCACAGAATACGTCGATCAGATCGTGATCGAGCATATGCTCGAACAGCGCGGTATAGCCGTCCTGCGGCATGCCCTGGAAAGGTGCCTGAGGGAAGTAGCGATCGTCATCGCCCACAAAGACGGGAACGCGGCCGGTGATCGAGGGGTCGATCTGGTCGGGCGTCTGGCCCCACTGCTTCATGGTGTAATGCAAAAAGACGTTCTCATAGACATAATCGGCGACCTCGGCAAGATCCGGGTCGTTCTTCTTGCGCAGCTCCATAATGGGCACCTTGACGTCCTTGCCAAAGGTCTCCACGAGCTTCTGATACAGCTCCTCGCCGCGCTCATCGCCAAAGGCGAGCTTAAGGCTCGCATGGTTAAAGGGCACGGGCATAAGGGTGCCGTTGATGTTGGCGAGCACCTTGTGCTGGTAGTCCGTCCACTTGGTAAAGCGCGACAGGAAGTTATGCACGCGCTCGTTAAGGGTATGGTAGATGTGCGGGCCATACTCGTGGACAAGGATTCCGGCCTCGTCAGTGCAGTCATAGGCATTGCCCGCAATGTGGCTACGGCGCTCCAAAACGGCAACACGATAGCCGATGGTCTCGGCAAGACGGCGGGCGCAAACGGCACCGGCATAACCGGCGCCGACAACGATCATGTCGTACGCGCCGGCATTAAAGCCTTCAGGCAGGCCTGAGGTAATCTGCATCGATACTCCTTGTCAAAAGCCACAGGCTCGTTAGCTGGGCTTTTCTCGAACATTCTTCGAGACATATTTATCAGAGCGATTATAGCGCTAATGCGTCCTATAATGAGCTTGCCACACAAGGAAAGCTCAAGCACCGCGGCGTACATTATTGAAAGGTAAACCCGCTAGCAGCGGGTTTATTCGTGTACAGCCGGGCGCCTGGAGCTTAGCGAAACGCTTGTAAGGAGTAACATGAGCGATTTCCTAAACCGTATGAAGTCTGCCGCCAAGGCCGACCTTAAGACCATCGTCCTGCCCGAGGGCGAGGACCCGCGTACCATCGTCGCCGCCACCAAGATTATCGAGGAGGGCCTGGCAAAGATCGTCATCCTGGGCAACCCCGACGAGATCGACGTTCCCGGCGCCACCGTCATCGACCCGCGCAACGCCGAGAAGCACGAGGAGTATGCGCAGAAGTTTGCCGAGCTCCGCGCCAAGAAGGGTGTCACCATCGAGCAGGCTCGCGCCCAGGTGATGGACGCCACCTACTTTGGCACCATGATGGTCAAGATGGGCGACGCCGACGGCCTGGTCTCCGGCGCCTGCCACTCCACGGCCGACACCCTGCGCCCCGCGCTTCAGATCCTCAAGACCGCTCCGGGCACCAAGCTGGTCTCGGCCTTCTTCGTGATGTGCACCGACACCCCGCAGTTCGGCACCGACGGCACGCTGATCTTCGCCGACTGTGGCCTCAACATCAACCCGTCCTCTGACGAGCTCTCCGAGATCGCCATCGCCTCGGCCCACTCCTGGTCCACCTTTATGGGCAATGTTGAGCCGCACGTGGCCATGCTCTCCTACTCCACCATGGGCTCCGCCGGCGGCGAGGTCGCCAAGAAGGTCCAGGAGGCCGTGAAGTTCTGCAAGGAGAAGGCTCCCGAGCTCGCCATCGACGGCGACCTGCAGCTCGATGCCGCTATCGTCCCCACCGTCGCCCAGCTCAAGGCTCCCGGCTCCTCCGTCGCCGGTAAGGCCAACGTGCTCGTGTTCCCCGACCTCGAGGCAGGCAACATCGGCTACAAGCTGGTCCAGCGCTTCGCCGGCGCTGACGCTTACGGCCCCATCCTGCAGGGCATCGCCAAGCCGGTCAACGACCTGTCGCGCGGCTGCTCTGCCGACGACATCGTGGGTGTCGTGGCCATCACCGCCGTCCAGGCTCAGATGGCTGAGTAGCGGACTTATCCCCTCGGGGCCCTACAGGGTAAAGCTCTGAAAACGTCCTCGGACATGCATGAAACCCCCGCTGCGCACTTCGTGCGGCGGGGGTTTCATGCGTCCTGCGGAAAGTTTTCAGAGCTTTACCCTGTAGGGCCCCTGCCGCCACGTGGCAGTCAGGGTATCTGGAGTGGACGGCGGCTTGGCTACGAGCTGGGGCTGAGAATCCTGAACGAATGGGTGTCGTTGCTGAAAGAGCTGGCGTTGCTGGTGACGATCACTTTGGGACTGGAATTTCCGCCTACTAGTAAAAAAGCCTCCGGAGCTGTTGCTCTGGAGGCCTGTCGTTTACTTGCAAATGCGCGCGTTAGTTGTTCTTGGTCAGACGCTCGACGTCGTGGGCGATCATGTATTCCTCGTCGGTGGGGATGACCATAACCGTGACGGAAGAGCCGGCGGCGCTGATGACCTGCGGGCCGTTGCCCACGGCCTCGCGGTTCTTGTTGTTATCGATGCGCACGCCCAGCCACTCAAAGCAGTCGCAGAAGGCCTTGCGGATCGACCAGTCGTTCTCGCCGATGCCAGCGGTAAAGGTGATGGTATCCACGCCCGCCATGGAAGCGATCATGGAACCGGCCTGCTGCATGGCCTTGTAGGCGAACATATCGAAGGCGAGCAGGCAGCGCTCGTCGCCTTCGGAGGCGCGCGTACGGATGTCGCGGGCGTCGTTGGAGATGCCCGAGATGGCAAGCAGACCGGACTGCTTGTTCATCATGTCATCGACTTCCTGGTAACTGTAGCCGCCCTCGCGCTGCAGATAACACACGGTGGCCGGGTCGATGGAACCGCAACGGGTGCCCATCATCAAGCCGTCGAGCGGCGTGAGGCCCATCGTGGTGTCGCGGCACACACCGTCCTCGATGGCGGCAAGCGAGGCTCCGTTGCCCAGATGGCACGAAAGCAGGCGATGGCAGCGCGAGCCCAGGATCTCCTTGGCCATCATCCACTCGTAACGGTGGCTCGTACCGTGCGCGCCGTACTTGCGCACGTGGTACTTGTCGCACACGTCCTTGGGCAGAGCGTAGGTGTAGGCGACCTCGGGCATGGTCATGTGGAACGAGGTGTCGAAGACGGCCACGTTGGGCAGCTCCGGATACTTCTCGCGGCAATATTCGATTGCCGCGGCCTCGCCGTAATTGTGCAGCGGGGCGAGCGGGGCCACCTCAAGGATCTTAGCCATGACCTCATCGTCGACGACCGCGGAATCATCGAAGTGCCAACCGCCCTGAACGATGCGATGCCCAATGCCATCGATCGTAAAGTCGGTCTTCTCGAGCTCCTCGAGCACGCGAGCGATAGCAGAGCGATGATCGGGGAAGGGAACCTCCTCGGTCTGCTTGGTGCCACCGTTCTCGGAGTGACCAAAGATGCCCATCTCCGATCCGATACGCTCGCAGTTGCCCTTGGCGAAAACCTCGCGGGTATCGGTATCCAAAAGCTGATATTTAAGGCTCGAGCTGCCGGCGTTGACAACAAGTACGTTCATGAGACTCCTTCGTGATTACAGTACGGTCGGCAAACCTATAAGGCGGCCGTACCTTTAATAAGAAGTTATCAGAATTCAATAAATATCTATTAAGCTCTTCGCCCAAAGAGCATAAAAGGGGGCTGAACGGCGCAAGGCCATCCAGTCCCCTCCCCTTGCATCAATTACTTACCGCTGACGATGCGCTCGACGTCGGAAGCGATCATGAACTCCTCGTCCGTGGGGATGACGAAGATCTTAACCTTGGAATCCTTGGCAGACAGGCACCAAGCGCCGTCGCCACGCAGGGCGTTACGGGCATGGTCCATCTTGACGCCCATAAAGGCCAGACGGTCGGCCACGCCAGCGCGGACAGCGGGAGCGTGCTCGCCGATGCCGGCGGTAAAGACCAGGGTGTCCATGCCGCACATAGAAGTGGCCATCTCGGCGGCCTTGGCGGCAATCTTGTAGACGAACATATCGAAGGCGAGCTGAGCCTCGGGGTCGCCGGCAGCGGCGAGCTCCTCAACGTTGCGGCAGTCGTTGGTCTTGCCGCCGGTCACAGCCAAAAGGCCGGACTTCTTGTTCATCATCTCGTCGACCTCGTCGAAGGTGTAGCCGCCTTCGCGCTGCAGGTAGCACACGGTAGCAGGGTCGATGGAACCGCAGCGGGTGCCCATCATGACACCGTCGAGCGGCGTCAAGCCCATGGTGGTGTCCATGCACTTACCGTCCTCGATGGCGCACAGGGAGGCACCGGAACCGATGTGGCACACGACGACCTTGCGGGCCTCGCCGTTGGTCATCTCGGCAACCTTCTTGGAGATGTAGCGGTAGCTGGTGCCGTGGGCGCCGTACTTACGGATGTGCAGCTTGTCGCAGACGTCCTTGGGCAGGGCGTAGGTCTTGCCGACCTCGGGCATATTGAAGTGGAAAGCGGTGTCATAGACCGTGACGTTGGGCAGGTCGGGATACTGCTCGAGGCAGTACTCGATAACGTTGGCCTCGGGGTTGTTGTGCAGCGGGGCGAGCGGAGCGACCTCGCGGATCTTGGCGAGGACGTCCTCGTCGACGAGGGAGGAATCGCCGAAGTACCAACCGCCCTGAACGATACGGTGGCCGATGCCCTCGATCTTGACGCCGTTGGCCTCGAGGTCCTTCAGGACGACCTCGATGGCGACCTTGTGGTCGGGGAACTCGATGTTCTCGGTCACCTTCTTGGAACCGTTGGCAGCGTGGGTGAAGGTACCGCCGGTAAAGCAGACGCGCTCGCAGGAGCCCTTTGCGGACACCTTGTGGGACTTGGTATCGATGACCTGATACTTAAGGGTCGAAGATCCTGCGTTGACGACCAGAACGTTCATGTGTCTCCCTACTAACAGGCGGTGTGGCGCCGCCAGGTTACATACGCTTCAATAATAAACCCAAACGCCCTCGCGCTCGGGTTTATTGCGTTGATATATAAGTTATCGATGCCTGAGCTTCCGTTTCACTGCACGGAAGAGGCGCCCTCAGATGAGGTTCTCGCCCAGGTTCTTGCCGCCGAGGACGTGCATGTGGAAGTGCATGACGGTCTGGCCGGCGTTGACGCCCTTGTTGGAGATGACGCGGAAACCGTCCTCCAAGCCCTTGGCCTTGGCGACCTCCTGGATGGCGTGAGCCATGGCGCCCATGGTCTCGGCCGGCACGTTGTCGGCGATGTCACTGTAGTGCTTCTTGGGGATCACGAGCGTGTGGACCGGCGCCTGGGGATTGAGGTCGTCGAACGCGATGACTTGGTCGTCCTCGTAAACAACGGTCGAAGGGATCTCGTGGTTGGCAATTTTGCAGAAGATGCAATCACACATAGCTGGTTCCTTTCTTACAGACCAAGGTAATTATATTTGGCCGGGATGGTTAGAACGAGAGGTTGTCGTCCGTGTTGGCGGCTTCGCCGTCGGCGAGCACGTCGTTGCCGTCGACGTCCTTAAGGAGCACCGAGACCTTCTGCTCGGCATCGGCCAGGCGGGTACGCAGGCTCTTGAGGAGCTCGACGCCGCGGGTATAGCTCTCGAGCGACTCCTCGAGCTCCATATCGCCCGACTCCAGGCTGCGGATGATGAGCTCCAGTTCCTGCGAGGCCTGCTTGTACGTAAGCTGCTCGACCGGGGTCTTCTCTGCCATATCTGTTTCCTTTCCTAAAGGTTTATCGCTATGAAACGCGGCTTACTCGACCGTATCGACCGTTGCCGCCACGTTGCCGTCTGCCATGCGCACACGAATGGCGTCGCCGGGCTTAAAGGTCTTGGCACTCGTAGCCACGCCATCATCGCTGTACGCGATGGAATAGCCGCGGGCAAGCACCTTGAGCGGCGACAGGGCATCGAGCGAGGCTGCCGCACGGCCTAGGTCGAACGCGGGTTTGCTGAGCATCGTACGTCCCTGATGCTCCAGACGGGAGCTTGCGAGCATGAGCGCATGGCGCTTGCCATCGAGCCCTGAGGTGCTTGCGATCAAGCGCTCGGGCAGACGCTCAAAGTTGGAGCGGAAGGCCCCAACCGAACGCGTTATGGCGCCCGACAGTCGATCGGCCGTCAGGGCAAGCTCAGACTCGCGACGCTCGACCATAAACGTTGGGTCATTGAGGCACGGGCGGCACGCGGCTGCATCGAGCGCATCGCCCAAACGAGCCGTATAGGTGTCCCAGGCACGACGACCGCGCTGGTCGAGCATTTCCAGATCGACCTGATCCGACCCGATCATCGAAGCCATCGCGGCACCCAGACGTTGATGGCGCGTCTCGAGCACGTCGGCCAACTCCGTCATAGCCGGCGCCACCGATTCTGCCGCTGCCGTTGGCGTGGAGGCGCGACGGTCGCTCACCATGTCGCAAATCGAGGTATCGGGCTCATGGCCAATGCCGGTCACCACGGGCACGGGGCAAGCCGCCACCGCACGGGCAAGCTCCTCGTCGTTAAAGGTCATGAGGTCCTCGAAGGAACCGCCGCCACGCACAAGCAAAATGCAATCGGGCGCCGGCGTAATGGCAGCGGCGCGGCGCAAGCCTTCAATAAGCTCTGCCGGCGCACCCTCGCCCTGGACCTTTGCGCCCACGCAGACAAGCTCGACGAGCGGGTTGCGACGGCGCAGCGTACGCTTGACGTCGTCGATCACGGCGCCAGAAAGCGAGGTGACGACCGCCACGCGTGAGCAGAACACCGGGATACGGCGCTTGCGCGCTTCGTCCATCAGGCCCTCGCGGCGGAGCTTTTCGGCCAGTTGCGCCACTTGTTGACGCAGCAGGCCCTCCCCCGCCAGCGAGAACGAGCGGGCGACGAAGCTCATGCGACCCGTAGGCTTGTAGAGATTGAAGCTGCCCTTAAAGCTCACCTGCATGCCGTCGCGCAAGTCGAAGGTGCGCTTAAGGTAGGCGCCCTTCCAGATGATGCAGTCAACGGCCGCCGAGTCGTCCTTAATCTGGAAGTAGCAGTGGCCGCTTCGGGCATTGGGGCCACGGAAGCCCGTGACCTCGCCCAGGACGCTCAGCTGCGGAATGGCATCGAGCGCACCGGCAGCGATCTCTACCGCCTGGCTCACGCTGAGCTCCTTGCGCTTCTGCTCATCCGAACCGTCGAACTCGGCGGAAACGGCATTGCCGGTTAGATTCCAGCCTGCCACGCAGCCTCCTTTCGTCATCGTGCACAAGGGCTCCGGCCCTGCGCAAATTCAAGTCCAACACATAGTACAGCGCCGCGGGGACACGAATCCCCGCGGCGCCTGCCTGTCCTATTTGTTATCGGTTGGAATTTCTGTTGTAGCGAGCCATAAGGTAGAGCAGTTGAATGATCGAAGTGAGCGCTGCGGCCACATAGGTAAGCGCGGCTGCCGTCAGCACCTTCTTGGCGCCGTTGACCTGCTTGGAACTCATGCCCGACTGCTCGATATACGCCACGGCGCGGCGACTGGCATCGATCTCGACCGGCAGCGTAACCAGCTGGAACAACACGCTAAACGAGAAGAAGACCAGCGCGAGGGTCGTGAGCCCCGCGATGTTCATGAACAGGCCCATGAGCAGCACGATCGTCCAGGTGTTTTGGGTAAAGTTGACGACGGGGACCAAAGCGGTACGTACCTTCATCATGACATAACCACTTTGACGCTGGGCGGCATGGCCCGCCTCGTGGCAGGCGACGGCAACGCTTGCGACCGACCCGCCCGAACGGTTGGCATCCGACAGATACAGGTTGTTGTCCTGCGGGTTGTAATGATCGGTGAGCTCGCCGGCAACGCCCTTGATGCCCACGGCACTACAACCGTTGGCGTCGAGCATGCGGCGAGCGACCGTGGCACCCGTATCGCCGTCCGAGCGCACCTTGGACCACGTCCTGTACGTCGAGTTGATATAGCTCTGCGCGGCAAGGCCAAGCACCGTGCAGACAAGAACAACCAGCAGGTACAGCGGGTCAATGCCAAAGCCGTATCCATAGTAATAAGGCATGCGAATTCCTCCGAATCGAGTTACACGTTGGAGGCATTCTACCCACTCAGCCGACTAGGCTTCCCTACAGAAGCTCGATTTTGCCGTCCTTCACGGTGAGTCCCATGTTGCCCGAGAGCAGATCGTCCAGGCGCGAGCCCACGAGCTCAAAGCGCCAGCCTTCGCGCAGGGGGCTCTGCTCGGGATGCTCAATATAGTCGGCCAGGTCATCGCGCGAGGCAATGACCGAGGTCGCCACGCCCGAGCGCTCGGCAACCAGTCGAATGAGCGCATACATCAGGTCCGTCACACTCTCCAACTCCGGCGAAATCTGACGGTGCCCGCGTACCATGAGCGGCAGGCGATCGTGTGGGCAGCTCGCACCGCGCTTAATGGCCATGAGCGCGCCGTCCACGTCGCGCTCCCCCAGCTGGTCGGTACCGCGAATGCTGCGGAACTCCTCAACACGAACGGGATTACGTTTAACCAGGGCCAGCAGCGTATCGTCGGACATGACCCACTTGCGCGGGATGTTGCGGCGCTCGGCGCGGTCCTCGCGCCAAGCAGCAAGCTCGCGCGCAATGCCCAGCTGATGGCGGCTGCAGGAGTTGATGCGCTTGACCTTGCGGAATGCCTCATGGCGGTCGGCGCGGTAGTGTGACTCGTCGGCCAGCGGACGCAACTCGTCGAGCACCCAGTCCACGCGGCCCAGCTCACGCAGGCGGCTCATCATCTCGGTATAGGCGACGATCAGGTACTTGACGTCATCGATCGCGTACTCGATCTGTTTGTCGGTCAGCGGGCGGCGCGACCAATCGGTCAGTGACTCGGTCTTGGGCAATGAGACGCCGCAAAACGTCTGCACGAGCGCGCCGTAGGAAATCTGCTGGCGCTCGCCCAAAAAGGCGGCGGCCACCTGCGTGTCAAAAATGGGACGCGGCAGCACGCCCACGGTATGGAGCATAACCTCCATATCCTGCGAGCAAGCGTGAAAGACCTTAGTCACGCTCTCGTCGGCCATAAGCTCAGCGAGCGGCGACAGGTCGTCGATCACCAGGGGATCGACCGCGACGCTCTCGGCAGGGGTGGCAATCTGAACCAGGCACAGGCGCGGGTGGAACGTGCGCTCGCGCAAAAACTCGGTATCGACGGCAATCGCGTCGAACTCGCGGGCGCGCTGGCAGAAGTCGAGTAAAGCCTGATGTGTGGAAATGTACATATCAACCCATCGAATAAGGTTAGGCCCGAAAAACACGGGTAGGATATCGGCATTGCCTTACAACTATACTCGGTTAGTCACAGAACGGGAACGTAAGTATGCGCTGCCTTATCATCCACAACCCGGCATCGGGCCCCAGCTCAGATGAAATCTACGCGTTCACGCACGCCCTCGCGCAGGGCGGCGACGAGGTCGTGATGCGCTTTATCGGCGATGGCATGGAACCCGAGGACGCCGTGGCAGACGTGCGCGAGTTTGATCGCGTGGTCGTTTCGGGCGGCGACGGCACCGTCTCCAACGTGCTCGACCAAATGCGCGGGTGCGGTGTCCCCACGCTCGTCTTCCCCTCCGGCACAGCCTGCCTGTTCTTTAACAACATCGGTAATGCCCCCGAGGCAGCGGCGCTTGCCAAGGCTTGCCGCGCCGGTCGCACGGTCAAAGTGGACATGGGCGAGCTCTTTTGGCTCGACGAGAACGGCAACGAGAAGCGCCACGGCTTTATCATCATCGCCGGCTCGGGCTTCGACGCCGAGATCATGATGAAGGCCGCCCCCGCCAAAAACGACATCGGCGAGATCGCCTATTTCCTGTCGGCGCTCGCCACACCCAACCCCACGGTGGCGCATTTTACGATTGAGCATGACGGCATTGTCGAGGAGCTCGATGGCATCTGCTGCATGGCCGGCAACACCTCGGTCATTCAAAACGATATCAACCTGTTCCCCGATTGCCGCATGAACGACGGCATGGTCGACATCGCGGTCATCGAGCCCGTAAAAACCGTCCAGCTCCTGCCCACTGTGATCACCGCCGCGCTCGACCCCGCCGGCAAGGTGCTCGGCCGTCCGCAGTTCAAGATCATCCAGACCAAGGAAGCCAAGATCACCTGCACGCCGTCGCTGGGCATGCAGTTCGATGGCGAGATCATCTCCAGCAACTCGGGCGTCTTTGGAGCCCGCGCGCTTCCGCAATGCCTCGACCTCATCGTCGACGAATTCTCCCCGCTCGGAAAATAGGAGGACCCCATGAACGACAACCCCCTGATTGGCTTTATCGTCATCGTCTTGGCCATGCTCGTCGGCTATGCGATTAACGTGATCCACCGCCGGAAGAAGTAATTCCACATTGGTATGATATTCATCCAATTATCGTCTCCCCCGTTGTTTATGCATTTGCCAGACAGCGGGGGATTTTTCTTTGTGCCCCGTACAAGGCGCTTTATTCAGGTACAGTAATTGCAGGGCGTCTTTATTTAAATAAAGTTAGATAATGAGTATTCTTGTCCGCTCATCGCATATTTTAGGACGCTCATCGAGTATTTCATCGAAATAGATGAATACTATTTAGACTTCCGATAGGCTAATAGATGTATTTATTAGCTGAAATCCTGCACGGTTCCGCGGGGTTTCAACGGTTGGGAGGGATCATGAGGTTTACTCATCCTGTCAACACGCTCAAAAAGCTCGGCTGCGGCCTTGCGTTTGGAGCAGCGGCCATCATGGCCATGCCGACTTCGGCGCTCGCCTGCACCCAGATCTACATGGGCAGCAAGCTTACGGCAGACGGCAACACGTACTACGGCCGTTCCGAGGACTTCGGTCCGCGCTATGTCAAGCACTTTGGCATTGAGCCCGCACACAAGGACGGCAACGAGTACACCTCGGTCGAGTCCGGTTTTGAATACAAGTCCAAGGGCGCAACCTACCGCTACACCTTCGTTCGCGACAACCCCTCTCAGTGGGAAGATCGCTACGACGCATATTCCGAGGCTGGCATCAACGAGAAGGGCGTTTCCTGCTCTGCCACGCTGAGCACCTCCTATAACGAGAAGGCCGAAGAGGCCGATCCCATCACCGAGGAGACTGGCATTGGCGAGTACAGCTATGCCAGCGTCATCCTGGGCGAGAGTGCCACGGCCCGCGAGGGCGTCGAGCTCATCGGCAGCCTGATCGACGAGCAGGGCGTCTGCTCCAACGACCAGATCATCATCGCCGACAGCACCGAGACCTGGCTGTTCGCCGCGCTTTCCGGCCATCAGTGGATTGCTATGAAGCTCGCCGATGACATTGCCTCGCTCAACCCCAACATCGGCAACCTCACCTATAACGTCGACCTCGATGACACCGAGAACTGTCTCCATTCCGAGGGCATCGAGTCCATGCCTAAGGAGAAGGGCTTTGCCGAGTACACCGACGGCAAGTTCGACGTCGCCAAGACCTACGGCGAGGAGATCGGCGAGGCCGGTATGCACCAGTGGTCGCGCTATATCCAGGGTCGCGATTACTTCATGGCCCCGCTGGCTGAAGGCACTGACTACGAGATCGTCAAGGACGAGCGTGAAGACGCTCGCGCCACGACCGGCGCCCTGGTCCACGAGATGCAGCCGCTGTTCTTCCAGCCCGGCAAGTCCGACTGGAACACCTTTGAGATGATCCGCAGCTTCGCCGCCCGCGGCGAAAATGTCGCCGGCCTCAACGCCAACACCGACGGCGCCTACGCCATCGGCTCCAACCGCAACACCGAGATCCACACCTTCCAGATCCGTCAGGGCATGGATCCCGAGATCGCGACCATCCAGTGGGAGATGCTCTCCAACGCCGAGTTCTCCGTCGCCATCCCCCTCTACTCTGCACTGCTCACCGAGGTCAGCCCCTACTTTAGCGATCAGGATGTCTCCTTCGACCACTGCGAAGAGGAAGACGTCGTGAACAACGAGGAGCCCAAGAACTCCATCAACTACGTCCTCATGGACATCAACACGCTCGCCTATGAGAACCGCGACCACTGCGCTACCGGCGTCCGCGCCTACCTCGACGCCCTGCAGAAGGAGCTCATCGAGCAGAACCTGACCGTCGACGAGGCCATGCAGGCCGCCGAGGGCACCGAGGCCCGCACCGCCCTGGCCAACAAGGCCGGCAAGGCTGCCACCAAAAACACCTACCTCAAATGCAAGGCCATGCTCGAGGAGATGCGTGACTACCTTAAGGAGGGCGACTTCTCCGAGGAGTTCGTCCCGAGTGACTACGATGCCGACAACGGCTGCCTGGTCGAGTCCATCACCTACGCCGACGAGGCACTCTCCGATGAGGACGTAGCCGAGCCCGAGGTCGAGAAGAAAGAGGCCACCGAGGAGAAGTCCGAGGGCAACAACATGGCCGCCATGGCCGTTGGTGCCGTCGTCATCATCGGTGTCTGCGGCTTCGTGCTCTATCGTCGCAAGAAGGCCTAAGGCCCTCACGCTCTAGGGGAGGGCAAGACAGTGCGAGCGGTCTTGCCCTCCTCGCCTGTCATCCGACCGGCGGGAAACATCGCCGAAATCTTTTCAAAAAAGATTCCCTGCACACACTTCGCTGTGCTATAGTGCAGCGCAACAGCAACTAGGTGCGACCGCGCCACGGTATCACGAAAGGAGCCACCAACATGAAGAACACGATGACGTCTCTCAACAACTGGTGGTGGCGTGATGCGAATGCGATCGGTCGACAGTGAGTCCCTCACGCCTGTTTTTGCGCTCTAGGTGATTGGAAGGCCTCCGGTTTCGACCGGGGGCCTTTTTCTATCTCGAGCCCGATCGCATTCGCATCGCGCGCCTCCGCTTTCTTCTCTTGCACTTCCCCTCCGAAAGGATTTTCACCATGTCTCAGAACATCACCACCGCCCAGCCCCGCACCGTCCAGACCGCCGACCGCGGCAAACTCGACGTCCGTGCCCTCGTCTTGCTCGCCATCCTGCTTGCCGCCGGCTTCATCCTCAACTTCACCGTCGGCAAGGCTATCTCCGGTATCTCGGGCGGTATGATCAGCCCCGAGTTCATTATCTCGGCCTTCTGCCTCACTATCCTGGTCGTGCGCCCCAACATCGGTCAGGCACTCGTTATCGGCCTGATCTCGGCCGCCGTGATCCAGATCACCACCACCTCGCCGTTCGTCGATTTTGCCGCCGAGGGCATCGCCGCCATGCTCATGGCCGTCATTGTCAATGCTGCTGCCAAGGACGGTCAGGTTAAGCCTGCCGTCGCCATCGTCGCAACCTTCGTGACCACTTTTGTCTCGGGCGTCATCTTCATGGTCATCAAGATGGCCATGCTCGGCGTGGTGGGCGAGCTCGCCGCTGCTATGCTGCCCGTCGTCGCCATGACCGCCGTCTTTAACGCCATCCTGGTCGGCGCTCTCTACATGCCCATCCAGAAGTCCCTTAAGCTCAACTAACCAGCTCGGCTTTACGAGGGGCCCCATCTTGGCGTTCATTCGTCGCTCGCATACCCAAGTACGCTTCGCTCCTCTTTCGCGCCAACCTGGGGCCCCTCGTAAAGCCGTCTCCGTGCTCCACCACCAAAGACTGTCCCAAACAACGAGCTTTTGGGGACGTTCTTAAACGACTAGCTATGTAAGAACATCCCCGATGACTATGAAAGGTATCCATGGAAACGATCATCAACGTCGACGATGTCTCGTTCTCCTATGGCGCGCAGACCGAGCAGGCGCTTAAGCATATCTCGCTCGGCGTGAACAGGGGAGATTTTATCGGCATCATTGGGCCCTCGGGCGCCGGCAAGTCCACACTTGCCGCCTGCCTGTCGGGAGCCGTTCCCCACCATTACACCGGAACGTTCTTTGGGTCCGTCATGGTTGACGGCCATGACACCTGTGAAGTTTCGCTCACCGATGTGTCGCAGATTGTCGGCAGCGTGTTGCAGGACATCGACACGCAGATGGTCGCCTCGGTCGTCGAGGACGAGATGCTATTTGGCCTGGAGAACTTTGGCGTTCCCCACGACCAAATCGAGCAACGTGTGAGCGAGACGCTCGAGACCGTCGGCATCAGCGACCTGCGCGAACGCGAGATCGCCACGCTTTCGGGCGGCCAAAAGCAAAAGGTTGCCATCGCCGCCATCCTCGCCATGCGTCCGCGTGTGCTCGTGCTCGACGAACCCACTGCGGCGCTCGACCCCGCCAGCTCCACGCTGGTCTTCGAGACCCTGCGTGAGGCCAACCGTGCACTCGGCATCACCATCGTCGTCGTTGAGCAAAAAGTCGCCCTGCTTTCGGAGTATTGCAACCGCGTGCTCGTGCTCAATCATGGCGAAATCGCGCTACAGGGCGAGCCGCACGAGGTCTTCGCACACGCCGATGAGCTCCGCGCCATCGGCGTCGATTGCCCGCGTGTCACGCGCATTTTCAACAGCCTCGAGGCCGACGGCCTGGCCAGCGGCACTCCCTGTTTGGATGTTGATGAGGCTGAGCGCCTGATTACGGGCATCGTCGACCCCGCACACGCAAGCAGCGACATTCAGGCACCCGCCGGTTCGCCGCACGCACCGTCGTTGCGCCCGCACGCCAAGGACGCCGAGCCCGTGCTCACCTTCGATCACGTTGAGTTTGCCTATCCCAATGGCGGCGCCGCCGTCCACGACCTCAACCTGACCCTCTATCCCGGCGAGCTCGTGGGTATCGTCGGCCAAAACGGCGCCGGCAAGACCACGCTCACCAAGCTGCTCACAGGCCTGCTTAAGCCCGCCTCGGGCAGCGTGCGCGTCACGGGACTGGACACCGCAACCGTTCCCACGAGCCGTATCGCCCGCGAAGTCGCAACCCTCTTCCAAAACCCCGACCGCCAGATCTGCAAGGACACCGTGCTCGACGAGGTCGCCTTTGGCTTGGAGCTTGCCGGCATCGACCGTGCCGAGGCACTGCGTCGCGCCCAGCTCGTCATCGACCGCTTTGGCTTGCCGGCCGACGAGGCGCCCTTCTCGCTCTCGCGCGGTCAGCGCCAGATGGTAGCACTCGCCTCCGTCGTGGTCGTAGAGCCCAAAATCGTGGTGCTCGACGAGCCCACGAGCGGCCTTGACTACCGCGAGTGCATGACCGTCATGGAAACCGTACGCACCATGGCCGAGCGCGGCTGCGCTGTAATCATGGTCTGCCACGACATGGAAGTCGTCTCCGACTTTGCCGAGCGCATCGTGGTGATGGCCGACGGCCACATCCTCGAGCGCGGGCGCACGCACGAGCTGTTCTCGAACATCGAGCTCATGCAGCAAGCCTACGTTGAGCCACCTCAGGTCATAGAGCTTTCTCGTCGCCTAGCATCCTCTGTCTCTCCCGCCTTTGCACAGGTGAGCGAGGTCACCGATATCGTTCGCATTACCGAGGAGATGGTCCACCGTGGTTAACGTCATCGACTATATGCCGGGCGATACACTGCTGCACCGCTTGAACCCGGTCGTCAAACTGGGCCTTGCCGCCGCCATCATCATCGGCATCTTCCTGTCCGATACCTACGTGGCGCTGTTGGGCTTTTTGGCGCTCACCCTTGCACTGGGCGCCTACGCCGGCGTCGTCGACCGTCTGCTCTCGCTACTCAAGCTGCTGATTCCGCTCGCGCTTATTATGCTGGTGCTTCAGCTGGCCTTTATGCGCGACGGTAACATGGTGTGGGGCTTTATCACCGACACGGGCCTCATTACCGGATCGAAGGCCTGTCTACGCCTGTTGGGCGTGGCGCTGCCACTCATCCTCATGCTTATGGTGACCAAGCTCAACGACCTCGCCAACGCCAGCGTCGAGGTGCTGCACGTGCCATATCGTTATGCCTTCACCTTTACCACGGCCCTGCGCTTTGTGCCGATATTTGGCCAGGAAATGAACGCCATCATGGAGGCGCAGACTGCACGCGGCGTCGAATACGACACCAAGAATCCCGTCAAGAAACTTAAGCTCATGCTGCCGCTGTGCGTGCCACTGCTTATCTCGAGCGTGGGCAAGACCGATGCCACCGCGCTTGCCGCCGAGCAGCGCGGCTTCTACCTGCGCACGCGTGCGAGTTCGTATAAACGCTACCCCATCAAAGGCCTGGATATCGCCGTACTTATCGTCAGCATCGCCCTTATCGCCATCGGTTTCCTGTTCTAGCAATCGCTGGCAGCAACCGACAAACGAAAAAAGGCCTCGGCTCGCACCAAGCGAGCCGAGGCCTTTACTGTTTTCCCAGATAATACCTGTCAAAATAAACCTGTCCCTTTTTGGCAGGTCGGAAGCTACAGGCGGTAGGGGACGCCGCTGCGAATGATGGACTCGCGTACCAGGACATCCATCGCATCGAGGGTGATCTCGGGCATCTCGCGATACTTCTGCAACACCGAAAGCTCCGTGCAGGCCAGGATGACGCGGTCGCAGCCGCTGCGGGCGAACTCCCACATCACGCGGTCGAACTTGTCCATATCGGGTTCGCGCCCGGCCTTCACATCGTCGTAGATGAGCGACATCACGTCGGCCTGACGCTTTTCGCTGGGATAGACGACCTCAACGCCCGCGGTCTCACATTCGCGCCCATAGACGTCTGCGCCCACGGTACCGTCGGTGCCCATGATGCCGATCTTGCGCACCGGCTCGGCCGGCATACTCAGGTTGGGGTCGAACTCGCACTCCCCCATCACCGCGCCGGCCAGAGCATAGCGCACCGACTCGCGCGGCATGTGGATAATCGGCACCTTGGTAAACGACTGAATCTGATCGTAGAAGTAGTGCGACGTGTTGCAGGGAATCGCTATGTGCGCGCAGCCCAGCGTCTCGAGCGCCTGAGCGCACTCCTTCATGGTCGCCAGCAGCTCGGCATGCTCGCCAGTCTTGATGGCCAGCGTACGGTCGGGCATGGTCGACTTGGAAAGTACCACCATGTCGATATGCTCCTGATCACAGGTAGCAGCCGTATGACGTACCACCTGGTCGTAGTAATACGACGTGGCCTCGGCGCCCATGCCGCCGATAACTCCCAGCTTTTCCATCGCCGCCTCCTTGGTGACGCCCACGCAATTGCGCGTATCATACCCGCGCCCGTCCGATGCAAACCGGGCGGGCGCCGCGCTCATCTACTTGTAATACGTCTTGAACAGCTTAAAGTGACGCAGCTTGGTGTGCCACATGCGCAACCAACGGTTAAAGACAAAATCACCCTTCATAAAAGAAGGATCGGCGGCCTTGCCCTCTTTGGCCAGACGATGTGCCTTCGCACGCAGCTCGGGGTCCTTGACATACTTGTCAACGACGCCCATAGGAACGACCATCCACAGCGCCTCGTCCTGCGCCGTCACAAACTCCGGCTCAAACGGACGGTTATAGACGTACTCATCTACCACGTATTTAGCAACGTTAAAGCCACTATTGGTGACATAGTAATTACTGCGGCCCTGACGCGTGTTGAAGTCGAAGAACTTAAACGAACCATCGCGCTGGTCGTACTTAACGTCGAAGTTGGAGAAGCCCGTAAACTTAAGGTCCTCAAGCAGCTTGCGCACGCCACCCATGAGCTCGTCGTTGGGCTCAGTGATGATGCAGGCGTGGTTGCCGACACCATGGGGCTGATGCTCCTCGAGCAGCACGTGGCCCAGGCACATCATGCGGACCTTGCCGTTGCGGTCGGAATAACTGGTGAGCACGCGCATGTACTCGTCGTTGCCGGGCACGCGATCCTGCAAAATCAGGTCATCGGTGTAGCCACTGGCGTACACATCGCGAATGACCTGCTCCAGCTCGGCGCGATCGGCAATCTCGTAGGCCTTCTTCTGACCCTCGAACTCGTGCTCCCACCACATGATGCCGTCAGAGGGCTTCAGAATCATCGGGAAGGGGAAGTCGATCTGGTCGAGCACCTCGGCGGGAGCCTCACCCTGAGCGTTGAGCATCGCCATGGTAAAGGTAAACGTATGCGGATACGGCACACCGTGCTTCTCGCACAGCTCGTAGAAGATCTCCTTCTTCTGGCACTGCTCGAGCATGCTGTAGGGTGCATAGGGCGCGATGACGTTCGAGGCAAGCGCGCCGGCGTCCTGAGCCTGCGCGGCAAGCGCGACATAGTTGTCGCCGCAGCCCATGAGAATAATCTTCTTATCAGGATTGGCCTGTGCGACGCCGTTAACGGTCTCGATCATGACCGGCATGGTATCGATATCCACGTTGGGCGTGTAATCGATAATTTGGCTGCGATACGCGGGGCCGGTCTGGTACTTGCCAAAGACTAGGCTCTTAACCTGATACTCCTCGTAGAAAGCGCGCGCCACCGAATACGCGTTGATGTCGCCGCCGAGCAGCACGGGGATAAACTCGCGCTCTGTAAACTGCAATGCCATGGAAACTTCCTATCTAGAACTGCCCACACGATGGGCGGTCTTTGTGCAACTGATTTATTCTAGCGTGCCGAGCCGCCGGCACCCAAAGCTCCACCGTATCTATGGCAATCGGCGTAATTATCCAGCACGAAGGCGGCGATCACCGGTGTACGACAACGGGCAATGAACCCACCGTTGTTGTAGGATTCAACATGTTGCCCGCCCCGTCGAAAGGTACACTGTGCCCCAGGCTCATCCGATCAACAACCCCATCATTGACGCCGCAAAGCGCGAACTTACGGATCGGGCCCGGACGGCAGCTCCCCTACACACCGCAAAAGATGCCTACAACGGGCCTGCCCGCATCGTCTCAATCAATACGTCGGAGCACAAAGGCACGCGTAAGTCACCCGTCGCCGACGGGCACGACACCGTCATCGAGCAGTTTGGCCTCGCCTCCGATGCGCACGCCGGGCATTGGCACCGCCAGGTTTCCTTTTTAGCTGCAGAGTCTATCCAGACGGCGCAGGCGCGCGGGCTCGATGTGCACGAGGGCGACTTTGGCGAGAACTTCACCACCCAGGGCATCAACCTGCTCTCACTCCCCTTGGGAACGCAGCTCAAGATTGGCAGCGAAGTACTCGTCGAAATCAGCCAGATCGGCAAAGTCTGTCACACACGCTGTGCCATCTACTATCTCGCCGGCGACTGTATCTTCCCCCACGAGGGCATTTTTGGCGTCGTGCTGCAGGGCGGAGAAGTCCATGTCGGTGACGACGTCCAGGTGGTCAGGCTCGGCGACGGCACCTGTTCCTTCACTCCCGCCGAGGCACTCAAAGAGGTGGAGCGGGCTCGTCGCGAAGGAACCCTGTAGTTGCAAAACCCCACGTTAAGGTAGCTTTTACAGCCAAAAATCCCGTTGTAACAGGGTGCCGTAACGTTAAAGTTTAACTCTATGGTTTCTCAACAATTCACCATTCCCGCAGGTCAAGGCTAAAGCCTCAAGTTTAACTTGACCCTTTAGAACCTTTAAGGTTCAAGTTGAGGTCGAAAGCAGTAGTAGAATACACCTCGACCAATAACCTACGATTGATTGCAGAGGGACTGGATGCAGCATTCGAACCATCGCACCGCAGCGCTCGTCGCGTCGAAGCCGGCTCGTATCATCACGAGCGCCGCGCTCGCCGTCGCGCTGACGGCCACGCCGATGCTCTCCCCCGTCGCGGCCTATGCCGCCTCGCAGGCAACGCAGGATCAGCTTTCCGCCGCCCAGAAAAAAATCGAGGACGCTACGAGCGCCTACAACGACGCCCGAACCAAGCTCGAGGATCTGCAAAAGCAGATCGACTCCAATGAGGCGAACATCGATAAGATTGAGGCCGAGCTACCCGAGCAGCAGGCCAAGGCAAGCTCCGCCATGCGCGATCTGTATAAGTACCAGAAGGGCACCAGCCCCATCGTGAGCTTCCTGGTGAACACGCAGAGCTTGGGTGACTTTATCACCACCTGCAAATACACCAACCAGATTACGAGCTCGAGCGTCGACGAAATCGAAGAGCTTAACAAGATGCAGACCGAGCTCGAGCAGAACAAAACCGAGCTCGATCAGGCCAAGTCTCAGCTCGAGGGCGAGCAAAAGAATGCCGAGGACGCGCTGGCGCAGGCTCAGCAGCTCCGCAACGAGGCGCAAGCGAAGGCCGAACAGGAAAATGCCGCCGAGCTGGCAAAGCTCGAGGCCGACAAGGCCGCTGCCGCCGAGAAGCTCTCGGGTACCGGCGTGAGTGGCAATAACTCCAACAGTCAGGCCACCAACTCCAACACCACCATCGACACCACGCCGAACAGCCCTAACAGCGGCAATTCCGATTACGACTCGTTCATTAACGAGTGGACGAGCCGCATCGACAACTACCTCGCCGGTTCCCCCATGGCAGGCCAGGGCTACAACTTTGCCGTTGCCGCCTGGAATACCGGCGTCGATCCCCGTTGGTCCCCCGCCATCGCCTGCATCGAGAGCAGCAAGGGCCTCTATTGCGCCGGCTCCTATAACGCCTGGGGCTGGAGTGCCCGCGGCGGCGGTTGGCGTAGCTTTGGCAGCTGGAGCGAGAGTGTCTCCGCCCACGTTGCCTACCTGGGCGCCAACTATGGCTCCACGCTTACCCCGGCAGCCGCCAAGAAGTACTGCCCGCCCACGTGGCAGGACTGGTACAACAAGGTCGCCAATCAAATGAACCGCATTTAAGTGCAACTGCAAAGGGCCCCAGACGGGGCCCTTTTCGATTATCTAAGAGACGACACCGGTCGCGTTGCCGATAACAACGACGACGCACATGACGGCAAACATAAACCCGAGCGCCTTGAACCATAGCTCGACAAAGGCGCCTCCCCGATACCGATCGAGCACGGGAAAGCGACGCCGAAGCCTACGCCGGTCGAGCATTCCGAATGTAATGAGCAGCACCAGGCCATCGACCATAAAGAAATACTCAAGTGCCAAAAACCACGTTGGATAGTTTCGGTTTTCGCCCGTCGGCGTAAATACCGCAAAATGGCTGCCCATCAGCAGCAACAATGTTGTCGCATAGACGCATCCATTCCATATACGCCCCACGGGCTCGGGGATACGCGAGAGCAGACGCGCACATTTGGACGTCACGGGAGAGACGATCGAACGCCGGTTTGCAGAAGACGGAAGCGTGAGGGCAACCGGCTGCTGTACCCGCTGCACCTGTGACACCGCGACCCGGGGCACACTGGCAGTAGAAAAGGTCACGGGCGACGACGCAGGGAGACATAGCTCATACGCCGCGCGCGCAGCATGCCCCAGTGCCTTTGCACTCGCAAAGCGTTTGGCGGGATCGAGCGCCATCGCCATGCAAATCACATCGGCAAGCGGGGTTGGCATACCGTGCGTCTCGCATTGCTCGCGCATGTCACACCCCGGTTTGGGGTCAATTCCCGTCAGGCAAAAGAACAGCAGTGCGCCAAGCGCGTAAATATCGCTGCGGACGCTCGTCTGCCCAAACCCAAACTGCTCGGGCGGCGCATAGGAACGCGTGCCAAACTTGACGGTGTCGGCGTCGGCGCCATCGCGCCAAACGCGCGCGATTCCCAGATCAATAATCACCAGCGAGGAAAAGGTCATGCCGGCATCGGTCGCGTATCTCACGCCCGATACGATGATGTTCGAGGGTTTAAGGTCGCGGTGGATTACCGGTACCCCTGGCTCCCCCGCGGCTGCAAAACCAGCATGCAGCTCGCCCACCGCTTCACACAGAACGGGATACAGCTCGCGGGCATAATCGGGCGTCGCGCCCAGGCGCCCCACGAGCGCCTCGAGCGTCTCGCCTTCGACATACTCCATCACCACGTCAAGCTCGTCGCCCACACGGCGGCAATCGACGATTCGGGGCAAGTGCTCATAACGACGACCGGCGCGCTGGGCCGCAAACAGGCGCTCATATGCTCCGCCAATCTGCACCGAAGCATCGATGCGCTTGCGGACAAAGGGACCGAGAGACCCGCCGCCAGAGCCCTCAAAATTGACGAGTTCGGTCGTCTCTACATCCGAAAGTTTGAGCACGCGCTCCACACGATAGCTGTCATCGCGGTCGAGCGACGCCAAATGCTCGACAAGCGAAGCAGTCAGCTCGTCATCGGAATATGTTGGGCTCTGAGTATCCATAGCGTCCATCATAACGCAGGGTGCGGACACCCCATGGTGTCCGCACCCCGTTCGTTCGCATGGTTGTTCTGGTGACACCGCCGGCTCAGCCATCGGCCACTAACTCACCGTTTCCTCGCCAAAGCGGTACAGCTCTTCATTGACCTTTTGGAGGCTACAGCCACGGTCGATGCAAAAGATAATGATTGCATCGCGACGGTCCTTGCAGTTGAGGACGCTCACTCCGGCAGCCGTCAGGGCGCGGTTGGTCTCCTTGAGCGTCAACGCCATTGCAAAGGCAATCTGCAGCACCTTGTTGCGGCTCGGATGCCGCGCACCGGTAAAAATCTGATAACCAAAAGTCTCATTGAGGTCGGCCATACGCACCACGCGCGAACGCTCGAGCCCCTTCTCTTGCAGCAACTGCTTTAAGTAATCCGAAAGCGACGGGGCGGCAAAGTCGTGTTCTTTGATATAGCCATCGATGTTTGGCGCGTCGAGGAGTTCATTGAGTAACTCGTCCGTCAGCTTTTTATCGGGCATACGACCTCACCTCCCATACGGCGCAACGGTAGCGACATGTTAGGCCAGCACCCAGCTTGCAGCGGCAGACTTATCAAACACGTTGGCAAAATAGAGAGCCTTCTTGATGTCACCATCAAAGTAGATATTGCCCGCCACGGAACCGCCGGCGGCAAGGGTACCAGACTGCAGTTCATCGGAGCCCTCGCTGTAATAACCCTGGTTCTGCTGAGCACCGTTGGCGTCCTCGCCCTTCCAGTCGTAGACATTGTAGTCCGCGCCCTCATCGCCATTGTTGACGTACGTGACGTGAATACCCGTCATGGTCGAACCGTCAAAATTTGTGAGACCGGGCTGGACGGAATCGACGACGACGGAAAGACCGGCAGTCGTGGTCACCGTCGTGCCAACAGCCAGGTCAGTCGTAGGCTGCTCTTCCTTCTTCGTTTCTTCCTTCTTGTCGCCATCGCCAGCATCCTCGGTGACGGTCGCCTTATCGCTACCGCAACCGGCAAGAAGACTGGCGGTCCCCAAGGCAACAGTGGCGAATGCGCCAAGTGCAGCGCGACGGCTCAGCAGCACTTCGTTTTCGAGCTTATTCATCATGCATCCTTCCTACGATCCGGCTACCGCGCCGGCACACAGCACATCGTAGGAAGGATTGAACTTGAATTCATTAGCTGTGAGCTAAGGTTGCGGTAAACGGCCAATGCAGTTATCCAAACGCCAAGCAAACGAACTTTGCGCGACCGTCCGCTGGCAGTGCATCAACCCACCGTGACGGATTCCCCGGTAAAGGTGCTTACAAGTAACAGGATAAAGAAGGCCAAATAACTGATGCTCAATAGGTAGGCGACGACCAAAAAGATAGTCCATCCAACATTGGTTTTACCGTCGGCACGACGTTGCTCGCGGCAACGATAGAGCCAAATCGTCACACCAATAGCAGCAATCAGCAACACGAGTGCCGCCGCGGCCAGTCCAGCAAGCGCAAACATCACGCCAATGCTCACAGCAATAACCGGGAGCAGCAGCAACCCACACCCGCATCCACCCGGACTATACACGGCAGTCTGTCGGCGTCGCCCCATCGTCACTCCAACCTCAACATCTTTGAACACTACAATGCGATAGCCTGCTGGACAGGAATGATCTTATCCAGTTCCGGTTCGATGCGCCTCTTCTCCGCCTCGAGATCAAACGTTATCTGGGCGCGCAGCCAATAACCATCCGTCAGGCCAAAGTAGCGACAAAGGCGAAGGTCGGTGTCGGCCGTCACACGACGCCTCCCCAAGACAATCTGCCCAATGCGTTGAGCCGGAATCCCGGTCTCCTTAGCAAGGCGATATTGAGAAATGCCCATAGGGACAAGAAATTCCTCTTTGAGAAGCTCACCAGGAGTCACCGGCGGCAGCAAATCGGGCGCAGTCTCATCACTTGTGATAATCGGCGATTTCGACATTCCAAGCCATCCCCTGTCTCCACTCAAAACAGACCCGATAGCGCTCATTGACACGGATACTATATTGACCGGCGCGATCGCCCTTCAACGCTTCAAGACGATTGCCTGGCGGAACGCGAAGATCATCAAGCGAAGCGCAGATCTGCAGTTGGCGAATCTTCCTCAAGGCGACCCGCTCAAAAGGAATGAACTTCCTAATCCGCGTACCCATTGCAAAGCGTTCAGTGTCTCCATCTTTATATGATGCAATCATAGTATCGCCTTACGTTAATAACGTCAAACGTTTCTATAGGCTTACATCTCTATTATACCGTACATCTGTTCGTGTTTTCTAGACAGGTATCCTTCGACACTTAAGCAAGCAAAAGCAATCGTTTATAGACATCGAGGCCCTTGAGTAGGATTTCCTCGTCAAAGAGCATGGTATCAGTATGCAGGGCACTTGTGGCATAGGCAGGGCAGCCCTCGGCGTCGCTCGGATTATCCTGACTGGCAGGAACGCCCGTGCCCAGCAAGAAGAACACGCCCGGCAGATGGCGCTGGTAGAACGCGAAATCCTCGGCAATCAGCAGCGGCTCGTCCACGAGTTGCAGCTCGGACAAGGCAGGCGCAATGTGGGCAAACAGCTCGGGGTCGTTATCGACTGGCGGATAGCCCTCGGCAAAGTCGAGGTCGTACGTGCAGCCCGTTGCGGCGCAGGCCTCGTCCAGCACGCGGCGCACGCCCTCGCGCGCACGGTCAAACATGTCATCCGTAAACACGCGCAGGCTGCCAGCGACATGCGCCTCCCCCGCAACCGCATTGCAGACGGTGCCGGCCTGCAGCAGGCCGAACTTGCCAATGCAGGGCTCGTCGGCACCCAACTCGTCCATCAGTTCGCGCTCGGCAACCAAAAACTTGGCTGCTGCCAGCGCCGCGTCGTGCGATTCCTCGACTGGAACGCCGTAAGTCTTGGCGATATGGATGCTTGTCCCGTGAATGTGCACGTGCGTTTCACTCGAGCGCGCCAGCAGCGGACCAGAACAGCTCGCCAACGTGTTCGCAGGCAGGTCGGGCCATACGTGGAACCCGAAGATACGGTCTGCCCCGTAGCGCTCAAACACCCCACTCTCACAAACTGTCTTGGCGCCACCGGTCGTCTCCTCGGCCGGCTGGAACACAAAGAGCACGTTGCGCTTGATGGCACCCGGTTGCTCACGAATCGCGCGATCGACAAAGGTCGCCGCCGCAAGCGCCATGGCCATGTGTCCATCGTGTCCGCAAGCGTGCATCTTTCCGGGATGTGTCGAGGCAAAGGCCGCGCCCGTCGCCTCCGCGACGGGAAGCGCGTCCATATCGGCGCGAATCGCCGTGGCATGCGCGGCGCCCGTGCCAGCGTCGAAGAAGGCGCAGACGCAGCTCGGACAGGGATGGGTCACCTCGCAGGCAAGCGGGGCGAGCACGCCCTCGATATAGGCGATGGTTTGCGGAAGATCGAAGTCGTGCTCCGGAATGCGATGCAGGTCGCGACGATAGCGACGGAGTTCTTGGAGCTCGGTCATAAAGGATCCTTTCATGGGGCATATCCATTCACACAATATTGTGATGCAGAATTGTGACGCCCTTGTTTCTAGCATATCCCTGCATTTTTTAAACGTTATATACGAATACTCTTGTTTGGTAAAGTGCAACGTGGTAGGGTCGTTACCACTTGATAGAGGCGCGGGCACGAAGAGCCGCGGGCGAGCCGGCAGGCTTTGACCCCGCGGGGAGGCGAAACCCGCCGAATTGGGTTTTTCAGGCACGAACAACCTGGTGGGCCTGCGGGAAACACCCGCAGGACTGTCTGCAGCAATGCGGGAGCGCTATCCGGACATTGGGTCCACGCTATGCGGATTCGATGCGCAGATGGCGCCGTCTGGATAGCGAGGTTTACGGGACATGGCATTGACCCCCAACGAGGCATATGCGGCCAAGCAGCCGTTTGTGGACAAGGAAACGCTCGAGCATATCGTCGAGCAGTTTCCCACGCCGTTTCATCTATACGACGAGGCGGGCATCCGCCGCAACATGCAGGAAGTGCGCGACGCCTTTGCATGGAACCCGGGCTTTAAGGAGTACTTTGCCGTCAAGGCCAATCCCAACCCGGCGCTCATCTCCATTCTCAACGAATACGGCTGCGGCTGCGATTGCTCGAGCTATACCGAGCTTATGATCGCCCGCTCGCTGGGCATCACGGGACACGACATCATGTTCTCATCCAACGACACGCCGGCGGCGGACTTTGAGCTCGCCGACAAGCTGGGTGCCATCGTCAACTTTGACGACATCAGCCACATCGAGTTCTTCGAGCGCGTCGCAGGCCCCATTCCCAAGACGGTCAGCTGCCGTTTTAATCCGGGCGGCCTGTTCCAGCTCTCCAATGGCATCATGGATAACCCCGGCGACTCCAAATACGGCATGACCACCGAGCAGCTCTTCGAGGCCTTCCGCACGCTCAAGGCCAAGGGCGCCGAGGACTTTGGTATCCACGCCTTCCTTGCCAGCAACACCGTCACCAACGACTACTACCCCAAGCTTGCGCGCATCCTCTTTGAGCTTGCCGTGCGCCTGGAGCGCGAGACCGGCGCACATGTCGCCTTTATCAATCTGTCCGGCGGTGTGGGTATCCCCTACCTGCCCGAGCAGCAGGCTAACGACATCCACGCCATCGGCGAGGGCGTACACGCAGCCTACGACGAGATTCTGGTCCCCGCCGGCATGGGCGATGTGGCCATCTGCACCGAGATGGGTCGCTTTATGATGGGCCCCTACGGATGCCTGGTCACCAAGGCCATCCACGAGAAGCAGATTTACAAGGACTATATCGGCGTGGACGCAAGCGCCGTCGACCTCATTCGTCCCGCTATGTATGGTGCCTACCACCACATTACGGTGATGGGACAGCCGGGTGGCCCTGACAAGACCGCAGCACCGGTTACGAACACGTATGACATCACGGGCAACTTGTGCGAGAACAACGATAAGTTCGCTATCGACCGCGAGCTGCCGCAGATCGACATGGGTGATGTACTCGTGATCCACGATACCGGCGCGCATGGCTACTCCATGGGCTACAACTACAACGGCCGTCTGCGCTCCGCCGAGGTATTGCTGCGCCCCGACGGCTCGGCAGATCTCATTCGTCGCGCCGAGCGTCCGGGCGATTACTTTGCCACGCTCGACGTGCTGCCGTGCGGCCGCGAGCTGCTGGCAAAGTCGCGCGCCGAAAGTGCTCGTCGTCGCGTCCAAGACGAGCGCCTGGCCGTCGCCGCCCAATGGAACAAACGCATCCAGATCGCGGAAGCGAAGGAGAAGAACATGGACATCCGCAATCTCGAGGGCTCAATCGTCGCCCTCGTCACACCGTTTAAAAAGGACGGCAGCGTCGACTTCGACGCGCTCGAGCGCCTTATCGATTTCCACCTGCAAAATGGCACCGACGCCATCCTCACCCTGGGCACCACCGGCGAGAGCGCCACGATGACCGATGACGAGGACAACTCCGTCGTCGCCGCCGTGGTCAAGCAGGTTGCAGGACGCGTCCCCGTCATTGCAGGCTCGGGCTCTAACTCCACGCAGACCATGCTCACCAAGTCGCTCACCTACCAAGGCCTGGGCGCCGACGGTCTGCTGCTCATTACCCCCTACTACAACAAGTCTAACGAAGAGGGTATCTACCAGCACTTTAAGACCGTAGCGGATGCCGTGGACATCCCCTGCATCCTGTACAACATCCCCGGCCGATGCGGCTGCGGCATCAGCGAGCGCAACGTAGAGCGCCTGGCCGCGCACCCCAACATCATGGGTATTAAGGAAGCCTCGGGCAACGTCGCCTACACGGCCAAGATCGCCCACCTGCTGTCCGACGACTTCCGCATGTACTCGGGCGAGGACGCGCTCACCGTACCGCTCATGAGCTTGGGGGCCTCGGGCACCATCAGCGTGTGGGCCGATGTTCAGCCGCAGCTCGTGCACGACATGTGCCGCGCCTACCTGGACGGCGACGTGGCACGTGCCCGCGACATCCAGATTGCCGGCCAGCCGCTCATCAACGCCCTCTTTAGCGAGGTCAACCCCATCCCCGTCAAGGAGGCACTCGCCCAGATGGGTATGATCGAAGCCAACTACCGCATGCCGCTTTGCCCCATGGCAGACGACGCGCGCGCCGCACTTACCGATGCTCTGAAGGGAGCTGGTCTGCTTGATTAAGACCGTCATTATGGGAACGGGCCGCATGGGCTCGCTCATCCGCACCACCGCCGAGGGCGTTGTCGACGCCGCCGGTCAGCCCGTTTTTGATATCGTCGCCCAGATCGGTTTTGATCTGTCCGATCTCGAGAGCGCCCCGGCAGCCGACGTCATCATCGACTTCTCGAACGTCGTGACCTTCGATGCCGTCGTCGCCTATGTCGAGCGCACGGGCGCCGCACTCGTTTCCGGCACCACGGGCTATTCGCCTGAGCAGATGGACCGCCTGCGCGAGCTGGGCCAGAATGCCCGTGTCATGCACTCGGGCAACTACTCTATCGGCATCGCCGCCCTGCGCCATCTGGTTGCACAGGCCACGCGCGAACTGCCCGGCTTTGACTGCGAAATCGTCGAGACACACCATAACCAAAAGGTCGATGCCCCCAGCGGCACCGCCAAGCTGCTACTCGACGCCGTGGTCGAGGCCGAGCCCGAGGCTGGTTATCATCCTGTCTACGGTCGCGAGGGCATGTGCGGCGCGCGTGACCCCAAGGAGATCGGTATGCACTCGCTGCGCGGCGGCACCGTCGCCGGCGTGCACGAGGTGAGTTTCTTTGGCCAGGACGAGGAGGTCACGCTCACCCACCGCGCCACGAGCCGTCAGATCTTTGTCAACGGCGCCTTGGCAGCCGCGCAGAAGCTCGTCACCCGCGAACCCGGCTTCTATACGTTCGACCAGGTCATGTTTGCCTAACCAGGTATCAACCGAATCCACCCAAAGGAGAGATAGCAAATGAGCAACGCAGCCGAGATGGATGCACAGGAGATTATCAACTACATCGCCACCGCGCCTAAAAAGACGCCTGTCAAGCTTTATGTGCGCGAGAAGCCGGGCATGAAGGTCCAGTGGGGCAATGCACACGTCTACGGCGGTCGTCGTGGCAAGACCGTCTTTGGCGACTGGGATGAGCTCAAGGCCATCCTCGATGCCAATGCCGACTCCATCGACTACTACGATGTGGAGAACGACTGCCGCAACTCCGCCGTCCCCATGCTCGACCTTAAGGGCATCAACGCCCGCATTGAGCCGGGCGCGATCATCCGCGACCGCGTCGAAATCGGCGACCGCGCCGTCATCATGATGGGCGCCATCATCAACATCGGCTCCGTCATTGGCGAAGGCTCCATGATCGACATGGGCGCCGTGCTGGGCGGCCGCGCCACCGTGGGCAAGAACTGCCACATCGGCGCCGGCACCGTGTTGGCAGGCGTTGTAGAGCCCGCCAGCGCCACGCCCGTCATCATCGAGGATGATGTCATGATTGGCGCCAACGCCGTGGTCCTGGAGGGCGTGCGCGTGGGCAAGGGCGCCGTCGTGGCCGCCGGTGCCGTGTGCGTCGAGGACGTCCCCGCCGGCGCCGTCGTGGCCGGTGTCCCCGCCCGCGTCATCAAGATGCGCGACGCCCAGACCGACAGCAAGACCGGTCTCGAGGAAGGTCTGCGCAAGCTTTAATAGTTACGCGGTTTTGACAAACCGCGTAACAAGTCGACGCTGCAAACGACCCAGAGCGGCAATCTGACGTTCAATCGTCGGGCATGACCAGAAGGTCAATGCCCTCCTCTTTCACGTCACCTTGCTCGCTCTGGGGCTTTTTCGCTGACGTACGCTCAACCTGTAGCGTAATTAAGCCCCAAGCAAGAAGGCCGAAGCCCCGCCCGGGACTTCGGCCTTCTTTATCTCAGGGTTCCATCGTATTCAACCATGGCGGGTTGCTTTGACAGACGCCCTACGGCCGTCTTATAGACCTCGGAACGATCGCGCCGCCCTATTGCCACAATCTCGGCAATCTCAACCATTCCGTCCTCTCGGATTCGGAAAACCATTCTGAGTCCCGCATTCCGCCATTTAATCTTTTTGCAGCCGGCGAGCTCGCCGTGAAGCGGCGTTCCGATTTCATCAGCGCGCGTCTTTAATTTTGCGACGGCAATACGGACGAGCCTGCGCTGGGATCCATCTAGTTTTTGATATTCCTTCTCGACGTCTCGATTCAAAAAGCCGACAACAAAATGCCCGCTCATTCGAAAAGATCCTCGTCGGGAATCGCGTCCGAATCCATCGACTCAAGCTCCGCGAGCTCCTCGGCAGTTAAGGCGTCCTCAAACGGAACAAACTCATGCGGACCATGCTTGACTCGATCCGCAGCGATGCGATTTATCTCAAGTTCATGCAGATACTGCAGCGCGCCGTACATTTCCTCATAGGCAGCATAGTCGATAATCACGGTATCGATATCATTATGATCAGCAATGAACTGAGGCGCGCGTTTTGCGCGTTTACGAATGGCAGATAAGGACTTGCTTGCTTCGGTAGCAGAAACAACCTGGTCTTTTGTAAACACCGGTTTTTCCAGAACGAGTGGGGACATTTTGACCTCCAAAAAATAATCTGGATTATATTTCAAAGTATACTTCAAAATATAATCCAGACTTTTATTCGAAAGAAAAAGCCCTATCGATTCTCGATACTACCGATGTTTTTGAGCTCGATGGAGATGAGGCCGTTGGGCTCGTTGACGAACTCGATGTACTCGGAATTCGAACCCATCTCGGCCGGGAAGCTGATTTCGATACCCGTGTCGGTACGGATCTTGTGATTGCGCACGGCAGCGCGCTCGACCTGCTTGCGCTCCACGGGAACGTGCTCGGGAACCTTCTCCTCGGTCAGTGCCGCGCGCACGCTTTCCTTGATGACCGGTTCGTCCTCAAAGACCTCATCGACGATATCCCAAGGCGGCAGCTCCTCGTCATCCTCAACCTTCTCGGCAACGGCAGCCTTAACCTTGGCGAGTGCCACGGCCGTATTGGCACCATGCTCCTCGGCGACTTCCTCGACCACACGCGTCACGGTGTCGATGACCTCCTTGCCCGATACACCCGTGTCGCACTGCAGCAGGCCATCGGGGATAAGCATACGGTCCTCGCCGGCAATCTTGCGCTTCTTGTCCACGTAGCCGATCTCCATGGTGCTCGCGCGCACGATGGCATAGCTTGGCACCTTTTGCGAGGGGTTTGGCAGAATAGCGTAGTGGCGCGCGATGTCATTGCGCACCTCCCCCTCCTCGCGGCCCACTTCGTGCATAAAAGCCTGCTTGGAGCCCAACAGCATCACGGCAAACCAGCGGGCATCCTCATCGTCGTCAAAATCGGCCACGAGCACGTCGGTGGACTCGGCTTTCTCGGCTTTGGTGAGCTCGGAGGAGATAAACTCCGCAATCTGCTGCGACAGGTCCACGAACTCGCGCTCGCCGAAGAAATAGCCCTTGAGCTCGCCGCCAAACGCAGAGTTCTCGGCAAACGTGGCACGTTTATTGTCGGCCGAGGTTCGTGCGCGGCGCAGATGCGTGGTCACGAAGTTGCGCACGGTACGGCTTTCGATATCGAGCTCGCGCTGGCTCATAACGTTAACGGCAGAGTCAAAGTCCAGGATATGCAGAATCGCGTGATTGATTTTCATATACGGCATTCCGTTCTAGATCGATTTCGGCACGAACCAGTATAGCGGTCGAGCCCGCCCCAAGCGCATCGAAGATTGCTGCATTGGGGCCAGGTTTCTCTGCACCAATGGTTAACGCAGGAGCTCGGACTGCCAGGCCTCGAGTTGTTCTGCCAGACTCTTACCGGCAGCGGACATGTCGATCTGAGGGCGTTTGGGCAGCAATGCACATCTAAGAATTGCCGCGATGGTCTGCGAAACAAAATGGCGCGTATCCTTGTCAAAGCCTTGGGCGGCCCGGAGCATCACAGGCAGGTTCTCGCGCATGTTCCCGGCGATATCCGCAAAACGTTCGGCGCCCGTAGCCTCAAACACGGAGAACAACGCATCTACAAAACGCTCGCGCTCGCCAGGTGACACTGCAAGCAGCATCTCGCGAATAGAGCCATCAACATATCGCGCGCCAGCAGACAGGCGTTCGCAATACACAAAATCGCAGCCGTCGACCACCCAGCTAAAGGGATTGTGTTGCAGCAGGCTAAACTCGGTGCTTTCGACGATAGCGTAGTCCTCTTGCGTCTCGAACATCATGCCGAAGATCGAAGACTGGGGCAGGGTTTTATCAATACGACCAGAAAGGCTCGCAAAGGCGTCTCCGTTCAGAAACTCCTCGACAAAGCCAGGGCCATCGTGGGAGAAGACCAGCTCAATCCGGTTGCGAGCACCGCTTGAGCACATCGCTGCACCATACACAGCCAGATTTCCGCCCTTGGAATGGCCTCCGCACAAGAGCGGCCCGTCAATCGCATCCGCCGCCTCGTCCACATAACGCGCCGCGGATTCCTGGGCCGGCACAGGACACCGGAACGCCATGTTAAAGTCCTCTTTCCAGCCCACAATCGTGCTGTCGGTCCCCCGGAAGGAAAGATAGCTAAACCCCGCCGGAAACCGGAACGCCATGGCTGCAAACTGCTCTGTCGCCACCACATCGCTCACGGCACGATAGCCGCAAACGTGCACGCCACGGTAGCGAGGGCTTGCTGCCACGGCCTCCAATAAGGCCCTGCTCCCCTCTGGATCCCACAAGTCGTCAATCATGTCCCGGTAGCACTCGGCACGCAGCAGCTCGCGTACGTCTAGGCCCTGCCAGTTCGTCAGCTCTGCCATATCACCCGGCAAACGCAAATAGGACAACCACGCAAAGACCAGGCTATCCACCGCGCAGAACGGCCGCTCCTCAAACGGATCAAACGCCGTCTGGGCATAGGTCAAAAAATTAGGCGAATCCGACATGGCCCTCCCATCAACCATGGTGTATAGGGATGGTGCATTGGGGTCAGGTTACTTTGCACCAAAAAGGCGCCCGGGCCGTGTGGACCCGGACGCCTTCATTGTAGCTTTTCGCTCTAGCGAGCTTGATTTAGCAGGAGAAGTCGACGCTGTCGATGATGTCCTTAAGGGCCTTTGCAGAGACGGTGAGCTCATGCTGCTCGTCATCGTTCAGCGGCACGGGAACGCGGCAAACGACGCCGTCGCGGCCAACGACCGTCGGCATGGAGATGGCCAGATCGGACAGGCCGTACTCGCCCACCATGAGCGAGGAGACAGGCAGAACGGTCTGCTCATCGCGCATGACGGCGGTGCAGATACGCTTGACGGCCATGGCGACGCCATAGTAGGTGGCGTGCTTCTTCTCGATGATGGTGTAGGCGGAGTTCTTGACGTCCTCGGCAATACGCTTCTCGGCGGCTTCGTGCTCCAGGTGGCCGTGAAGCTCGCAGAAGGTGTTCAGCGGAACGCCGGCAACCTGAGCGCTGGACCAAGCGACAAACTCGGAGTCGCCGTGCTCACCCATGACATAGGCCTGAACGTCGCGCGGGTCAACCTCGACGTGGGCACCAAGCATCTGCTGCAGGCGACCGGTGTCGAGCACGGTACCGGAGCCGATGACATGGCCCTCGGGCAGGCCGGACATCTTGATGGCGGCATAGGTCAGAACATCGACCGGGTTGGAGACGATGAGCAGAATGCCGTCAAAGCCGGACTTCTTAATCTCGGGGATAATGGACTTAAAGATGTTGACGTTCTTGTTGACCAGGTCCAGGCGGGTCTCACCGGGCTTCTGGGCAGCGCCAGCGGTGACGACGATCATGGCGGCGTCGGCGACATCGGAATAATCGCCGGCGTAGATCTTCATCGGCTCGGCAAACGTCATGCCGTGCGCGATATCCAGGGCCTCGCCCTCGGCGCGGTTCTTGTCCACGTCGATGAGGACCATCTCAGAGAACAGACCACTCTGCATCAGCGCGAACGCCGAAGACGAACCGACGAAACCGCAGCCGACAATAGCGACCTTCTTCTCGTTAACCATTAGAAACTCCCATCTCTCTCCACAAACAAGCCGCCCGGGAACGACCCGAGCGGCTTGCCGTAATCCCAATACATCCAATCGGGACTTTGATTATGCTCCTATTCGCAGCCAAAAATCGACCGTTTACCGAAATTGTTTGCAGAGTTCGTAAAATAACTGCACGAAATCGGTTTCGAGCTATTGACGAGCCGAGACAACTTTCTAATACAGGCCCGCCTCGCGAATGGCCTCGACAGCCAAAGCGATCTGATCGGGCGGCAGGACCAGCGCCATGCGCACGTGTCCCTCGCCCGAAGGACCAAAGCTCGCGCCCGGCGTCACCACAACGCCGGCCTTCTCCATGAGCTCCTCGCAAAACGCCATGGAATCGGTGCGACCGCCAGGAAGCTTGGCCCACACAAACATAGAGCCATGCGCGTTGGGACGCTCCCAGCCCAGGCCCTCAAGACCGTCGCACAGAGCATCGCGGCGCTCCTGGTACTTCAGACGCTGCGCCTCGACCTCATCGCGCGGACCGTTCAGGCAAGCGATAGCAGCCTTCTGGATCGGGAAGAACATACCGAAGTCGATCTGGCCACGCAGCTTGGCAAAGGCCGAGACCACATCCTCGCGACCGACCAAAAAGCCGATGCGCGCACCGGTGACGTTAAACGACTTGGAAAGCGAGAAGAACTCAACGCCCACCTCGAGCGCGCCGGGATACTGCAAGAAGCTGCCGCCCGGCTCGCCGTCGAACACAATGTCCGAGTATGCGTTGTCGTGGACGATCAACAGGTCGTGCTCGTGGGCGAAAGCGATGATCTCCTCGTAGATCTCGGGCGTGCCCACCGAGCCCACCGGATTGGCGGGCAGTGACACGATCATGTACTTGGCACGGTCGGCCACCTCGGGATCGATGCCCGCCACATAGGGCAAGTAATTGTGCTCGGCAACCAGCGGATAGTACTCGAGCTTGGCATCGGCAATCTTAGCGCCCGCCTCAAAGACCGGATAGCACGGATCGGGCACCAGGATGGTATCACCCGGATCGAGCAGAGCCAGGCCCAAATGACCCACGCCCTCCTGTGTGCCGTTGCACGACTGCACCATGGACGGCGTAATGCCCGAAACGCCAAAGCGGCGCTCATAGTAATCGCACACGGCTTGCTTGAGTTCGGGCAGGTCGCGCAGGGCGTACTTCCACATCTCGGGATCCTGGGCGGCTTGTGTGAGCGCATCGACCACGTGGTCGTACGGCTTAAAGTCGGGCGTGCCCACGCTCATGTTGTAAATGGTCTTGCCCTGAGCCTTCAGCGCAAGCAGTTTGTTGTTGAGCGAGGCGAAGACCTCCGCGCCAAAGCGCTCGAGACGCTGCGATGCCTGCATGGTGCCACCTTTCGATATAAAAAACGCGGCGCTCCGACAAGAGCGCCGCGCGATACGGGCCATCAGATTGCAAAAGTGTAACGCTTACAAACCCCGTATTGGTTCAATTTAGCCAACCTCAGTCAATTGCATTGAGTGCGTCGATCTGCGCAAGCCACAGACGCGAGCTAGCGTCACTCGGCATACGCCAATCGCCGCGCGGGCTGAGCGTCACCGAGCCCACCTTGGGACCATCGGGCAGGCAGCTGCGCTTAAACTGCTGGGCAAAGAAGCGACGATAGAACGTGCGCAGCCACGTGTGGACGATCTCGGCGTCGTAGACACCCTCGAAACTCTTGAGCGCCATGCGGTAGATCTTGCCCGGCTCAAAGCCAAAACGCAGCAGGTAGTAGAGGAAGTAGTCGTGCAACTCGTACGGACCCACCAAATCCTCAGTCTTCTGTGCAATCTCGCCGTCGCCCGTGGGCGGCAGAAGCTCGGGGGACACCGGCGTATCGAGAATGTCGAGCAAGACCTCGGCGATACGCCCGCCAAAGACATCAGCCGCATAGCGCACCAGATGGCGCACAAGCGTCTTGGGCACGCTCGCGTTGACGGCGTACATGCTCATGTGGTCGCCGTTATAGGTAGCCCAGCCGAGCGCCAGCTCCGACAGGTCGCCGGTGCCGATGACAAAGCCGCCAGCCTGGTTGGCCAGGTCCATCAGAATCTGCGTACGCTCGCGCGCCTGGCTGTTCTCGTAGGTCACATCCTGAACTGCCGGGTCGTGTTCAATATCCGTAAAGTGCTGTTCCACGGCCGCGTGAATCGAAACCTCACGGAAGCCCACGCCCAGGTCGCGGGCGAGCGACTCGGCATTCGACTTAGTGCGATGCGTCGTGCCAAAACCTGGCATGGAGACCGCCGTGATACCCGTGCGCGGCAGCCCCAGCGCATCGAAGGCACGCACGGTCACAAGCAGTGCCAGCGTGGAGTCCAAGCCACCCGAAAGACCGATGACCGCAGCTTTGGTGCCCGTGTGGGCAAGGCGCGTCTTGAGGCCGGCGGTCTGCAGGTCGAGGATGGTCTCGCAACGCTCGGCCAGGTCGCCATGGTCGGCCGGCACAAAGGGCGCGCGGGGGAAGACACGGCCGATGTCGAGCGCATCGCGCAGGACAGGTTCTTCAACCAGCACGCCCTCAAACGAAAACTCGATGGTCGTGGCCTCCGGCGCATCGTCCGCGCGCGTCCACGTCGTCGAGCGGCGACGCTCGGCAACCAGGCGGTCAAGGTCAACGTCGGCGACGGCCATATCGCAGGTGAGGAGCTTCGTGGCGGCGAGCTTAGATCCGTTTTCGTAGACGAGGTTCTCGCCCGCAAAGACCATGTCGGTCGTGGACTCGCCCTCGCTCGCATCTGCATAGGCATAGGCACAGTACAGGCGCGCACTCTGATTGGAGATGAGGCTGCGGCGATAGTCTGCCTTACCGATAATCTCGTCCGAGGCCGACGGGTTGAGGATCACCGTCGCACCGGCAAGCGCCATCTCGGTCGAAGGGGGCGCCGGCACCCACAGGTCCTCGCAGACCTCAACGCCCAGCATCATGTCCTCGGCACCTTCATCACAGCAGCGGTAGACAAGCCCCGAACCCAGCGGAACCGGACCCTGACCGGCAAACTCGACCCACACAGGATCTGCGGGCGCCGGAGCAAACCAGCGGCGCTCGTAGAACTCGCCATAGTTGGGCAGATACTTCTTGGCCGTAAGACCCAAAAGCTCGCCCGCGCAGCACACGGCGGCGCAGTTGTAGATATTCTCGGCAACTGCAACGGGAAGACCGATGGTAAAGACAATCGGCAGCTCGCGGGTTTCATCGAGAATATGTGCCAGTGCGGTCTCGCAGGCATGCAGCAATGTACGGTTATGGAACAGATCAGCCGCGGTATAGCCGGTCAGGTTAAGCTCGGGCAGCACCAGCACGCGGACGCCGCGCTCGGTAGCCTCGCGAACAGCCGCCAGCGCAACCTCGGCATTGCCCTCGACATCGGCCACGCGAATCCGCGGCGACGCCGCCGCCACACGCAAAAAGCCATCAGACTGAGAAAGGTGAAGATTCATAAGAATGCTCCCGTGCGTAGACGCCATTCACAACAATTAGCAAGCCCTATTGTAGTTCAACCGCCGGGTGTAACCGCATCCCACCAACTTGGTGAGCAATTGATGAGTTGATGATATCTGTTAAATGTCACGTACGATTCACATCTGGTGGGTACCCTGATGGCTACATGAAACGAAGCAGATTTACACCGGGAGGGCCCCGTATGACAACCAAGTACACCGACGCGCCGCGCACGCGCGTCATGACACCAGCCGCGCTCAACAACGGCGTTCACGAAAACCATTCCATCGGACAGACCATGGCCATCACGCCCAAAAAGGGCCTGTTCGATGACATTTCCATTCCCCAGATCATCGCCGGCGCCGCAGCCGCCGCCACGAGCGTCGCGCTTGCTTCCAAGATTGGTATTGCCGGTTCAGTAATTGGCGCCGCCGTGAGCTCGGTCATCACCGTTGTGTCCTCGCAGGTCTACCGCCACTTTATCTCCGCCAGCGCCAAAGCCCTCAAAGGTACGCACGCCGACGTCGACTACCCCGCCGGCGCCTATGAACCCGTTGAGTTTAATGCCGAGGAGCACTTAGGCGGCGCCGCAACTACCCAGGAGATGCGCCAGATTGCAGGGCGCGCGACCACGGCGCGCGTCGCCCCCGACAGCCTGCGCGCCAAGGCGGCGGCAGAGCGCAGCCAGACGCAAAAGAAGGTCATCATCTTCTCGATCGCCATCGCCATCGTCGCGGTCATCGCCTGCGCCGGCGCCATCCTTATCACCACTGCCGGTGAGGGCCTGGGCGAGCGCCCCGAGCCGATCCTTTCGTCGCATACGACCGAGCACGACGCGGATAGCTCCGGTCAATCGCAAAGCCAGCAGGACGACCCGCAGGGCAACTCCGCATCCACCGACTCGTCATCGAACACCCCCGATCAATCGCAGGGCGCCGATTCCTCTACGGCCAACAGTGGCACGCAATCCAGCACGACTGACTCAAGCCAAACGACTGACGGCTCTCAACCGAGCACAGGCGACCAGACGAGCGGCAATGCATCGGGCACGGGATCTACCGACAATAGCAACACCAACAGCTCGAGCGGAACCGCTTCCGGCACGGCATCAGACAGCTCGAGCCAAGACACGGCATCGGGCAACTAAGCACGTTTGTCTCTCATAGATAACCGACCTGCATAACGGGCGCGAACCGGCAACGGTCGCGCCCGTTTACCTTGGGCGACGAGATGGCAAGGCCCGTGCGATGGTAAGATGCTTTGGTGTGTAAAGAGGAGATTTGCCATGAGCAAGACAATAGTTAGGCCCACGCTATCGCTGGGCAACCACATCTATCTGTATCGCCTGCTGCGCGATGCGATTGGATGCGGCAAGCAAACGTTTATGACGCAGGTCGAAGAGGCGCTCGCCGCGGGCGACATGACTGCTTATGACCTGGGCTTCGAGTCCACGCGCGAGCTGCTCGAGGAGCTCGACGACTGCATTAAGTTGACTGTCTTTAAGGGCGGTCGCCTGTATGCCACCGTCATCGCTAACGAGGTCTGGGATACCGCCCTTGCCAAGGGCGAGGACAAGCCCAAGGCAGCCAAGGGAGCCAAGCAGTCCTACAAAAAGAAAAAGCGCGGCGAGAAGGACCTCAAGGCCGTGCGCCCCAAGCACGTTAAGCGTCCCGAGCCCGAGCCCGTGGCTGAAGCTGTGCCGGAGCCCGAGCCCGAGACAGAGATCGAAGTCGCTATTGAGGTAACGGCAGAAGCCGAAACCGAAATCGCCGCCACGACCGATCCCAAAGTCATATCCGAGCAGGAAGCCACTACGGAGCTCAACGAGGCTCCCAAGTCGACAACCGAAGAAGCCGCTAACCAACCCGAGACGTCTGCGTTCCAAAACAGCGATGTCTTTGGCGACGAGGCCGAGGACGATCAGCCCGACGAGCCCGCCGATCAAGACGCTACCGAGGCGGCATCGGAGCCCGAGGCGCCGCAGCCTGCCATCTCGCTCACGGTCGTCTATGACCCCGAGAACGCAAACGCCGGCATCACCACCATGGCATCCACGCCCATCGAGGCAAAGTCGAGCGTCGAGAACGAGAACGCGACGCAGGTTGAGGTTGAAACCGCAGTTGCAGACGCGCCCGTCACCGTGAAGCCCGCAGATTCCGAGATCAAGCCGGAAGTAACGTCGGAGCCCGCACCCGTCGTCGAATCCGTGCCCGCCGCTGCTTGCGATCAAATTCCCGCATCCGCACCGGCTTCGGCACCCGCAGCGGCCCCAACCCCCGCACCCGTAGCGCCCGCCATCCCCGAGGACTTCCCCGTCGATTTCGCAACCGAGGTCTTCTGCCCCGGCCCGCTTCTGCACCAGCTGTCGACCTATCTCCCCTACGGCGCCGACACGCTCGGCATCGTCGGCGAGTACTACTGGATCGCCCGCGAGCGCGGTACCATCGAGGCCGCGCGAAACCGCGCAAGCTTCCCCCTGCACTACACGCAGGCCGGCGAGCGCCGCGAGGTTGCCGTGCGCATCCGCCGCAACACCACCGGCGGCCTCGGAGCCACCTGGGCTATCGACAAAGTCGAAGAACCCGAGCAGTAACGACAAACGGCTCAAATCCAAATCAGGATTTGAGCCGTTTTTATTTGTTGATGTTACGTAACCAAACCAGCAATAAACCTAGTCACGCGTGAGCTTGCGGTGGATACGATGCGGCTGGGCTGCGTCCTCGCCCAGGCGCTCGATGCGGTTGGCCTGATAGGCCTCGAAGTTGCCCTCGAACCAATACCAGTTGCCCGGATTCTCGTCGGTGCCCTCCCACGCCAGAATGTGCGTGGCGACGCGGTCCAGGAACATACGATCGTGGCTAATGACCACCGAGCAGCCCGGGAACTCGAGCAGCGCCGCTTCGAGCGAGGACAGCGTCTCGACGTCGAGGTCGTTCGTGGGCTCGTCGAGAAGCAGCAGGTTGCCGCCCTGCTTGAGCGTAAGCGCCAAGTTCAGACGGTTGCGCTCGCCGCCGGAGAGCACGCCAGCGCGCTTCTGCTGGTCCTGGCCCTTAAAGCCAAAGCTCGCCACATACGCGCGGCTCGGAACCTCGGTCTCGCCGACCATCATGTGGTCCAGGCCGTCCGAGACGACCTCCCATAGGTTCTTATCGGGGTCGATGCCGGAACGGTTCTGGTCGACGTAGGAGATCTTGACGGTCTCGCCCACCTCGAGCTCGCCCGAAGTCAGCGGCTCCAGACCCACGATGGTCTTGAACAGCGTGGTCTTACCGACACCGTTGGGGCCGATGACGCCCACGATGCCGTTGCGCGGCAGGGTGAACGAAAGGTCGTCGATGAGCACGCGACCGTCGAACTCCTTGTGCAGGTGATGGGCCTCAAGCACCTTGTTGCCCAGACGCGGTCCAACGGGGATGCGGATGTCGGTCCAGTCGAGCTTCTGGCTTGCGCGGGCCTCGGCCTCCATCTCCTCGTAGCGAGCCAGACGGGCCTTGTTCTTGGCCTGACGGGCCTTGGGCGAGCTGCGCACCCACTCGAGCTCGGCCTCCATGCGCTTGGCGAGCTTGGCGTCGCGGTTACCCTGAGCCTCAATACGGGCGGCCTTGGTCTCCAGATACGTGGAGTAGTTGCCCTTGTAGGGATAGAGGTGGCCGCGGTCGACCTCGCAGATCCACTCGGCAACGTTATCCAAGAAGTAGCGGTCGTGCGTGACGGCCAGCACTGCACCCTGGTAGTTGTGCAGGAAATGCTCGAGCCACAGGATCGACTCGGCGTCCAGGTGGTTCGTGGGCTCGTCGAGCAACAGCAGGTCGGGAGCCTCGAGCAGCAGCTTGCACAGGGCCACGCGACGACGCTCGCCGCCGGAAAGCACGTTGACCGGCATGTCGGAATCGGGCAGCTGCAGGGCGTCCATGGCCTGGCCGAGCTTGGAATCGATATCCCAGCCGTCGGCGGCGTCGATCTCGTCCTGGAGCTTGCCCATCTCGGCCATGAGGGCGTCCATGTCGCAATCCGGGTCGCACATCTCCTCGCCGATCTTATTGAAGCGATCGACCTTGGCGATCATATCACCAAACGCCATGCGCACGTTCTCGATGACGGTCTTGTCGTCATCGAGCGGCGGCTCCTGCTGCAGGATGCCCACAGTGTAGCCGGGGGTGAGCCTGGCATCGCCGTTGGAGACCTCCTCGATGCCGGCCATGATCTTGAGCAGGGTCGACTTGCCCATGCCGTTGGGACCCACAACGCCGATCTTGGCACCGGGGTAGAAGCTCAGGGTCACGTCGTCAAGGATCACCTTGTCGCCATGGGCCTTGCGAGCCTGATACATCTGGTAGATAAACTCCGCCATATGCCTGTTTTATCCTTTCTACCTGCTGTTTTCCTATTCTTGTTTCGCTTTAGTGGAAACGAAATGGAAAAACCAGCTCTGAAACGTAACGAAGTAGGGGCATGGTTGCCCATACCCCCTAATACTACCTGGGAAAAGTTCCCCCGGAACATACTATGAACTGCGTACGCTAGTTTTCCGCAACCTTAGCGAGCGGCTCGCTGCGATTTGCGCCACAGCAGATACGAGTAGACGTAGACGGCTCCAACCGAACCAAACGCCAGAACCGCAATCACCGCGGCGACGACTTCACTCGAAAGCACGCTACCCGCCACGCCCATCACAATCAGGCCAAAGCCCAGCACCATAAAGCAGGCACCGCCAAAGCGCTGCGTACGGCGCCAGTTCTCGGGATTGGCAAGCGCCCAAGGCGTCTTGATACCGAGCGTATAGTTCTGCTTCACACGCGGCAAGTAGTTGCCTACGCCGATGAACAGCAAACCGACAACACCGGAAATCAGCACGTTAACCGAACCGACCGCCGGCACCACGCCCCAGACCGTAAGCTCTCCCAGCCAGCTTATGGCGCACATGAACAAGGTGAAGGCGATTACGAAGCCCTGATAGAACTTGCCCGAGGTTCGATATGCCTCACCTTTGGGATCGATGCGCGGCACCACGCAGAACATTGCGAGAAGCACCAGAGGCAGCACGCCGAGCGCGGAGGCCATCCAGCTGGGACCCCAACCGTCGACGGCTCCGTTCGCGCCCCAGTGCGTGGGAATCTGCCCAGGCAGGCTCGGCATCACCATGAGGTGCGCTACGACATTGGCGACGCACAGAGCGATCAGCGCAATCCACACACGCCGCGATACCCCCGTGGCGTGAATGCCCTTGTTTTCGTTATTCATCCTTATCACCTTCCGTGTTTGTAAAGCCCATAAACCAACCAATTAAATCCTGCATGACGGTGGTGTTTAAGCTGTATACGATGTTTTGGCCATGGCGCTCGTCGGTCACCAACCCGGCGTTTTTGAGCGTCGCCAAGTGATGGCTCAGCGACGGCTTACTGATATCGAAATGCTCGGCAAGCTCCCCCGCCGTGCAATTGCCCTCGCGCAGCAACTCCAAAATGCGCCGTCGCGTTGGATCGGCAAGCGCCTTAAAGCCCTCTCCCGGCATAAGACCTCCTCTCATCATCTCTCATGACGCGCACACTATACTCGATATTTAGATGTTTGTCTAACTATCTAATCGAAATGCTTCAATCCACATCAAAGCAAACGCCATCGCAACCTATGGGCGATTACCTATAATGACGATAGCTAAAACACGATTCGCTTCCCAATCGGAGGATGTCTATGGCCGAAACCGCTGCCGCTCTCGTCGAGACGCGCGATACCAAGCTCGAAATCATCATGGGCCGCGAGGCGCTCGACAAACTCGCCGCCGCCACGGTGCTGGTGCTCGGCTGCGGTGGCGTGGGCTCCAATTGCTGCGAGGCACTCGCCCGCGGCGGCATCGGTCATTTCGTCATTCTGGACAAGGACATCATCGCGCCCAGCAATATCAATCGCCAGGCCATCGCCTTTCACAGCACCGTCGGCAAGCGCAAAGTGGACGTGATGGAAGCCATGATCCACGATATCAATCCCGCCGCCACCGTTATCAAGCGCACCGAATACCTGCTGAGCGACAACATCGACGAGTTCTTTGCGAGCGTTTTTGAGCAGACGGGCGGCAAGCTCGACTACGTCGTCGACGCCATCGACACCATCTCGGCCAAGCTCACCATTGCCAAATATGCTCAGGACCACGACATTCGTTTGGTTAGCTCCATGGGCGGGGCCAACAAACTCCATCCCGAGTGCCTCCGCTTTGCCGACATCTTCGATACGGTACGTGACCCCATGAGCCGCATTATGCGCAAAGAATGTAAGAAGCGCGGAATCAAAAGCCTGCACGTGCTGTTTAGCTGCGAGGAATCGGTTAAGACCCAACCCCGCGACCCGTCCAACATCCACGAGCGTACCGAGTTGGGTACCGCCAGCTTTATGCCGCCCATCATGGGCCAGATGATTGCCGGCGAGGTTATCCGCCAGATCAGCGGCCGCGGCACCGAGCGCGTGCGCGCCGACGGCCAACGCCTGGACTAGCGGAGCGCGCCGAGATGGAGCCCCAGTTAATTGATGCACACTGCCATCTTGATTTGATGGTTCACCCGGACGCCGTTGCCGATGAGGCGACGGCACTGGGCTTGGGTCTATTTGATTGCGGCGTCGATCCACGCGACTTTTTGGCCGCAAACGAGCGTGCCAGCCGCTACCGAAACATTATCGCGGGCGCCGGCCTCCATCCCTGGTGGATCGCCGATGGTCGGTGCGGTCCTGTCGAAGTCAATCTGCTTTGCGAAGTTGCTGCCCAAGAGCGCTACATCGGCGAGGTGGGACTCGACTTTTCCGCTCGTTTTGCCGGAAGTGAGCCGCTACAAATACAGGCATTTGACCGGCTCTGCGATACACTCGCGCAGCATCCTCTTACCGGGCGCGTGATATCAATTCACGCCGTTCGTTCGGCAGGAACCGTACTGGACGTCCTCGAATCGCACGGATTACTCATCCCAAACCCCGACTCCCCCGTTATCATCTTCCACTGGTTTAGCGGTACTTCGGACGAACTCGTCCGCGCGCGTAATGCGGGCTGCCATTTTTCCGTCAACGAACGTATGCTCGCCACCAAGCGCGGTCGCGAATACGCACGACAGATTCCACTCGACCGTTTACTGCTCGAGACCGATGCACCATTCGACCAGCAATCAAACACAAGCGCGCAGCAGCTCGTCGCATCGCTAAAAAGTACCTCCCGACACATTGCCGAACTTAAAAACTACGCCGCGGAGAGTATCGAATCGATCGTTTTAGATAATTCACGCTCCATTTTCGCCTTCCGCTGACCCCGGTGGGCAAAAAATGCCAAATATGAGTACTGTTGCAAAGCTAGTAACATTACATTGTGTCAAAACAATGCCTTGATAGTGAACAACCGTTCATTATCAAGGCGCTTTAACATGGACAAGGCCATATTTACCAGGTTTTAATCGGCTGCAGAACCTCAAGCAGAGCCTCAAAGGGCCGATTTTGCTGTTACTAAATTAATGACAGTACTCATATTCGGCATTTTTTGCACACGAGGTCCCGGGGAGGTGACAATTCGACTCCCCGGGACTGCTCACCTATTCGGAAATCGGCGCTCCATGGCCCCAGGAGCCTTCCATGCCGCATACGGTCGAAGCAAACCCCGCCGCAAAGTCGAGTGCGCGCTCGATGGCCTCGGCACCATCCTCGCCACGCTTGGCGGAATCGAGATAGCACATCAGGAACGAAGTCAGGAACGAGTCGCCCGCACCCATGGTGTCCTTCATGTCTGCCACGGGCTTGGCATGCTGCCGATAGTAACGCTCGCCGTCATAGGCAATGCAGCCCTCAGCGCCAGCCGTTGCTGACACAAAACATGGGCCCAAGCCCTTCACCCAGGCAAGGCGCTCGCGAATCTCATCCTCGCTCGCAACGTCTGCCGCGCTAAAGAACGCGAAGTCAACGTAGGGAGCAATCTGCTCGTAGTACTCGTCGGTCGAATCGTCCGAGAAGTCAAACGAAACCGTGATGCCCGCGGCCTTCAACTTGGGAAGTTCACGCTCGGTAAAGCAATAGTTGCCCGAATGAACCACATCGAACTGCTTCATGTACGAAAGGTCAAAGCGATCGAGGACATAGCGCGCATCGCCACGGATACCGCCCTCGTTGGAGCCAAGAAAGACACGATCACCATCAACCACAGTAACGCGTGCCGCACCGTTCTCGCCGATGAGCTGCTTGCATTTGGCTAGTTCAACGTCCTCATCCTCAAGACTCGCAATCACATGCTCAGCAGCAGCATCATTACCAAAGATGCCCATATACGCGGAGCGCGCGGCTCCGCATTTCTTGGCATACACGGCAAAGTTCACCGCATTGCCACCCGGATACATCGTGTGGATATGCTCGTAGCGGTCGACGACGTTGTCGCCAAACCCCAGTGCGCTCACGTTAAAAGCCATGACGCCGCCTCTCTCTTATGCCAACGGAGCTACTGTTGTAACAGCAGTACCGCCCAGGATCTACGCGAGTTCCAGCAGTTCCGGCAGCTGGTCGATAATCTTGTCCGCGGCATCCTGGCTAAATCCAAAGCGCCCCTCGCGCTTGGCAATGACTGTCAGGCCGGCTCGCTTGCCGGCAGTGATGCCAGGCACCGAATCCTCAACGCAGCAGCAGCGATTCGCGGGCAGCCCCAGCAGGTCCAGCGCATGCAGGTAGATGTCGGGCTCGGGCTTGCTCTCCTTAAACTGCTCGCCGCTCACCACATACTCAAAGGCATCCGACAGCCCGCACGCATTGAGCACTTCCTCGATGCTGACCATGGGAGACGAGCTGGCAAGCGCCACGCGAACGCCACGGCGCGGCAGCTCTCGAATCGTATCCACGGCGCCTGGGTTAATCAAAGCCTGATAGTCGCGCGGACGCTTATGCGCCCACTCATCCCAACGGGCCAACGCTTCCTCGCCAGTGAAATGCCCCTTACCGGCGCGCTCAAACCAATCGACCAGCAAATGCAGGAAGAACTGATGCGAGGTACCGACCTGCCCATTCAACTCCTCTTGAGTCAGATTAAGCCCAAGCTCCTTGGCAAACGCGGCAGTCTCGCCCAGGTAGTAATACTCGGTATCGACAATCACGCCGTCCATGTCAAAGATAACGGCGTCGAACGGAAATGCGGACACGGCACCCTCCCTAACAAAAGGGCGCCTGTAAGCAGACGCCCGAACCATGCATTATCGGCGATTCTAACCCAGCAGCTTATCCAGCGCCACCGCAATACCGTCTTCGTTGTTATTGGCGGTCACCATCTGGGCCACAGCCTTAACCTCATCGACGGCGTTGCCCATGGCAACACCGGTGCCGGCCCACTCAATCATGGACTTGTCGTTCTGGCCGTCGCCAAACGATACGACCTCGCTGGCATCGATGCCGAGCTTGGGCAGGGCACCCTCGAGCGCACGGGCCTTGTCGATACCGGGCGCCGTAAACTCGAAGTACCAGTCAGCCGTAAACATGCCCGAAAGCGTCTGAGTAAAGGGCGCATACATCTCCTCGTGATGCGCTTGCAGATAGGCCGGGTCGCCCGCAGTGAGCAGCTTGTCCACGGGATAAGCATCAGCGACCTCATGCAGGCTCTCCACCTCGCGAATCTTAAGGTCGCAGGCATCGCGCTCATACTTGACGATATTCTTCTGCGAGCCGTCAGGCAGCGTGATCATGCAGCGGTACGAGTCCTCGACGTGCAGATCGCGACCGAGCGAAATCATAGGGATCACGTCAAAATTACGCAGGTGATCAATCAGACGGTGCAGCTCGTCAGCCGGCATGGCCTGGTCAAAAAGGACCTCATCGGTCTGAGCGTCGACCACATGCGCGCCATTAAAGGCCACCAGCAGACCGTCATGGTTTTGAAGGTCGAGCTCCTGCGCCAAGGCATGCAGCCCCCATGCGGGACGGCCCGAAGCCAAAATGAGCTTAATGCCCGACTCCTGCGCCGCGAGCAACTTCTCACGCGTGCGCGGACTGATGACCTTTTGGTCATTGGTGAGCGTACCGTCGATATCCATCGCAATGGCTTTGATTGCCATATATGCCTCCCTGCATCGCTTTTATCGCGCTTCATCATATCCGAGGCGGGCGTCCCTCACACGGATTAATTGAGGACGAATGCAAAACACACCGAACGATTGCGGACAAATGGCAAATTGCAAAGGGCCCGTATCCCAACAGATACGGGCCCCTTCTTCGATGAGCTAGCTCAGCAGACAAAGACTACTTGCGGTGAGCGCGATAGAACTCGATGAGCGCCTGGGTCGAAGCGTCCTGCTCGGCCTTGGCAGCGTCGTCGTGGAAGGCAGGCGTGATCTGCTTGGCAAGCTGCTTGCCCAGTTCGACACCCCACTGGTCGTAGGAGTCGATACCCCAAACCGTACCCTCGACAAACACGATGTGCTCGTACAGGGCGATGAGCTCACCAAGCGCGAACGGGGTCAGCGTGTCGCCGAAGATCGAGGTCGTCGGGCGGTTGCCCTCAAAGCAGCGAGCCGGGACGATTTGCTCGGGCGTGCCCTCGGCACGGACCTCGTCAGCCGTCTTACCAAAAGCAAGCGCCTTGGTCTGAGCGAGGAAGTTGCCCAGGAACAGCTCATGGACGTCCTGGCCACCGTCGGTCGCCGGGTTAGCGGTGTTGGCGAAGGCGATAAAGTCGGCCGGAACCACCACGGTGCCCTGATGCAGCAGCTGATAGAACGCGTGCTGGCCGTTGGTGCCGGGCTCGCCCCAGTAGATCTCACCGGTATCGGAGGTCACGGCGCTGCCGTCCCAACGGACATGCTTGCCGTTGGACTCCATGGTGAGCTGCTGCAGGTAAGCCGGGAAGCGATGCAGGTACTGGCAGTACGGCAGCACGGCATGGCTCTTGGAGCCAAAGAAGTTGACGTACCAGACATTGAGCAGGCCCATCAGCGCAACGGCGTTCTGCTCGAGCGGAGTGTTGCAGAAGTGCTCGTCGATGGCGTGGAAGCCCTCGAGGAACTGCTGGAAGCGCTCGGGACCGAGCACGACGATCAGGGACAGGCCCACGGCGGAGTCAACGGAGTAACGGCCGCCGACCCAGTTCCAGAAGCCAAAGGCGTTGGCCGGGTCGATACCGAAGGCCTCGACCTTGTCGAGTGCGGTAGAGACGGCGACAAAGTGCTTAGCCACAGCCTCGGCGTTCTGCTCATCGGAGCCGTCGATGGCGCCCTGGGCCTTGAGCTGCTCGAGCATCCAAGTCTTGACCTCGCGAGCGTTGGTAAGCGTCTCGAGCGTGGTAAAGGTCTTGGAGACGATGATCACGAGCGTGGTCTCGGGATCCAGGCCCTTGAGCTTCTCGGCCTGGTCGTTGGGATCGATGTTGGAAATGTAGCGGCAGTCGATGCCGGCGTCGGCGTAGGGACGCAGGGCCTCGTAGGCCATGACCGGGCCCAGATCGGAGCCGCCGATGCCGATGGACACCAGGTGCTCGATCTTCTTGCCGGTAACGCCCTTCCACTCACCGGAGCGCACGCGCTCGGCAAAGGCATACATACGGTCGAGGACCTCGTGCACGTCGGCGACAACATCCTGGCCGTCAACGATGAGCTGGCCCTTCTCGCTCGCCGGGCGGCGCAGCGCGGTGTGCAGCACGGCGCGGTCCTCGGTAGTGTTGATGTGCTCGCCGGAGAACATGGCTTCGCGGCGCTCCTCGAGCTTAACCTCGCGGGCCAAATCGCACAGCAGCTTGACGGTCTCATCGGTCACCAGGTTCTTGGATAGATCGAAATGCAGGTCACCGGCGTCAAAGCTCAGCTTGTTCACGCGCTCGGGATCGGCGGCGAACCAGGCCTTGAGGTCGATGCCCTCGGCCTCGAGCTTCTCCTGATGAGCCTCGAGCGCCTTCCAAGCGGCGGTCGACGTGGCGTCGATAGGTGCGGCAACAGTTGCCATAAAGTCCTCCTCAGCATACGGGCGCGTGTCCCCATGCGCCCGGACATTCAGATGCCACTATTCTAGCTCAGGTCAAGACCGTAATCAGCGAGCGTTATCAATCCGCCCCCAAACGGCGACCGACCAAAAAGGGACAGGTTTATTTTGGCAGGTCAAACGCTTTACCTATCAAAACTATGCGGTGGCGCACACACTGGCGAGCAACTCGCGCAAGGGAGAGCCAATGCCATCCAGGAGCTCAGGCGCGATAATGGCAAAGACGGGCACTTCGCCTCTACCCACAGCCGCAGGCACCTTTCCCTCCGAGACAATGCAGCCATGGGGAACAAAACCGTCCTCGCCAGAATCGAGCACCGCCATACGACGGGCAACCTCGCGCGCAAATCCAGCCGTGTCGGCATCCCCAATCGCAAGCACAAAGTCGACGCCTTCGTCGATGGCCAAGGCAACAGCCTCATCGACCAGCTCGTCTCCCCCCTCGCCCTCAACCGAGCCACAATGGAACAGCGCGCGCTCCAACAATGCCCGGTCAAGCGACCCAAGCGCCGCCGCAACGAGCTCGTCGCGCGTATGCTTGTCGCCGCCCAGCACTACCAGTGCCTTGGTGCCGCCGTAATGGGCGACCAGGCGCCCGCACCAACGTGCCACGTCGCCATCCGCGACAAGGCGCGTTGGCATACCAAACCCATAGTTGACCATCTACCCCACAACCCTTCCACGCTTTTGAGGTGAAACAGATCGTTAGGCTCATGCTACGAAGCAAGGTTTTCCGAGCTGTTTCGTGCTCTTAAGGGCTGCGTTAAAACCCGAATCAATCAAAACGGGACGCACAGATGGCTATGCCGCGATAAACGGAGGCGCCAGGCGCACAAATAGGATGAACCAAGCTAGCGCCAGGCAAAATCCACCCAGTACATCAGAAGCGTAGTGCACCCCCAGATAAATGCGACTGACACCAACAGCGAGAATGACGCACGCAAGCGCCATCACGGCAAACACGTTAGACGAAAGGCCGCCGGCTCCTCCCTGCACGAGCCATATGCCATATCCGTAAAACGCCATAGCAGCCATCGAATGGCCCGAGGGAAAACTGAGTCCCGGAGCCTCCACAAGCCGATATCCTTGGGGGCGAGGGCGGCGCACCAACACCTTAAGGAGCTGATCGATGGCACTGATGACGCCGACATTGACAGCGGCGCACATAACCTGAATCCGACAGGGCGCCCATATAAACGTGGCGACCAGCACGCCCACGACAACCGGTAGCGATGCCATGTTCGAAACGGCTTTCATCGCAACCGTCAACGCCGGCGAACGAAGCTTCTCAACGAAAAGCGCGTAGCCCAACCTGTCGATTCTCATGGCCTGTCGCTTAAGCACCTTAACCAGCAGGCAAGCAAAGACTGCAAGACACAGCACGGCCAGTACCAAAAGCGCAAGATCACCCATATCGGCGGTCATCCATATCCCTTCAGCGTATCCATCACATCAAGGTTAACGACCTAGCGTAAGCGCCCCGTAAACCTACCAAAAAGGACGGGTTTCTTTTAGATAGGCCAAGCGATTTACCGACCAAAATAAACCTGTCCCTTTTTGGCAGGTCTGGTATTATCGAACAAGTATTCGATAGGAACATGTGTTTGATGAGGAGGACCCGGTGGAGCACGGTCGGCGTACGTACATCTGTATCGACCTTAAGACGTTTTACGCCAGCGTCGAGTGTGTCGACCGTGGGCTCGATCCGCTTACCACCAACTTGGTCGTGGCCGACGAGTCTCGCGGCCGCACGACGATCTGCTTGGCCATCACACAGGCGATGAAGGACCTCGGTATCCATAACCGCTGCCGCTTGTTCGAAATTCCCAACGGCATCGACTACATCAAAGCCGTACCGCGCATGCAGCACTATATGGAGGTATCGGCGCAGATCTACGGTATCTACCTGGAGTACGTAAGCCCGCAAGACGTCCACGTCTATTCAATCGACGAGTGCTTTATCGACGTCACGCCCTATTTGGACCTCTATCACACCGATGACGAAGGCTTTGCCTGCATGCTGCGCGACGAAGTTTTGCGCCGTACCGGCATCACTGCAACGGTCGGTATCGGACCCAACCTATTCCAAGCAAAAGTGGCGCTCGACATCACCGCCAAACACGCGCCCAGCCGTATCGGGAAACTTGACGACGAGACCTTTCGCAAGGAGATCTGGCCGCATCGCCCCATCACCGACATCTGGGGTATTGGCCCCGGCGTGGCGGCGCGTCTCGAAAAGTACGGCGTCTACGACCTGATGGGCGTCGCGGCCCTCGACGAGAACCTGCTCTATGACGAGCTCGGCGTCAATGCCGAGTACCTGATCGACCACGCTTTTGGGCGCGAACCGACAACCATCGCCGACATCCAGGCCTATCGCCCCCAGGCAACCTCGACCACGACCGGACAGGTGCTCTCGAAGGGCTATGCCTACGAACAGGCCTATACGGTGTTGCGCGAGATGGTTGATGCAGCCGTACTGGACCTGGTCGACAAGCACGTGGTCTGCGACAGCATCTCGCTGTTTGTGGGCTATGCAAGCGAGCGTGCTGATATCCGCCGGCTCGATGCCAGCGGCACAGCGCAATACATCGACGGCTGCGGGCACCTACGCTCAAGCACCTCAGGTGTCGAGCCGACCGCAAGCGATGGCCCCGAACTTGCACCCCGCGCGCCCAAGCCCGTCCAGCGCGACGATGAGCGCCGTCGCATGGTTCGCGAGGCACAGGCGATTGACGGCATCTTCGTGGGCGAGCACGGCGGTAAGCCGCGTGACGGTTATGCCGCGCTCTTTGCCCATTCCAACGCGTCTCGAAAGCTACCCGAACGAACCAATTCGTTTAAGAAGATCATGGGCTACTTCGATGACCTGTGGGCGCAGACCGTCGATCCAAAACGACCTGTCAAACGTATTAACCTGGGCTTCGGAAACCTTATGCCCGAAGAATTTGCCACCATCGATCTGTTTAGCGACGTCGAGGCCGATGAGCGCGAGCGTGACCTGGCACGCGCCGTGCTGGCTGTAAAAGGCAAATACGGCAAGAACGCGCTGGTTAAGGGACTAAGCTTTACCGCCGGTGCCACCGCGCGCGAACGCAACGACCAGGTAGGGGGACATCGTGCCTAAATCCAAACAACAGCCAATGCGCCCGCCGACTCCCTTCGAACGTCTAGCAGACCCCGAGGGAAGGCGTCGCACCGCCGACCCCAAACTCACCGCCAACGGCGCCGTTCGCGCCAACCGCGCCGCACAGTTTATGCCATTCGCCGCTCTCACGGGATACTACGAGCTCGTACGCAAGCAAGAGATTACCGTTGAGCCCAAATGTGAACTGACGGAAGAAAAAGCCCTCGAGCTTTCGAATAAGCTCGAGGGGCTCAAGCGCGGCGACCTGGTGCGCGTCACCTATTACGATACGTATGGCTATCGTGCCCGCACCGGCATTCTCGACGAGGTGCTTCCCGCGTTCAAGCTGCTCAAACTCCGCGACATCGCCATCAAATTCGACGACATCCAAGACATCGAGCTGCGCGGCCGTGCCTAGGCGCAAGCGATACGTCCGACCCTATAGCTTCATGACGTAATAGCCTGCGCCCTTCACGGCGCCCTCGAGCGCCTCGCGATCGATTGGGTTTTTAGAGCGCACGTTCGCCGTGTGATCGGCATACGTCACCGTGGCCCAAATGCCATCCAGCATATTCAAAGCATTCGCAACGTTTTGAGCACAGCCGTCGCAGCTCATACCTCCGATGAGCAGCTCCTCGCTATAGGGGTAGTGAGACTCATCGGTATCGGTCACCACAGCTCTCTTGGCCTTCTTACCGCACGCACCATCGCTGCAGCAGCTTTTGCCGTGCGTCGACGCGACAATACGTCGCAATCCAAAAAACATGCCGACGGCAATTACGGCAAGCACGATAAGATTTGCAGGGTTAAGCAGGTCTTCCATGTGCTCCTCTTCCTATAAAGTTCTAGCCAAATACCCCCATGGGGTGTCACCCATCTTACTCCAATCTCGTGTCAGTTCAGTCAAATAGTTTCCCTTTTCAAACTTTATAGTTGACCAAGGCTTACTTTCGTGTATAAGTTTTCCTAGGCTAACAGATGAGGGACTGAAAGGAGCACCGTGACTCGAACCATCGACATTCCAACGTTTCAAACGACCGTCGTGCGTAACTGCTCCCCCACGCTCGCGGGCATCAAACCCGCTTCGCTCTTTACCTATCCCGGTCCCTACGCAAACCAAAACGAACAGCCCGGCAACCCTCATATCGAAGCGCGTCGCACGCGCCTGCTTGCCGTCATAGCCCAATGCAACCGCGAGCTCGAGCCACTCGGCATCCACATGAGCGTCCTCGTCTGGCGTCCCTGCGGAGCGCTGATCTACGTGTACCGCCCCGTCGCCCTCATGCGCTACTTATCCGACCCTCGAGCCGCAGCGGCTCTTGCCGCCGAAGGCTACGACGTTTGCAACCTGTCCGCATCCCTTGTGCATCTAGCCGCACGCATTACGCTGGCGAGCAGCAATGTTGCGGAAAGCGCCTGCGACAGCGGAGCTTGCGTTCTCGCGCGCAGCGAGGCGTGCGATAAGAGCTGTGCATGCGAGTTTCCTCACGAAATTGGGTATTTTTTGGGCTATCCCTACGAAGACGTGCATCAGTTTATTGCCCAGCGCGGCGAAAACTACAAGGTTTTTGGTGCTTGGAAGGTGTACTCAAACGTCGAGGCGGCGCTTGCGACCTTTGACGCTTATCGCGCATGCACGCAATACCTTACCTACATCTATCAGCAGGGCTGTACCCTTGAACAGCTTGTTCAGGCTGCCCGATAGAACATACAAAACGCGGCCGCGTGCCGCACAACCGAAAGGACCTAACATGAGCAAGATCGCCGTCGTCTACTGGAGCGGAACGGGCAATACCGAGGCCATGGCAAACTTCGTCGCCGAGGGCGCGGTGTCCGCCGGCGCCGAGGCCGAGGTCATCACCTGTGCCGACTTCTCTGCCGACAAGACTGCCGACTACGACGCCATCGCCTTCGGCTGCCCCGCCATGGGCTCCGAGGAACTCGAGTACGACGAGTTCCAGCCGATGTGGGATGAGGTCAAGGAGAACCTGGGCGACAAGAAGGTCGTCCTGTTTGGCTCCTATTCGTGGGCCGAGGGCGAGTGGATGGACAATTGGAAGGCTGACGCCGATGAGGCCGGCGTCAATGTCGTCGATTCCGTCATCTGCTTCGACGCGCCTGACGACGAGGGCGAAGCCGCCTGCAAGGCCCTGGGCGCCGAGCTGGCTTAAAACTCCCATCGCCACGCCAACCGCAACGCAAACGGGCCCCAGGTCGTCTAGACCCGGGGCCCGTTCATCTGTAAAGTCGCGCCATGGGCGGCATAGTCGCGCCCGCGCGTCAAACGGCGGGCGCAATGCGCATTGAATTGCTACGCGTTCTTACGAGAACGCACGAACCACGCGCCAATGACCGCAAGGCACACGATGCCAGCGACGACACCGGCAACGGCAACAGGATTCACGCCGCTCTGCCCAGCCGAGGCATCCTTGCGCGATGCGGCGGCAGTAGCGCTCTTCGCCTTCGAACCAGAAGATTTGTCAGAGCTAGACTCCTTGCCGGATTCGCTCTTGGCGGAATCCGCGTGCTCCGCCGTCTCCGGCTTCGCGCCATCCTGCGAAGTGGTAGCGCCCTGCTTTCCACCGGTGCCGTTGCCATCCTGCGAGGCGGGCGGCACAACCGCAGGTGTCGGGTTCTTCGTCGGAACCGTAGGTACGGGAACCTCGGGCGTCACAGGCTCTTTAGGATCACTCGGCTTGACGGTGCCGGCCTTCACATTGCCGATCTTGGTCCAACTCACGCCGGCACCCGCGAACTTATAGGCCGAAAGGGCCCGCAAGACCTGCACGGTGGCAAGCGCGTTGGCATTGCCGGGTTTGCCGTCTGATCCCATGGTGTGAGCGTATCCCTTGCCGTCAGCAACTTCATAGGCGGCAATCGCGGTAATCAGACTATTTGCGCCCGTCGCAAAACCGTTCTTGGAATTTGCGGGGTCCTTGCCGAGCGCCACAAGAGCAAGCAGCACCTGGGCATTCGACTCAACAGACCCAAAATCGCAAAGACCGTTCATCCGCCCCTTAAGGAAGCCGAGCGCTTTGTCGACAGCGGACGCAACAGAGAGCTGACCATTCGAAGCCAGGGCAGCGGCACATGCGTCGCCGTCAACATAGGGCGCAAGCGCCTGCAGCGCCATGGCGGTCATATCGACGTTGCTTGCACCAGCCGTATCAATGGTAAAGCCGCCATCCGAGTTTTGGAACGTGAGCAGCGTGCAAACAAGCTGAGCACGTGTCCAGGACGAGCCGAATGCAGACAGCGCTTCATCCGAAACGCGCGCCTCGTCAAGGGCGATCAACGCATAGACCAAGTTATTCGCCGAAGCCGCAAGGTCGCCGTGCGAGCATATGACGGCAGCAAGGTTAACGCCATCAAAAGACGTAATGTTCTCGCCAAGTGCAGCCAACGTAAGCGCAACGCGCTCGCAATCCGTTACCTTGGCGGTGCTACCGGCCCACTCGGCCTTATGGTCGGCAAGAGACTTCTTGTAATTCTTGATAAGCGCGTCGTCGATCTTGCGCCCCGATTTTGCGAAGGCGTAGATTTCCCATTCCTGGCCATAGGTGTACGCATCGGTCGTGCGGTTGGCGTCAAAGTACTTGGCGGCAGAGAGGGCACCCTTATCGGCCTGCGCCTCGTTATCCGGCGAGGCGGCGATACCGTCAACCGTAATCTCAAAGGAGACGGCCTTGGCGCCGGCAGTCTGGTCGACCGGAGTACCCGTCACCGTATAGGTACCGGCCTTGTTGGCCGTTAGAACATAGGTTCCGCTCGCTACAAACAGCCCGTCGTCGGGAGCACCGTCAACGTGCTTCCAGTCACCCAGAGCACGACGGTCGATGCTCACAGCATCCGACGCATCCTGGCCATCTGCGCCCGTCACGGTCCATATCATGCCGGGCTCGGAGACACTCCAGCCCTCGGCATCGTTCTCGCCCACATAGCTCAGGTCGAGCCCGACCGTCTTGCCGGCCTTAATGGACGCGGGAGCATTTGCGATGGTCACCGATTTCAGCGGGTTTCGGTAAGCGTAGGTAACCTCTCGCTTGCCCGAGGAGATAACGCTGCCGTCCTGGTTTTCGACCGTCGCCTCGAATGTCGTCTTGCCGGCCTTATACGGCGTAAATCCAATATCGCCGCTTGTAGTGTACTCGGCGACTGCACTATCGCTCGAGGTGACCGTGTAGTTTGCACGGTCACTCGCATACTCCGGGCCCACAACCGGTGCAGCCTTGTCGGTCAGGAAAGCACCCTTGGCAAGCGGATTACGGCCATGCAGATAAACAGTCTTGCCGTCCTCGTTGTAGCCAAGCGAAATGCTCGTCGCCGGCACATAGGTCGAGGTAACCTTTACGCTCTTATCGGCAAGGTCGACGTTCGTTCGCGAGGAGACCGAAATCGTGGCCTCGCCCGCCTGCTTAAAGTAGAAGCATGCCGATCCGGGATTGGAATAGAGCACGTTCGAAGGCGTACCCGCAAAGCGAAAACGCGTATAGGAAACAGGGGTGTACTCGCCCTCAGCGGCGTCGGCGTAATGAACACGGATCTCGAGGTTCTTGACCTCGGAGCCCGTAACCGCAATAGTGCCGCCCGTCACGTTTTCGCCGTTGTACCAAATCTGGAAATCATCAATAGACTTGGAGATCGCCTTCACCACGACGGTCGCAACGTTCTCGGTGGTGCCGTCATCCTTATGAAGCGTAGCGGTCACCGTACCCACGGCATCGTTGTATACGTGCAGCAGGCCCGTTTCCTCGTTAACGGCGATATCTCCTCTGTTAGCGTCCGGAGTGCCCCAAGTCACCTTAGCACCCTTAGACAAACCCTTGAGCGCAAGCGTGCCCGAGACGCAGGCGGCACCGTTCTCGCCCACCACGACATCGTCGGGAGACGGGTAGAGCATGCCATCGGCGGCAGTCACGGTCCTGCCGGTGCGCGCAGATGTAAACGTCACCTCGTATTTATTGTTTGCGGCAGGGCTCTCGGGCGATTCGTAGTCCTGGTCCTCACCAAAATACGGCAAGCCATCGGCTCCCATGCCCCATGCGCTACCGTTTTCGCCACGGTTGACGTTAAGGTTTTCGACAAAGGTCGCCGTCTTCATGTCGTCGGCATCGACAGCATAGGAGTTGACGAGCGCCCTCGCGGGGAACTGAGCCTTGTTGGTAAGGCCTTCCTGCCAGTACGTATTGACGAGCTGACCGGAGCCATAACTCGCAAAGAGCACGCCGCCGGTCGCTGCAGCGGTAGACACGCAGTTAGAAATTACGCCGCCTTCGAGCGTACGGCCAAAGCCCACAACGCCCTTGCCCGTAACAGACGTGGAGCAGTTGAGAACGGCGCCCCTAATCTGGTTGCCGAGCGGACCGAACGATTTGCCGTCAACCGCTTTCTTAAGCTCGCCGGCAAAAGAGACGTTTTGGACAACGCCGATGGAGCCGACGCTCGCGAAGAGCGACTTGACGCCACCGCCATTGTTGAAGGTAATGGTGTGGCCCTGGCCGTCAAACGTGCAGTTGAGCTCACCCGAAGGACCAAAGAAATACTCATCATCAATCACGATATCGTTGTCGAGCACATAGTAGTTGTTCGCGTCCTTGACGTTCATAGAAATGAAGTCGTCCTGCGATTTAATGTGCTTGACGCTCTCGGGCTGGGCGACGGGGGCCGTCGGCTTCTTCTTCTCGAGGGCATCCTTAGCCGCATTGAGTGCCTTGACCGCCGCATTTACATCGGACTGGGAGGCATCGGCATTGTCGTTTACGGCCTTTGCGTCCGCAAGGGCAGAGGCTAGGGCAGACCACGAATCGGATGTATAGTCGGACTCCTTGAGCGCCTCGACAGACTCGATGGCAGCGGCGAGCGCATCCTTGTTAACGACAACGGGAGCAGATCCACTCGTCAAGATCGGCAGGCCGCCGTTGGACGTCCAGGTAAACCCGGTCGCCGGCGCATTGGCATTGAGCACGATAAGAGATTCGGCAGACGAAAGGTAAAGGTCAGAGGCTTTCGCAGCATTACCCTTATCAAAGCCCCTATAGTTCATCTCGGCAGGCGAAAAACCTACGGTATAGAGGCAATTCGAAAGCGAGCCAGCCCGGGCCTCGCCCACCAGCCCGCCATTCATCTCGACGCCCGAACCGGCAAAATAGGAATTGACGATCTTGCCGGACGCCATGCCGCCGACCAGGCCGCCGGCATAGCCCATCCAACCGCTCAGGTTCACGCTCGCCGTGGACCAGCACATCTGAACGGTACCGGAAAGCGTCATGGCGATGGAGCCCACATTATCGCTATTCGAGACGGAGCCCGTCACGCCTAGGTTCTGGATAGTTCCCGTTACGTTGTTCGCGACGGCCTTGCCGCTAATGGTGACGGTATGACCCTGACCGTCCAACACGCCGGCAACGGTCTCAATCTGCTGGTCGGCACCCATCGAAATGTTCGCACCGAGTTTTACGGTAGCGCCGGCTTCGATGGTCGAAGGCATATCGACCGCGTCGTTGACGACAACCGTCTCGCCCGAGCGCGCTATCCCAGTAGAAGCTCCGACCACTTCGGCCTGCGCGGCCGAATTCTCCCCGTTGGACACAACGGACTGCACGGCAGTATCGGAGCCTTCTTGCTCCTGTGCGCTGTCGCCGTCATCGGACACGCCGATTTCAGCATCGGCAGAAGGTTCATCTTCGCTCGATGCACCCTGCTCAGCATCGGTCGCCGCGGCAACCTGATCAGCCATCACGGCTACGCCCGCACCCACCTCCTCGGCAAATGCAGTCATTCCGGTGCTCGAGCTGGCAAAGATAAACGCCATGAACACCACGAGGAATTTCCTCGCAACAGTTCGGATGTTTTTGAGCATCCCACTCCCCCTTGATTTGGAAGATCATTACCTCAACAAGAATCGAGGCCGATCATGTAAAGGGAAACGAGACACAGCGGGGCGCCCGCACCTGACAGCACACAACAATGGCCCGCACAACAGGCGGGACGCATAGGAGCAATATATGATGTCATCTCTTGTTCACCGGAATCCAGCGGCTTCCAAAAGACCCTCGACACGAGAAGACCGTGGGCAAGTAATCTGACTCGCGAAGACAACATCCCCGCACACAGTAACCGCCTTGTCTGGGATTCCCACCCAGTTCCCTTTTATGCGCCAAGCGCACCCACGGTCCGGCTTCTTTTCAAACAACATGCAATTGTATGAAAGGCCGCATGGTTGACACGCGCCCCGTACCGCGTCCACAGAATTCACCAAACATGCGTCTTAAGCGTCCACTGGGGGGTAACGGCTGACTTTTACCAAAATACAAAACGGGCCGCGGCAGCAACGCCTTGGCCCGTCAACTCAAACTATGCTCAAATATCAATGCAATCTAGGAAATGTTGCCCAAGAACGCCTTGGTGCGCTCGCTCTTGGGATGGTCAAAGACCTCGCTCGGCGAGCCCTCCTCCACGATAACGCCGCCGTCCATAAAGACCACGCGGTCGGCGACGTCGCGGGCAAAGCCCATCTCGTGCGTCACGACGATCATGGTCATGCCGTCGCGCGCCAAATCACGCATAACACCCAAAACGTCGCGAACGAGCTCGGGATCAAGCGCCGACGTGGCCTCGTCAAAAAGCATAACGTGCGGGTTCATCGACAAAGCGCGGGCAATGGCGACGCGCTGCTGCTGGCCACCCGAAAGCTGGCTCGGCATAAAGTCGATGCGCTCGGCCAGGCCAACCTTGGTGAGTTCCTCGAGGGCTATTTTCTCGGCTTCTTCCTTGCTGCGCTTGAGCACCTTTTGTTGGGCAAGCATGACGTTCTTTTTGACCGACAGGTGCGGGAACAGGTTGAACTGCTGAAACACCATGCCAAGATGCGTGCGTACCTTATTTAAGTCGACGCCCTTGGCGCACACATCCACGCCTTCCACCATGATGGAGCCACTCGTAGGCTCTTCAAGGCGGTTGATGCAGCGCAGCATCGTCGACTTACCTGATCCCGAAGGACCCAGGACTACGACGACCTCGCCCCTGTGCACATCCAGATCGATATCGCGCAGGACTACATTGTCGCCAAAGGATTTCTGGAGGTTCTTAATGCTGACGACGACCTCGTTGGAATTCGTTTCGCTCATAACAGGACCTCCTTATAGACCGGCAATGTGATCGGCGGGCGTAGCGACAACCTGCCCGGCGCTCTTGGCAGGATGCTTCTTCTTGGCCTCGGCCGTACCCAGCAGTCTCGCCTCGAGACCGCTCACCAAACGAGCAAGCGGCAACGTGATGACCAGATAGAACAGGGCGGCAACCACGTACGGGGTAATGGAGCCCGTCGTGGCGACAATCGTACGCGCGTTCATGACGATCTCGACCACACCCACGGCGGCAAGCAGCGACGTATCCTTGTAGAGCAGGATAAACTCACTGGTCAGTGTAGGCAGGACATTGCGGAACGTCTGCGGGATCATAACGTAGAGCAATGTCTGGAAGGCATTCATGCCCAGCGAGCGCGCGGCCTCGTTTTGACCCTTGGGGATCGACTGGATACCGGCGCGGAAGATCTCGCACAGATACGCGGACGAGTTCATGGCCATGACGATCACGCCCAGAACGTAGTCATCCACCTTGACGCCAGCCAGCGGCAGGCCAAAGAACGCAATGTAGATCTGCAGGAACGCAGGCGTGCCACGAATGATGTTCACATAGATGCCAGCAAGGCAACGCAGAATGCGCGACTTGGAGATGCGCATGAGCGACAGCGCAAAACCAAAGGGAATTGCCAGCGGAAATGCCACAAGCACGATCGAGAGCGACATGAGGAAGCCCTTAAAGACGATCGGCAGGCTCTGGACCAAAATGACCGGGTTTAAGAACAGACGCAGGAACATATTGGAATTCCAAGCCTCAACCCAGGGCTGTTCCTTAAGGTCGGCCAAGAAGTTATCAAACGCCGTGACGCCCTTAATCTCAACGGAAGGAATCTTGGAGATCTTCTTGGTCGAGCCGTCGGCGAGCGTATAGGTGCCGCTAAAGGCCTCATCGCCGCCCTCGACGGGGAACGTCACGCCATAGACCTCGACGCGGAAATAACCGCCGGCAGGTGCCGTCTCGCCAAAGTCAATCTTGAGCGTCTGCCCGTCTACCTTGCACGTGGGCTTCATGGGCGTGCGATCCATCAGGTCGTCGCCGGAAAGCATCGTCAGGCGCGTGTCATCGGCACCAAACGTCGTACCGTCGGCAAACTTGAGCGAAAGGCCGCTCAGTTCTTCGTCGGCATCGGCCTGGACCTCCCAAGTAATGCGCGTCTCGGTGCCGCCGACCACGTCGCTACCCGATCCAGTGTTGGGACGTGCAGTGATCTTTGCAGTCTCAAGCGCCTGCGCCGTCGAAGGCACGAAGGCCCCCGCGCACGCCAGCGCGAGCGCCACGGAAAGGACGCAGGCTAGTCTTTGGAGCAGCGAAGCAAGCTGACCTATGGCCCCTTTATTCAGTCGAGACAAGGTGGCTCCTAACGTATAAGTTACCGACAAAACAAGGCGAACGGAATCCGTTCCATAAGCGCAAAGGCCCTCTCCGCGAAAACGGAAAGGGCCCGTGCTTCATCAAGTAGTAATTTTACTTGATGTTGTACTTAGCCATGAGGGCATCAACGGTACCGTCATCGGTCAGGTCCTTGATGGCCTGGTTGATGTCGTCCTTGAGCTTGGTGTTGCCCTGGTTGATGGCGATGGCGTACTCCTCGCCGGTGCTGATCTGCTTGATGGTCTGGCAGGTGTTGAACTGCTCGGCGGTCAGCTGGCTGGCGACGGAGCGGTTGGTCACCACGGCGTCACCCTTATCGGACTGCAGGGCGCTGAAGCACTCGGTGGCGTCCTTGTAGGGGACGATCTTAGCCTTGGGGAAGTTCTCCTGGGCAAAGGCCTCGGCGGTAGAACCGGACTGGACGATAATCGTAGCGTCGGCGTTGTTGAGCTTCTCGCTGTAGTTGTCGGCCGTGATATCGGCGTTGTCGACCTTGGTCACGATAGCCTGATCGTCCATGTAGTACGAATCGGAGAACGCGACCTCCTTCTCACGCTCGGGGGTATCGGTGATAGCAGCGATGGCAACATCGTACTTGGCGCCCGAGGCGACACCGGGAACCAGCGTATCGAAATCGTTGTTCACGTACTCGACATCCAGGCCCAGCTTGTCACCGATAGCCTTAATGAGCTCCAGGTCAAAGCCCTGATAATCGCCGTTGTCGTCCTTGTACTCAAACGGCGCGTACTCGGCAGAAGTACCGACGGTGAGCGTGCCGTCCTTGACCAGCGCGTACTCCTTGGATCCGTCGACCTTCTCGACCTTTGCATCGTCAGAGCTGCTGGAACCGGCATCGGAACCAGAGGTGGCGTTGGACGAGCCGCAGCCCGTCAGAGCAAGGGCGAGCGCCATAGCACCCGTGGCGGCAAACGCGCCAAGCTTCTTCAGCTTCATAATCAGTCTCCTTCCGGTGACCTCGTTTAATTCAGAGGTCTGCAAAAACTGTTGGCTATTATGCACCCGTAATTGCAAATCTGCAATTAGAAAACTGATTGAAACAAACCTATAACGTGAATGAAGCACTCTACTTTGCGACAGTCATTACTGCTCCAATGAGCGTAACAGGGTAATTTCTGCTGCATACCCTGCAAGTTCATTCGGCGTCTCCAAAATGAATGGCAATGCGCGCAGGTGGCTATTCGATACAATATTCTGCATAACCTGCATACCGCCGCCGAGATTTTCGCTACCAAGGTAGCCCTTGCCAATGCGCTCGTGGCGGTCCTTATGGGCGCCGGTTGGGTTTTTGGAATCGTTGATGTGTACGGCACGCAAGCGGTCGATACCCACCACGCGATCGAACTCGTCGAGCACGCCGTCAAGATCGTGAATGATGTCGTAGCCGCCATCGCTCACATGGCAGGTATCAAGACAGACGCCCAGCTTATCCGTCAGCTCGGGACGCCTTGCGACTACGCCCTCGATAATGCGTGCCAGCTCTTCAAAACTGCGGCCCACCTCGGTGCCCTTGCCGGCCATGGTCTCGAGCAGCACCGTCGTCTGCTGGCCCTCAAACATCACTTGGCACAGGGTGTCGACAATCATCTGAATGCCGGCGTCGGAGCCCTGTCCCATATGCGCGCCGGGATGGAAGTTGTAGTAGTTGCCGGGCAGTGCTTCCAGACGCTGCAAGTCCTCGGCCATTGCCTCCAAGGCAAACTCACGCGCCCGCTCTTTGGCCGAGCAAGGGTTGTAGGTATACGGGGCATGAGCCACAAGTGGACCAAAATCGTTCTGTTCCATATGCTTGCGCAGGGCCGCCACGTCATCCATGTCAAGGTCTTTCGCCTTGCCGCCGCGCGGGTTGCGCGTAAAGAATGCAAAGGTGTTGGCGCCAATGGATAGCGCCGTCTCCCCCATTGCCCGATAGCCCTTCGTCGTCGAAAGATGACACCCAATCGTCAGCATCTCCAGCTCCCTCTCATCAGTTGCGGTGAAATAGCTCCTGTCGATGCCCTATTCTGCCGCAAACAGGAACTATTCCACCGCAACTTATAAAAGGGGCATCAGAGATGCGGGCCGCCAAGCACTACGGCTACGGGCGCCAGCGTCATAATCCCCTATGCGTCAGCGCCAAGTCCTAGAGGGCTAGACGGATTGCATCGATAATGCGCGCGCAGCGCTGTGTGGCGGCAAGGGGCATGACGGGACTCTCGAGTTTCCCCGTCCGGATGAGCTGGGTCGCATGCTGGATTTCGCCGTAGAAATCATCAACCTCAAACGGGGCATTTATTTCGAGCATTCGCCCGTCGGAGTACTTCACATGGGCGAGCTCGGGGCGATGGAGGCGCTCGATTTCCAACGAGCCCCGCTCGCAGGCAATCGTTAAGCGGCTTTCATACGCTGCCTTGCCGTCGCACACCATATGAATGGGTATACCGCCGACACTCATATGAATCTCATCGGCCCAATCCACGCGGCCGCCCGATACGTCACGCCAGCGAACTTCACGGGACGAAACATCGCACGCACCCGCAAGCAGATCCTCAAACCACCCGACCGCATAGCAGCCCATGTCATATAGACAGCCACCCTGCAACGGATCGAGCAGATAACTTGAAGGGGACTCACCATAATCGAGTTTTTGCACGCTTTCGATCGAAACGATACGGCCGAGCTCGCCCGACGCAAGCAAGCCCTTCACGCGAGTATGCATCGGACAAAACCGATTTTTCATCGCCTCCATAAACGGCACACCGCACTCGTGGGAAACGGAGGTGATCGCACGGGCCTCTTCTTCATTCAAAACGGCCGGCTTTTCGCACAGTACGGCCTTTCCCGCGCGCAGCGCCCGACAGGCCCAACGCGTATGCATGCCATGCGGAAGAGCCAAGTAGATTGCGTCGACATCGGGGTCGGCAATCAGCGCATCATAAGCCGCATCGCCGCTATCGTCAGCCGTGGCATAACTGTGCGCGGCATCAATCGAAAACGCCCTGCAAAACTCCTCAACATGCGAAGGAGTGCGACCGGCGGCAGCCACAAGCCGTGCCCCGTCCACCTCCTTGAGCGACGATGCAAATCGATGCGAAATGCGCCCAGCGCCCAAAACGCCCCAACGAACCTTACGCAAATCATCACATGAATCCCGATGGCCCACGACAGCCCCCTTCAGTTGCGGTGGAATAGCTCCTGTTTGGCCCCTATTCTGCCGCAAACAGGAACTATTCCACCGCAAGTTATAAAAGGGGCATCAGGAGCGCGTTTTGCAAAAGGCTTTAAGCGCGGCCGTTACGGGGCCAGGCTGGAAACGTCGGCGCACATCGTCGAGACGCTCGGGAATATCGATGTGCTGCGGGCAGTGACGTGCGCATTTACCGCACTTGACACAATTGCTCACCAGCTTGGGCTCGTTCGTCCGCACCGCGCTCGCCGTAAAGTATTGAGACAGCCCCGTAAACCAACTATGTGCGTAGCTCGCGTTGAAGGCGCCAAAGCAACCGGGAATATTGATGCCCTTGGGGCACGGCATGCAGTAGCCGCATCCCGTGCAGGGCACGCGATTCGATTTTTCAAACTCTCCCAGCACACGCGCGATGGTATCGAGCTGCTCTGTCGTCATCGAATCCGGCAGCGCGCAATCCGCCAATGCCGCGTTCTCGTCCACCTGCGCGGTATCGGTCATGCCCGAAAGCAGCATCGTGACTTGAGGATGGTTCCACACCCACGAAAGGCCCCAAGCAGCCGGCGTCTTCAGGTACGGATCGCGTACGTCATCGAGCACGGCGCGGGCCCGCGGAGGCAGTTTGCCCGCCAGGCGTCCACCCAAAAGCGGTTCCATCACAAACACCGCGAGCCCGCGCTCGGCGGCTGCCATGAGTCCCGCCGTTCCCGCTTGGTATCGCTCTCCAGCGTAGTTGTACTGGATCTGGCAAAAGTCCCAGTCATACGCGTCAAGCATCGTGAGGAAGTCCGCCGCACTGCCGTGGTACGAAAAACCTATCTGGCGAATACGCCCCGCAGCCTTTTGGTGCGCAATCCAGTCCTCGATACCCAACGCTACCACGCGCTCCCACTGCGCGGGCGAGGTGATGTTGTGCATAAGGTAATAGTCGATATGGTCAGTCCGCAAACGGCGCAGCTGCTCGTCGAAGAACCGATCGAAATCCTCTGCGCACTTGCACGAAGCGTGCGGCAACTTAGTCGCCAGCAACACCCGGTCACGCAGCCCCAAGCGCTCAAGTGAGGCGCCCACGCACACCTCGTTACCGGGATAAAGATACGCGGTATCCAGATAATTAATCCCCTGCTCTACCGCACGGGAGATGATGGCATCGGCCGTCTTCGCATCAGGGTGTCCCGGCGCACCGGGAAACCTCATGCAGCCCAGACCCAGAGCGGATATTCGGTTACCACTTTTGGGGTCAACACGGTATTGCACGGCCCCTCCCTTCGCCATCAGCGCCCCGGCAAGGCGAAACACAATGGTCACGCAGCCGAAACATCGTGGAATCGCAATCGAGAATGTATCGTAACGTAGCAGAAATCGAGCCGTCACGACACCGCTTTAACATCAGCAAAAAGCCCGATGAAAGGAGGCGACCGTGACCACACGTGAGGACGCCTACCCCTACCCCGGCGAGCAGTACATCCTCTCGGTCGACCGCTATCAGATCGAGGTCATGGACCATCTGGACGAGCTTCCCGCCACAGGCGCCGTCATCTTCTGCACCTTCCCCAAGGTGCGCGATGGCGTTGGATATCCCGCACGCGTTTTCGCGGTCTGCCCCGCAGCGTAAGCTCCACGCGTCCATTCATTTAAAAATCGCCACCCTGCATGCACAAGGTGCGCTGGCGGCATACAATCCATCAGGTGCCCCTTACGCGGCCGCCTTTTATATGGGGAGATAATTCACATGCAGATCAACAAGGTCACCTTTATCGGCAAGGGCGGCGTCGGGCTACTCTACGGCAGTATGATCGCCCAGGCACTCGGCAACGACGCCGTCGAATACGTCATGGATGACGCCCGTTTTGAGCGTCACGCGGGCGATGCGCTCACCGTCAATGGCAAGCCCTGTGCGCTCAAGTCCGTCCGCGCCAGCGAGGCAACGCCCGTCGATCTGGTCATTCTCACGGTCAAGACGACTGGACTCAACCAAGCACTCAAAACTATGGAGCGCGTCGTGGGACCCAATACGCTCATCGCCTCGCTGTGTAACGGCATTACGAGCGAGCAGAAGATTGCCGAGCGCTTTGGCTGGGAGCATACCGTTCTTGGTATTTGCCAGGGCATGGACGCCGTGTTCCTCGACGGCGCGCTCACCTTTACCAATGCGGGCGAAATCCGCTTTGGCGCGGCGGCCGGCACCGAGCTCGCAACCGTCACCGCCATCGACGAGCTCTACACGCGCTGCGGCATCGCCCATACCGTCGAGAGCGACGTTGCGCACCGCATGTGGGCCAAACTCATGCTCAACGACGGCATCAACCAGACGTGCATGGCCTACGGCGGGACCTACGGAAGCGCCACGGAGCCGGGCTCCGAGCAGCGTCGCTGCTTTGTTTCTGCCATGCGCGAAACGCTTGCGGTCGCCAACGCCGAGGGCATTGAGCTGACCGAGGCAGACCTGACGCAGATGGTGCACCTCATCGAGGGGCTCGACCCCGCCGGCATGCCCTCGATGGCGCAGGACCGCGTCGCGCAGCGCAAAACAGAGGTCGAGGAGTTCGCGGGCACCATCTGCCGTCTGGCGGCCAAGCACGATATCCAAGCGCCGCAGAACGAATGGCTCTATCAGCGCATCCGTGATATCGAGGCAAGCTGGTAACGCCGCCGCACCGCATCCAACAGTCTCAATAGCAAAAACCGCCGCAAAGGGCACTCCCCTTGTGCGGTTTTCATGTTCAGCCATGGCCAACAGTCATTTTCGCAACAGTTAGAGATGCGACTCCGGAACCTCGTCCTCATCATCGCGACAAAGGACAACACCGGCGCTTCCCAGCAGTGTGGCCGCGATCAACGCGCCGACCACGATAGAGGCAGCCCCACAAGACCCCTGCATGCCCGCGACGAGCGCGGCCGTAGGACCAAGGCAACCAAGCGTCAATGCAACGGCGGCAACGGCGATATCTCGAGCGTTCACAAGACCACTTCCTCCACGAGAAAGACTTTGTTTCTCGTGACTTAGTGTGCCCCGCGCCCATATGCGCGGCGTACTGCCACGGTAAGCACTCCGTTAACTCAAGCACGCACAAAAACGGACGCCCTTACGTTGCCCGAAAGCTCGGCAAAGGCGCCCGTCTGTCATGTCCTATTGGCTTATGACAGATTACCAACCGGTATAGTAGTCGGTGGTTCCGGCTGCGCAGCCGGAGTCATAGACCTTGCACTCGCCCTTGGAACCGGTAAACGTGGAGCCCTGAGCTTTATCGCCCGCGGCCACGACGTAGTAGCCATCGGAATCGCGCCAAAAGCCCTCGGAATCCTGCGTCCATTCGCCCGTGCGGTGGTGATACAACACGTTGCTGCTGTAATAAGTCTCGCGGCGGCCGTTATAGTTATTGACGCCGCTCGAGCGCGTCAGGCCCGAGCCGTTCGCGTAATACGCAGCGGACGTGTAAGACGAGCCGGAGCCGGCGTTGTAATACGAAGCCTGAACGGCCTCAGCGGCCTCGGCTTCGGCTGCGGCAGCCTCGAGCGCCTCGCGCTTGGCATCCTCGAGCATGGAGCGAAGCTCGTCGAGCTCGGTCGACTTGGCGTCGACCTCCCCCATCGTCAACAGGCTACCCGCACCGTCGATGCAGCCCTGCAACACAGCGCGCTCATCATCGGTAGCATAGTCGCCATACATATTCATAATGATCTGAGCGCGCATCTCCAGGGAATCGCGCTTTGCCCCCATCGAGGCGTTCCACTCCTGCATAGAGCCATAACCGTCGCCGCGGTAGTCGACGGGCTGCATCAGCGTCGCCTCGGACGGCGTGGATCCGACCGTGTCGGACAGTGTTGCCGCGTGGGCATCGGTTGCGCCGGCGCCCGCCAAAAGTGCCACGGTCAGAGCGGCGGAAAGGGCGGCGGCTTTCGGTTTTCGTGAATCGATCCTCATGTAGCTGGAAACCTCCGTAGTGCGTTTTTTGCTGCGTTTGAGCTGCGTATGATTCGATCGCGCTGCATAGTACCCCGAGCAAATCGCGACCTGCGGTTTTTCTCAAAAGGTGCACGTCAATTGCGTAAAACTCACATCCTCTCAACAGGAGTTTTCCACATCTCGATTGCATAAAGCATGCCAAAAACCCTGTAATAGCGCCCTTCCTATGCAAAAAGGCGTCTGCGCAACCATTGCTTGCGCAGACGCCTTGAGCAGGCATTTTATACAGTTATACCTATCGAGTCGCAAGGGGTCCTTGCACAAGTCGCCCTACTCGTCCAGCGCGGCAAAGGCCTGCTTCAGGTCCCAAATGATGTCCTCGGCGTTCTCGGTACCGATGGAAAGACGGATCGTGGAGGGCGTGATGTTCTGCTCGGCGAGCTCATCTGCAGAGAGCTGGGAGTGCGTGGTGGTAGCCGGGTGCACGACGAGCGACTTGACGTCGGCCACGTTGGCAAGCAGCGAGAAGACCTGCAGGTGGTCGATGAACTTCCAAGCAGCTTCCTGGCCACCCTTGATCTCGAAGGTGAAGATCGAGGCGCCGCCGTTGGGGAAATACTGCTTGTAGAGCTCATGGTCGGGGTGCTCGGGCAAGCTCGGGTGGTTCACCTTGGCAACGTGGCTGTCGCCGGCAAGGAACTCAACGACCTTCTTGGTGTTCTCGACATGACGGTCAACGCGCAGCGACAGAGTCTCGGTGCCCTGGAGCAGGACCCAGGCGTTGAACGGGCTGATGCAGGCGCCCTCGTCACGCAGCAAGATAGCGCGGACATAGGTCGCGAAGGCGGCGGGACCGGCAGCCTCGGCAAACGAAACACCGTGGTAGGAGGGGTTGGGCTCAGCGATCTGGGCGTACTTTCCGCTCGCCTTCCAATCAAAGTTACCGCCGTCGACGATCACACCGCCCAGCGAGGTACCGTGGCCGCCGATGAACTTGGTTGCGGAGTGGACGACGATGTTGGCACCATGCTCCAGCGGACGGAACAGATACGGGGTGCCGAAGGTGTTGTCGACGACAACCGGCAGACCGTGCTTCTTGGCGATCTCGGAGATGGCGTCGATGTTGGGGATGTCGGAGTTGGGGTTGCCGAGCGTCTCGAGATAGATGACCGTGGTGTTGTCCTTGATGGCACCCTCGACCTCTTCCACGTTATGGGCATCGACAAACGTGGTCTCGACGCCAAACTGGGAGAGCGTATGCTCCAGCAGGTTGTAGGAGCCACCGTAGATGGTCTTCTGAGCCACTACGTGGTCACCGGCCTGGGCAAGAGCCTGCAGGGTATAGGTGATGGCAGCAGCACCGGAGGCGACGGCAAGACCTGCCACGCCACCCTCGAGGGCGGCGATACGGTCCTCGAAGACGCCCTGGGTGGAGTTGGTCAGACGGCCGTAGATGTTACCGGCATCGGCAAGACCAAAGCGGTCGGCGGCGTGCTGGGAGTTGCGGAACACATAGCTCGTGGTCTGGTAGATAGGCACGGCACGGGAGTCGGATGCAGGATCGGCGCTCTCCTGGCCAACGTGCAGCTGCAGGGTATCGAAACCAAAGGTGTGCTCGGGGTTGTTGATGAACTGGCTCATGATGATCTCCTTGATTGAACGAAAGCAAATTAATAGAGAGAAGTAAGTCGCTGTCTCCTGATCACGCCAACGGGCGCAAACAGGAGCCCGGCATTCGTCTTGGTAAGCAATTCATATGCGGGCCTCCTTTCGCATCCCGGTTCCATGGTTGGCTTAATTACCTACCGCCTTTGTGTGTTTTGAATAGTACGAACATTGTTTCCCTCGGTCAATCACTTAAAAGCGCTAACCTGTTATCTGTTTTATAGATAACAATCGAAAGGACGAGCGCCGATGACCCTCCAGCAGCTTCGTTTTCTGATCGCCGTGGCAGAGTCCGGCTCAATCAACGCCGCAGCTCAGCGCCTCTATACGGCACAGTCCAATATCTCCAATGCCGTTAAAAGCCTGGAGCAGGAACTTCATATCGAAATCTTTACGCGCTCTAGCCGCGGTGTTGCACTCACCAACGACGGCACCGAGCTTTTGGGTTATGCACGCCAGGTCGTAGAGCAGGCCGACATGCTCGAGGCACGCTACGAGGACGGCGGCACCCCGCAAGCCCGCCTCGCCATTTCCGCCCAGCACTACGCCTTTTCGGTCGAGGCCTTTGTCAACGTGGTCGAGCGCTGCCGCGACAGCAAGTTCGAGTTCATCATGCGCGAGACCACCACATCGCAGATCATCGATGACGTCCGTGCGTTTCGCAGCGATATCGGCATTCTGTATCTGGATGACTTTAACGCCCGCGTTCTGCAGAAGGCCTTCGCCGATGCCCGTGCAAGCTTCCATCCCCTCTTTGACGCGAAGGTCCACGTGTTCGTGAGCGAACGCCACCCGCTCGCCCGTCGCTCGCAGCTGTCCCTTGCCGACCTTACGCCCTATACGCGCTACAGCTTTGAGCAAGGCACCTCGAACTCCTTCTATTACGCCGAGGAGCCGTTTAGCTATATTCCCTGCAACCGCAATATCCGCGTATCCGACCGCGGGACGCTCACCAACCTGCTTATCACCTCGAACGGCTATGCGCTGTCGACCGGCGTACTCTCCAGCGAAATGCAGTGGGGCATGGCCTCGATCCCCTTGGCAGACGCCCCGACGATGCATGTGGGCTACATCATGCATGACGACCGCAAGCCCTCTCCCCTCTTGCAGCAATACCTCGACGAGCTCAACCGCATCATCCATGCCAACCAACTGTCGGAAGACGGGGTAGAAATCGTAAATTGCTAGCCCCCGGCGGGCATGGCGCTACAATGGTCACTCGCACGAAACATACCCAACGAAAGGAACCATGTGAAGGTCATCATCTATACCGACGGCTCGGCCCGATCAAATCCGGGACGCGGCGGTTATGGCGCCGTGCTCAAATACACCAACCCCGCCGGCAAGACCTTCACCTCCGAGCTTTCGCGCGGTTACGCCAAGACCACCAACAACCGCATGGAGCTCATGGCGGTCATCGTAGCGCTCGAGGCGCTCAACCGCCCCTGCGACGTCGAAGTCCATTCCGATTCGCAGTACGTCGTCAACGCCTTCAACAAGCACTGGATTGACGGATGGAAAAAACGCGGCTGGAAGACTGCCAACAAGCAGCCTGTCAAGAACCGCGACCTGTGGGAGCGCCTGCTCACCGCAAAGAGCAAGCACAAAGTGGAGTTCATCTGGGTTAAGGGCCACGCCGGCCATGAGCTCAACGAGCGCTGCGACGAGCTCGCCACCACGGCGGCCGACGGCAGCAACCTCGATATCGACACCGGCTTTAACGAGAGCGACCTGTAACGGCGTTTTCGCACGCTATTTCCTGCCCCCTCGCGCTACACTCATCCTGTAAACCGAACGGCACGAGGGGGATACATGCTGCGTATAGCGACCATCGGCACATCCATGATTACCGACGACTTTATCCAGGTCGTCAACGCCAACGACCAAGCCGCGTTCGTGGGCACGCTCTCGCGCGATGCAGATCGCGGCGCCGCCTTCACCGCTAAGCACGGTGGCGAGCGTAACTTCACCGCACTTGACGAGCTTGCGTCCGCCGACGACGTCGACGCCGTCTACATCGGCAGCCCTAACGCGCTTCACTACGAGCAGGCCCTTGCCGGCATCGCCGGTGGCAAGCACGTCATCGTCGAGAAGCCCTTCTGCGCCACCGAGGCACAGGCGTTCGAGGTCTTTCGCGCAGCCGAGGCGGCGGGCGTCGTAGCCCTCGAGGCCATGCGCCCCCTCCACGATCCCGCCTTCCACGCCATCGAGGACGCCCTGGGCGAGATCGCCCCCATCCGCCGCGCCTCATTGCGCTTTGGCAAGTATTCCTCGCGCTACAACGAGATTCTCGCGGGACGCGCCACCAATATCTTCGACTGCAACATGGCATCGGGCTCCCTCATGGACATTGGCGTCTACGCCGTCGAGCCCATGGTCGAGATTTTCGGCATGCCCTCCGGCCTTACGAGCATGACTACTCTGCTCGACCCCACCACGCGACAGCTCACGCACGGCCCCATCGACGGCTGCGGTTCCATACTCGCCAGCTATGGCGGAGGCCGCATCTCCGTCGAGCTCGCGCACTCCAAAATTACGAATGACCTGCTGCCCTCGCAGATCGAAGGCGAGCGTGGCACTATCCAGATCGACCATCTGTCCACGCCCCGCAACGTCCGCATCGACTATCGCGGCGATGTCGTACGCGGCTCGGCGACCGAGGCACCGCGCGAACAGGACGACAACGGCCGCGTGCTCGACCTGCCCAAATCGAGCAACACTATGGAATACGAACTCACAGACTTTATCACCGCCATCGGCGGCATCGATAACGTTAAGGAAGAGATTTGGGAGACCCCGGCAGGACGCCACGAGCTTGGCCACTACCGCGATGTCACACTCGTCTCACTGCGCATCATGGATGCCGTGCGCCAGCAGGCCGGCATAACCTTCCCGGCCGACGCAGGCAAGCAGGCATAGCTATGGGCCTCTTCGATACGTTCTTCTCCAGCGTCACCGGCGGCAGCCGAGAGCCTCAAAAACCATCAAACGTCGAGCTCGAGCTGCGCCGCAGGCTTACTGTGCTCGCAAGCGACGGGGCCACTCAAGACACTCCCCTGCGCTATTTCCTGCGCTGGGCGGGGCAAGTCCAGGGCGTTGGCTTTCGCTTTACCAACACCAACCTCGCGCAGGCACGCGCGCTCACCGGCTGGGTGCGTAACATGGAAGACGGCTCAGTCGAGATGGAGATACAGGGAGCTCCGGCAAATATCCTATCTCATCTCGAGGCGCTTCATGCCTCCTACGAGCGCATGGGAACGCGTTTTCGCCTCGTAGACGCCCAGGCCCGAGCCCCACTTACCAATGAAGACGGTTTCACGCCTCGTTATTAGTATTGTGTGCTAAATACGGTATCATTTACCTACGACCGTTGATAGAAAAGAGGCGAGGCGCATGGCGGTGCAAAGAAGGAATACCAAGCAGCGAAAGCTGGTTCTTGACGCCGTGCGCCAAAGCTATAACCATCCCACCGCCGACGAAATCTACAACGCCGTGCGCGAACAGGATGACAAGATCAGCCGCGGCACGGTCTACCGCAACCTCAATCTCTTGGCAGATGCCGGCGAGATTCTCTCCATCAAGACGCCGGGCGGCAGCCGCTTCGATCGCACGATCGAGCCGCATGCGCATATCATCTGCACCTCATGCAGCCGCGTCATCGACGTACCGCTCCCCTTCGATGCCCAGCTCGACGCCAAAGCGTCCGAGCAAATCGGCTGGCACGTCACGTCGCACTACACCATCTTCGAGGGTCTCTGCCCCGACTGCCGGTAGATGTTTGGAACATGCCTTAAAATCCACCTTTCCGCACTTTGCAGCAAAAAGTAGATTTCTAGACATGTCCCAAATGTCTACTCAGCAAGTAGACGACGCAGCTCTTCTTCGACCGTGCGCACGTAGCGGACGCGGTCGTTGATGCCACGCATAGAGGGGTTACAGCTCTCCATCAGATAGGGATGGCCCACGACGTTGAGCATGTCGCGATCGTTCTCATTGTCGCCAAACGCCATCATCTCATCGGGCGAAATACCCAGGGCACGACCGTAATCGGCAAGCGCGGAGCCCTTGCCCGAACCGAAACCGATAAAGTCCGTCCATTCGGTTCCCGACGTCATCACGTCGACACGGTCGCTAAAGAGGCGCTCAAAATGCTCCAGCGCCGCCGGCTGATCAACCTCGGGCGTCTGGAAGGCAATCTTAATGACGTCCTCGTCGATGTCCTCGGGACGGTCGACCACCACCACATCGCAGTGGACCTCATAGCGCAAATGGTCGACGAACGCATCGTTGCCGCTCATGGTGTAGAGGTGCCCCTCGCACGAAAGGGTCACGTCGGCATGGGGATACGCAACCACGGCATTCGCGATATCCATAGCAAGGCTACGCTCCATGGAACGCTTGACAACGGCACGCCCCTCGCTCATCACCAGGGCTCCGTTTTCGCATACATAGGCGAGCTCATCGGCCACCGGGGCAAACAGATAGCGCAAGCTCGCATATTGACGGCCGCTCGCCGGCATAAACACGATACCGCGACGATGCAGCTCATCGATGAGCCCAAAGGCCTCGGAACGCGGCTCGCGCTCCCCCGGATGCAGCAAAGTGCCGTCCAAATCGCATGCAATCAGCTTGATTCCCTCAAGACCCATATGCTTCCCCCAAAGCCTCTTATCAACAGCAAGACGGACTTTGATTGGTCGCCCCTCAAAGCCCGTCTTGCGCATACGCGCGCTTAGCCGCGCGTCTTTTTTACGATGGTAAAGTCGGGAGCCATGCTCACGACGACCTCCGCCGCACTCGACGCAAAGCGTCGGCTGGCATCGAGCTCGCGCGTGACCACCGAGAGCCGAACACCCTCGACACCCCGGAGCATGCGGCCCAAAACAGGCTGCACCGGCGTATACATGCGCACGGTATGCTCGTCCGAGTCGCCCCGGAAGAGCGGCGCATGCATGTTGCCGATCTCCCAGCACGCATGCGCGAGCGCAATCGGATCCATGCGGTCGACTTCGACCAAATAAACCTCGGCGCTGCGCAGGCGCACGACAACCGCCACAGGCACCACGCCCGAACGGTCAATGGCGAGCACGTCGCCATCGGCAAGACGACCGCCGTCGGCAGCATCCAGCCGAACATCGACCGTGCGCCCCAGCTCCGTCGCGCCCACAAACGCACATACATCGGCCTGGTCCCAATCGAGCAGTAGCTCATCGGCCTCAAAGACACCGCCCAGCTCCCGGCGAAGCAGGAGTTCATAGGACGGATCGTTGAGATTTCCCAAACATGTCGTCGAAACCAAGCGTTCAGGCATACTCTAACCCTCGACCTCGACGAGCTCGATATCAAAGTTGAGGTCCTTGCCGGCCAGCTCGTGGTTGGCGTCGAGCGTCACGGCCTCGGGCGTCACGTCAATGACGACGGCGGGGACGGGCATACCGCTCGGCGTGGACAGGAAGAGCTTCATGCCCTTCTCGATCTGCTCGATGTTGGGAACCTGCTCGGCCGGGAAGGTCAGAACCATCTCGGGATTGTGCTCGCCGTAGGCATCGGCAGCAGGAATGTGCACGGTCTTCTTCTCGCCCACCTGCATGTCGACAACAGCGGCGTCGAAGCCCTTGATCATCTGACCGGCACCGCAGGTGAACTCCAGCGGCTCGCCGCGATCGTAGGAGCTATCGAACTGCGTGCCGTCGTCGAGCGTGCCGCGATAATGGGTCTTGACCTTCTTGCCCTGGTTGGACATGGTAACCTCCGTGATAAGGGCGGCGCACAACGCAGGCCGCCGTGAACATATGGCGCTAACTATACCCTAGTCATACAATTCAATGACAGTTTGCAAAGAAACGCTGCAACCGGAGGAACCATGGCATATCCCGTATTTGACCTACACTGCGACACCGCCGACCGAATCGGCTGGGCCACGCTCGATCTCGACCTGCGCTTTACCGCCGGCACCGACGGTTATTTCCCCGGCGACGAAACGCATCCGCAAGATTTCGACCTCATCGAGGGCAACGCCTGCGCCATCTCGCTCGCAAAGATCGGCAACACGCCGTGGGCACAGTGCTTCGCCACGTTTGTCCCCGACGAGATTCCCACCGCCCACGCCGCGCGCTTCCAGGCGCAAATCATGGCGCACATGAGCGGCCAGGCCATGCTCAACCACGACCGCATGGTCAACGTGCGCAGCGCCGCAGACATTCGCCCCGCACTCAAGGACGGCAAGGTCGCCTGCATCCACACCATCGAAAACGCCACGTTCTTTGCCGAGGACCCCGCGCTGATCGAGGTGCTCAAGAGCTTGGGCGTACTCATGTCATCACTCAGCTGGAACGCGCAGGGACCGCTCGCGAGCGGACACGATACCCACGCCGGCCTCTCCGCCGCCGGCATCGAGGCACTTACGCAGATGGAGCACGCCGGCATGGTACTCGACGTCTCCCACCTCAACGATGAGTGCTTTGACGAGGTTGTCGCCCACGCCACGCGCCCCTTCGTCGCCAGTCACTCCAACTCCCGTGCGGTTTGCGGCGTCAAGCGCAATCTCACCGACGACCAGTTCCGCACCATTCGCGATATGGGCGGTATCGTCGGCCTCAACTACTGCAGCGAGTTTCTCTCTAACGAAGCGACCAAAGAGACCGCCGCAGATGTCACCTTCGACCAGCTGGCAGCCCATATCGAACATTGGCTCGACCTGGGCGGCGAGGACGTCATCGCACTCGGCGGCGACTGGGACGGTGCCACAGTACCCGACTTCCTCTCCGATGCCAGCAAGATGCCCGAGTTCCAGAACATGCTTTCCAAGCATTTTGGCAAGACCGTGATGCAGAAGCTCTGCAGCGACAACGCGCTTGCCTTCTTCGAGCGTTATTAATTTCACATCCCTTGAGCGGGCCGGCATGCCGAACGGTCGACATGCCGGCCCGTCCCCAATCTGAAGGACCGCTTTTGACGCAGCAGTTTACGATTTCTGTATCCCGGCCGGATGGGACGCCCATCTCCGTCGTCGTTACCAAAAAGCGCGTCAAGAACTTCAACCTACGCGTCACATCAAGCGGTGAGGTCCACGCCAGCGCACCGCTCGGCGCCAGCCGCGAGCGCATCGAGGCATTTGTGAAGCGCAACAGCGCCTGGATTGTCAGCCGACTTGCCCAGCGCAAGCAACGTCAGGCGACGGTGCGAAAGCCGCTCAGCCCCTCGTCCATCATTGCACTTTGGGGCAAACCCATCACCGTTCAGGATGCACTCGACCACAACTTTGAGTCCCCCGCACCACGGCCCAAACAAGCCACCTTCGCAAGTTTTATGGGTACCGACGAATCGAACGGAGGCCCACAGGCCAAGCGGCACGCAATCCTCGACGACCTAACGTCCGATGAGCTCCAAGCCCACATCAGCCAGCTTTATACGACCGAGGTCACCGCAGCGCTACGCGACATCGTGCACGCGTACGAAATCGCAATGGGCGTCACCGTGGCCCGCGTTTCCGTGCGCAGCATGAAAACGCGTTGGGGCTCATGCACGCCCAAGACCGGAGCCATTCGCATCGCACGCGAGCTCGCCGCCTATCCCATCGAGTGTCTCGACATGGTTGTCGCCCACGAGCTCGTCCACTTGCTCGAGCCAAGCCACAATCAGCGGTTTCACGCCCTGCTCGACACGTACTGCCCCAACAATAGAGCTCTGTCGCAGCGGCTCAAGCAGCCACCCATAGAGACGTATTAGAACCGGTTAGCGCACGCGCTCGATCTCGACACCGCAACTTGCCAGGGGCAGGCCAACAGGAGCCCACGGCTTATCGAGCTTTATGCGCACACCAAGCAGCGAGGGATAGCGGCGCAGCAGCATCTGGGCTGTCCCCTCGGCTGCCGCCTCGATGAGTTTAAACGTATGCTCGCGCAGATAGCCATCAACATCGTGGCACACCGAGCCATAGTCAATCGAGGCGTCCAGGTTATCGTGCTCCCCCGCCGCGCGCAGGTCGGCATAGAGCACCAGAGAAACGATGAACTTCTGACCCAGCGCGTTCTCCTCGGGATACACGCCATGGTTGGCAAAAACCTCAAGGCCGTCAATGACAATACGATCGGCATGGCGCAAATCGTCATAGCTCACGTGAGGCACCGCCGTCGCAGTAGAAATTTCACCCCTACCACGACGGGCGAGCTCAGCACCCTCAGTCTTGGTTGCATTCTCGGGCAGTTTCTTGTTACTCATCGCGATCGTCTCCTTCGTTTAGAACCCCGACCGCGCAAACTAACTACACGCGAATCGACAGGTTCTTTTTATCATCGCTCCAGTTGCAAGCATTGCGCGCGGGACATGCAAAGCAGGCGCGCGACGCTTTGTCGGCTGCATAGAGCAGACGCTCAAGCGGTTGGCTGTTCACGCGCAGCTTTCGATGGCCCAGAATGGCCGTCTTAATTGCTGCGGCATCGGCCGGCTCAAACGCCACGCCATCGGGCATGCCGGCGAGTATTGCATCAGCGACGCGCTCGCTTGCAACATCATGGGATATACCCGATTCATACTGTTCATCTTTGCCGATATCGTGAAGAAGTGCCGTAGCGTAGATGACCTCGCGGTCAAATTCGAGCTCTTCCTCGAGATTCTTGATCCACATAATGCGAGCGACATCGAGCAGATGGTCAATACCGTGGCGGCAGAAGATGCGACCCGATTCCAACTGTGCAATGTTGCCCAGGTGCCGCCGGAACAGCCCGTTGGCACAAATGTAATCAATGCGAGGCATGGCACCAAAGGGGGCCAGGCCCGAAGCCATAAAGCCGCGACGCGACGTGCCCTCATCGGTCTTCGATGTAAAGTCGTTGACGACTCTCATGGTTAGCGGCCCAGCATCCTAAAGAATCGCTCCTCGAGCGCCGGATCGGTCTCAAAGACGCCGCGGCGAGCGAGCGTCACGGTCTTGGTGCCGGGCTTTTGCACGCCGCGCATCGTCATGCACATATGCTCAGCTTCCATGAACACAATCGCTCCCTGGGGAGCGAGATAATCCATGAGGGCGTCGGCAACCTGCGCACACAGCTGCTCCTGCAGCTGCAGACGACGGGCGTAGACCTCAACCGTGCGGGCGAGCTTGGAAAGCCCAGCCACCCGACCGTTAGGGATATAACCAATGGCGGCCTTGCCATAAAACGGCAGCAGATGATGTTCACACAGCGAGTAGAACGTGATGTCGCGCTCGATAACTAAATCGTTCGAAGCGACGGCAAAGGTTTTGGACAGGTGTTCCTCGGCACTCTGGTCCATACCGCCGGCGATCTCACCATACATACGGGCAACGCGCGCCGGGGTCTCCAGCAGGCCCTCACGAGTTGGGTCCTCGCCTATGCCCTCAAGCAACAGCTTAATGGCGGCCTCGACTTTTTCCTGATCGACCATCTGGGCCTCACTTTTCCGATTTTGCGTTCTCGCTATGGTACCACGCCCTCCGGCATCGACCACAAGCTACATAGTATGGGTCGAATAGATCGGATCATCACGCCAAAGTTCAACCGCATCACAAAGCGCAACGCCCTCGCGCTCAGCACGGGCGCGCGTAGCGTTCATATCAATCACGCGCTGATTGCTCGAGCCCCTAAAGCGCAGCGTGATATCGTACAGGTCCTGAACAAACGGGCCGTCCACCAACATATCAAGACAGGTAAGGATGCGGTCCGTCACCTCGGTATGATGACGACCGCCCGGCATAAGCTCCTCGAGCACATCGCCGGTAAAGCACCAAATAGTCTTTCCCGACCCCGATGGATAGGCCGCGCGAACACGCTCGACAAAATCAACGAGTCCCGCCTGGTTCTCAGGTTCCATGGGCTCGCCGCCCAAAATTGTCAGACCGTCGTTAAAGGGATGGTCGAGACTCTCGATAATTTTGTCCTCGACGGCGCGATCGAACGGCTCGCCCGCAGCAAAGTCCCACGCGACAGAGTTAAAGCAATTCTTGCACCCACGACGGCACCCACTCACAAACAGAGAAGTACGAACGCCTTCACCATCAGCAATATCGAAATACTTAATGTTCGCGTAGTTCATAAGTAACTCTCCCGGGAGGCCGGGACATATCTTCCCGTCCTCAAACATTCTCGGCCTTCGGCCTGCGAAACTGCGGGCGGGACGATATGTCCCGGCCTCATGCAAAGGGTAACTCAATGAACGAAGCGAACATCGAGCATAGGGTTCGAGGTCCAATAAATACTCAGCTGCAGCTCAACCGCCATCGCAAGTAAATCGCAGCTGCAGCTCAAATTATTTCCGCTAAGAACTTCGAGGAGTGAGCAGACCGCGCGCTGCATCTCAGCTACGTCAACTTGGCTGAGCCGAGAGGGCCGCTTGGGCTTTTGCTCGATATGAGTTCCGCACGCAAAGAAGGCCACTTAATGTGGCCTTCGTCTTGCGCAGGACTGTCCGAAATAGCGAGCAAATGCCCAAGCGGCCCTCTCGGTTCAGCCCCGGAGCGGTATTAGAGATGCAGCACGCGGTCGCGGATCTCCTCGGTTCGGCCCTGGTTCCAGAACTGGGTACCGATGTAGCCGCACGTGCGACGGGCGACATTCATCTTCTCCTGGTCGCGGTTGCCGCAGTTGGGGCACTCCCACACCAGCTTGCCATCGTCCTCGACAATGCGGATCTCGCCATCGTAGCCGCACACCTGGCAGTAGTCGCTCTTGGTGTTGAGCTCGGCGTACATGATGTTGTCGTAGATGTACTGCATCACGCGAATGACAGCCTTGAGGTTGTCCTGCATGTTGGGAACCTCGACGTAGGAGATAGCACCGCCCGGCGAAAGCTGCTGGAACATGCCCTCGAACTTGAGCTTGTCGAATGCGTCGATCTCCTCGGACACGTGGACGTGGTAGCTGTTGGTGATGTAGCCCTTGTCCGTCACGCCCGGGATAATGCCAAAACGACGCTGCAGGCACTTGGCGAACTTGTAGGTCGTCGACTCAAGCGGGGTGCCGTACAGTGAGAAGTCGATATCGCTTTCGGCCTTCCACTCGGCGCACTTGTCGTTCATGCGCTGCATGACGGCCATGGCAAACGGCGTGCCCTCCTTCTCGGTGTGGCTGTGACCCGTCATGTACTTGACGCACTCATACAGACCGGCATACCCCAGGCTGATGGTGGAATAGCCGCCCACGAGCAGCTTATCGATCGTCTCGCCCTTCTTCAGACGCGCCAGGGCACCGTACTGCCAAAGAATCGGCGCGGCATCCGAAAGCGTGCCCATCAGACGCTCATGACGGCACAGCAGGGCGCGGTGGCACAGCTCGAGGCGCTCGTCGAAGATTTTCCAGAACTTGTCCATGTCCTGATGCGAGCTCAGCGCGACATCGGGCAGGTTGATGGTCACAACGCCCTGGTTAAAGCGACCGTAGTACTTGGGCTTGTTCGGGTCATAGTTCAGCGCGTTGGCCACATTGTTAAATCCGTTACCGGAGCGGTCGGGCGTCAAGAAGCTGCGGCAACCCATGCAGGTGTAGCAATCGCCGTTGCCGGCGGTCTCGCCCTTAGACAGCTTGAGCTCGCGCATCTTCTTCTCGGAGATGTAGTCGGGCACCATGCGCTTGGCGGTGCACTTGGCAGCCAGCTGGGTCAGGTAGAAGTACGGGGAATTCTCGTGAACGTTATCGTCCTCGAGTACATAGATAAGCTTGGGGAATGCCGGGGTAATCCACACACCGGCTTCGTTCTTAACGCCCTCATAGCGCTGACGAAGCGTCTCCTCCACGATCATGGCAAGGTCGTGCTTCTCCTGCGCTGAGCGAGCCTCGTTGAGATACATAAAGACCGTCACAAACGGCGCCTGGCCGTTTGTGGTCATAAGGGTCACGACCTGATACTGAATCGTCTGGACGCCGCGACGGATCTCGTCACGCAGACGGTCCTCAACGACCTCACGGACCTTTTCGGCAGATGCCGAAACACCGAGCTCCTCGAGCTCGCGGGCAACCTCGCCGCGAATCTTTTGACGGCTCACCTCAACAAAGGGGGCGAGATGGGTCAGCGAAATAGACTGGCCGCCGTACTGGGAGGAAGCAACCTGGGCGATAATCTGCGTCGCGATGTTGCAGGCAGTCGAGAAGCTGTGCGGCTTCTCGATCAGCGTGCCCGAAATAACAGTACCGTTCTGGAGCATATCCTCCAGGTTCACCAGGTCGCAGTTATGCATGTGCTGGGCAAAGTAGTCCGAATCATGGAAGTGAATCAGACCCTCATTGTGAGCATCCACAATCTCCTGGGGCAGCAGCACACGCTGGGTCAGGTCCTTGGAGATCTCGCCGGCCATGTAGTCACGCTGAACGGAATTGACGGTCGGGTTCTTGTTGGAGTTCTCCTGCTTAACCTCTTCGTTGTTGCACTCGATCAGCGACAGGATCTTGTCATCGGTCGTGTTCTTCTGGCGCTTCAGGCTCTGAACATAGCGATAGATGATGTAGTGGCGGGCAACCTCGTAGCAGTCGAGACGCATGATCTCGTCCTCGACCAAATCCTGAATCTCCTCGACCGAAACAGTGTGGCCCGCGTTCTCGCATGCCTCGGCGACGTTTTGTGCCGCGTAAACCACCTGGCGGTCGGTAAGACGAGAGCTCTCCTCGACCTCCAAGTTTGCGGCACGGATGGCATTGACGATCTTATCGATGTCAAAGACAACCTCGGTGCCGCTGCGCTTGATGATCTTCATCCTCTTGCCTCTTTCGCGTCGTAGTCTCATTGCGCTTCAGAGCCAAACGATGCCCGGCAGGGCGTGCCCCTGTCTTGCGGCGCCGTCGCGCAATCTGTGTTCTCGATAACCATAGTCCCTCATGCGGACAATCCTCGCAGCCAATCAAGGGGCTCAAAGATCTATCCAAATGGGGCGAATAAGGTTCTCGTTCTCTGTCCGCCATCTATCATACGACAAAGAGGCATCTATATCCTGTATTCTTTTTTTAGGTCAAACACAACATATAGTGTTTCAGCAGGTCAAAGCAATTAGTCATTTTGCAGACGCATTAATTATGAGGGGTTCTTGGCAAGTCGGTAAAACGTTACCAACACGGCTACCTGCATGGCAGTTATAAAACCCCCTTAGTCAAGCCGCCGACAAATCCTACCAAAACCAAGCCGCTCACGCCAAAAGAATCCAAAAGATTATGCTTGACCAACATGTTGCGGTCACGGTCGGCCAGAACGTATGCAATCTGCCGGCACCTCTACGGGGACCTTGGATCAATATTTGGTGGCATATTTGACGGCGTGCTTGGTAGCAAAACAAAACAGCCCAGAGGACATAGCCTCTGAGCTGCGAACATTTGGTGGGCGTTAGAAGATTTGAACTTCTGACCTCTTCCGTGTCAGGGAAGCGCTCTCCCCCTGAGCTAAACGCCCAAATGGAGCGGACAACGGGGCTCGAACCCGCGACCCCAACCTTGGCAAGGTTGTGCTCTACCAACTGAGCCATGTCCGCTTACGAGGATTAATCTTACGTGATACCCGCATCCTATGCAAGAGCTTTTTTTGAAAAGTTTTGCGACGCCCTCGCGAACCTCGCAAAGACATCAGCCACCACGGAAAGCACAGGCAAACGTAAACTCGCCGCAAGAGGCCCCTACAACTCAGCGAGCATGGTCCAGGCAGAACTGTCCTGCGCGAGCCTGCCGTCTGCAAGCGGTGATGAGGTGAGCAGGACCCTGCCCGCCGGCAGCTCCACGGGTGCTGCACCGAAGTTCGTCACACACGCCCAGCCGTTGTCGCGGCGATAGGCGATGACGCCACCCTCAGCGCCCTCGGCACCATCCGCAAGGCCGGTGCGTCCGTCAAGATCAAGCCACTTAAGATCGTTGGCGCACCCGCGCAGCTTGCGCCGCAGCCAGAGGGCGTCACGATAGAGCGCAAGCATCGATGTCGGGTCCGCTTCTTCCCTATCGGCAGCGTAATCGGAAAACCATGCAGGCTGCAGCAGATGGGGCGCCGCATCGGCGTCCGCCGGTGAAAACCCAAACGATCCGCCCTGCGCGGGATCGTCCGCCGCCACCCACGGCAGGGGCACACGGCAGCCGTCTCGCCCCTTCTCGCGCTTCGGTCCGTGCGTATTGGTCGCAGTAGGATCTTCGAGTGCGGCCCACGGGATATCGGCCACCTCAAAAAGGCCGAGCTCCTCACCCTGATACACGTATGCCGAGCCCGGAAGCGCCAGCTCGAGCAAAAGGGCCGCCCGCGCGCGGCGCTCGCCGAGTTCACGGTCCTCGTCATAAGACGACCCGTCGCGTAAGAGCCAGTCGAGCGCAATCTGGTGGTAGCGCGTCGCCTTGATCTGCGGCAGGGCATAGCGCGTCGCCACGCGCGGCACGTCGTGGTTGGAGAGCACCCAGGTCGAGGCGGAATCGGATTCTATAGCTGCCTTCAAGCCCTCCTCGATTGCAGCGTGCATGTCATCATAGGTCCAAGTGGCCTTGGCAAACTCAAAGTTGAATGTCTGGCCAAGCTCGCTGGGACGCGCGTAGAGATACTGGCGCTCGGGCAGCACCCACGCCTCGGCAACGGCGCTGCGTGGCGGATCATAGCGGTCGAACACGCGGCGCCACTCGCGATAGATCTCGTGGACCTCGTTGCGGTCCCACAGCGGATGGGTGCCGTCGTCAACCATGTCATCGCCCTCGGCGAGATGCCACCGGTCGAGGTCATCGCGGTCGAGATCCTTGGCGAGACCGTGCGCCACATCAATGCGAAAGCCATCGACGCCTCGATCGCTCCAAAACGCCAGGACGTCGCAAAAGAACGCATGAACCTCGGGGCACGACCAGTCAAAGTCCGGCTGCTCGGGCGTAAACATGTGCAGATACCACTGACCGTCCGCGACGCGCGTCCAGGCGGGGCCGCCAAAGTTGGCATTCCAATTGGTGGGAGGCAGCTCGCCATGCTCGCCGCGACCATCACGGAAGATATAACGGGCGCGCTCGGGCGATCCGGGGCCGGCGGCAAGAGCGGCTTTGAACCAGGGGTGCTGGTTGGACGAATGGTTGGGCACGATGTCGACGATGACCTTGATGCCGTGCGCGTGAGCCGCAGTGATCATGTCATCGAAGTCGTCAAGCGACCCGAGACGTGGGTCGACATCGCAGTAGTCCGCCACATCATAGCCGCCATCGACGAGAGGCGATGGGTAAAACGGGCTCAGCCAGATGGCCTCGATACCCAGCCGCTCAAGATAGTCCATCTGCTGGGTAATGCCCGCGATATCGCCCAGACCCGAACCAGTCGAATCCTTAAACGAGCGCGGGTAGATCTGATAGATCGCGGCATCGGACATCCATGGGCGCGACGAGGACTTTTCTGTAGCCATGGGATGAGTCTCCCTTGCAACGAGGTTTTGCGAGATGCCCACGATGATACGCCCAAAGCGGACATTCGCGGCAAACAACGCCACAGCCACGCCCCAAAACGCTCGCTCCCTCTCGGGTTCGAGCCCATACGATGGGTACGAAAAAGCCCGGCTACCGTAGTAGTCGGGCTGTTGCGTTTGGAGCGGACAACGGGGCTCGAACCCGCGACCCCAACCTTGGCAAGGTTGTGCTCTACCAACTGAGCCATGTCCGCATATGTAAAACAAAACGGGCGCCGGAGCGCCCGGATGTTGCTTGGAGGCGAAGCCCGGATTCGAACCGGGGGTAAAGGCTTTGCAGGCCTCTGCCTTACCACTTGGCCACTTCGCCGAAAAAGGACCGCCTAAACGGTCCGGAAATGCAATGGAGCGGACAACGGGGCTCGAACCCGCGACCCCAACCTTGGCAAGGTTGTGCTCTACCAACTGAGCCATGTCCGCTTGCGGGTTATTAATTTACGCGAGTTGTCCAAAAGACGCAAGTACTTTTTTCAAAAAACTTGTCTGCCGCATGTTCTTAGTAGCTAAACGCGCTAAAGCGATTGGCTAGGCACACGACTCCAGCGCTCCGCTAAACAGCTTCACCATCTGCACGCGCGTGCCGGCGCCGTCCGTACGACGAGCAACCTCCACGTTATCGACGAGCATACGCATAAGCTTGATACCGCGGCCGCGTTCCTCGGATGCGACCGGCTCGCTCGTTTCATCGATAGAATAGCCAGCACCTCGATCAAGCACCTCAACCACAACGCGATCGCCATAGGCCTGAACCGTCAGGACGCACCCGATACCGCCCGCATGGTCATAGGCATTACCCAGCGCCTCCCCCGACGCCAATGCGACATCGTAGCGCTCGTCACGGCGCAACGGAAGCGATTCAAGGAGTTCGGCGATGCGATGTCGGTAGTATGGAAGATTCTCGATACCCTGACGGACCTCGACGCTCTTACTCCAGCGAGGCAGCTCCCCCACCGGAATGGCGGGAATAGACTCCCGTGTCGGCCCCGCGACATGAAGAATATCGACAAGACGAGCAATCTCCAAAAAGCGAACAACTTCACCCGATGCATTGACGAGCGAGAGCAGGCCTTCTCGCCTCATGAGCTCACGAGCGCGCGTAAGCAGGAATGCCAAGCCCGTCGAATCGATAAAGCTAACAGCCTGACAGTTGATGACGACACGACGCACGCCGCGGCCAATCAAAGCATCCAACCGCCGACGCAGCGCAGGCACCGTGGCGATGTCGATATCGCCTGGTGGCGTCAAAACCGCTATGTCATTCCACTCATTCATACGACCATGGTTCCCCAAAAAAGCCCACTCGATGCATTCGTTTCCCCAGCCGTACGGATTCAGCCCGCCCAGCGTCGTCTATGAACGACCCCGTAAAAACTCAAGGGACACCAATGCAATGTCATCGTCCAGCGCCGATTCGGTAAATCGGTCAAGCTCGCCCAAGACCTTGCCGCAAATGCCCGACACGCCCTCACCCGAGACAGAGAGCAGAAGGTCGCGAAGGCGCTGCTCGCCAAAGAAAGCACCCGAGCGGTCACGCGCTTCGATTGTTCCGTCGGTGTACATAAATAGCATGTCACCAGGAGCGAACGTAAACACGCCTGTCTCGTACACCATGCTCTCAAAGGCACCGATTACCCCCGATTGGCATCCAAGCAGCTCGACCTCTCCCCCACGGGCCTCGCCGCCACCCAGCGGCATCGACTCTGGCCTGATGACCATGGTCGGAGGATGGCCCGCCGAACAATACGTTGCGCGTCCGGCTTTAAGGTCAATCTTGGCGATAAAGGCCGTCACGAACGTCTCGACCCTCGAGAAGCCCATGAGCATACTGTTAAGGGAGCGTGCCATGCGGGCCGGTCCAGCGCCCTCCCAGGCATATGCCGTCAGGGCCGTCTTGACGAGCGCGGACATCGATGCAGCCTCAATGCCTTTGCCAGACACATCGCCCAGAATCATGACGGCGCAATCGTCGGGAAGACGGATGAGCGTATAGAAATCGCCGCCGACCAACGCCGAGTTCGTGGCCGACAGGTACACCGAATCGGCGGCGATTCCCGGAACATCCCCCAGTGAATTTCTCATGCCAATCTGGAGGGTCTGAGCGATATGGCGCTCCTCACGCTTTTGAGATTCGCCTTCATAGATCAGTTCAAAGTCATGAGCCAAGTGCACCAAGTAATCATATTCAAGGTCATCAATCGGCTCTTGGCTACCATCACGAAGCAGCAGCGCGCGCGTCGTCGGGCCCTTCGCAACAGAAGCAGGAACGATCGCGTCGTTACTGTGCTTGCCATCGCCCTCAGAGCGCGGGCGCCCCGCCTCGATGCCGGCGTCGACGTAGAGACCCTGGCAAGGCAGGCCATGTGCCCTAAGCCAGCCTCCCATAGGCATCGATTCGTCAACGCGAGTTATACGGACGTGTTTAAGGTCCTCGGCACTCGTGCCGCCCAAAACAGATGCCTCAAAGCCATCAGGGGCAGCCCCCAAACGTGCCGCTGGCGCCGTCGTGGAAAAGAAAAGCTTCTCGGGATCGTCCGGCAAAGCAACGCGACTGCCGCCTTCAAAATCTATGACGTAGGAATCCAGACTGGCGTCATACTCAATAGGGCAAAAATGGCAGTTGAGCATATTGCAGATCTCGGACGATACCGCCTGGGTAGCCGCGACGGAATCGTCTAGAAAGGTAAACAACTCATCACGTAAGACATTAAGCGAGCGGCCAAGCTCGGCCGTGCGACGAGAGCGAAGGCTCGATGCCATGCCGACCAGCTGGATAGACAGGTAATCGCAAATGACCTCGAGTACATTAACGTCATAGGCGAGCGGTGCCTGAGGGCGTTTCCAACCAACTTCCAGCACGCCAAGGATCTGCGTACCGTAAAACACGGGAAGACAGATCTCGCTGCGGTACGGAGGCATATCCTGCACGCGCAACAGGTGCTTAGAACGATTGTCCAAGTCCATGAACATACCGGAGGCGGCCCTATCGCCCTCAAGGTCCTGTTGAATCGACAAGCGACAGGCACGCGACTCGCGAAGAACATACGTCGGAATGCCAGCGCCATACGGCAAAAACTCGGGCAGGTAGCTGTCGTACAGCTCCTTGGAAACACCGCGTAGCTTAAAACCGCCGCTCTCAGAAAAATAGATAGCGGCGCCCGAAGCATCGAGCGTTCCTACAAGCTGGTTCAAAACGGTATCAAGCAGGCTGGGCAACTCATCGGAGCCCACAGTGCTCATAATGACCGAGAGCGTGCCAGAGAGACGCTTGTTCGCCACTCTAAGCTCCGATAACGCACGCTTAAGTTGACGGTCGTGAGAATACTGTTCCTCGATACTGTGAAGCGCCACTAGGACACGTGGCGCGCGGCGCCCAAAGATGCGCGGAGGCGTTACGGAGCCCGCACAAACCAAGACGGGGATAAAAGAGCCGTCACTCAGCTTGAGCATCAGTTCGTTCTCGGAGCCATCAGTTTCAAATGGCAGACGATGTTCCGTCGCACGTTCAAAAGCGGACGAGTACAGGACGTCTTTAACATCTCCACCGATGACATCGGCGCGCTCCTCGCACATCAACCCAAGTAAGCGATTATTCACATGCAGAATGGTTCCGTCAAGCTCGCAGATGATGACAGCATCGCTCGTGATCTCGACTAGTTGGGCAACGTCTGCCCACTCGTTGCGTTCAAGCGTTTCCATCGTGGACCTCACCGTCTATCGGTAACAAAAAAGCCTCCGAAGAGGCTTCTCAAATGCGATGGTGTCGGAGGCGGGACTTGAACCCGCATGACCAAAAAGCGGTCACTAGCACCTCAAGCTAGCGCGTCTGCCAATTCCGCCACTCCGACATGCTATGTTGTTGATCCGCGGTTCGCTTTGTTAGACCCGCGCGTTCAACGAGGAAGATAATAACCTATGATTCGAGAACTGTGCAAGCACTTTTTTCAAAAAAGTTTACGAATTTGTAATTGCGCAGGTAGATCCGCATGTCCGGCCCCGAATCGGTGCTGCCTCCCGGCGCGTCCTCGGGCATGAGCGATATTTTGCTGCGCACTTCGTGCTGCAAAATATCGCTCCCCCTGCGGAATGCGCCGGGAGGCAGCACCGATTCGGGGCCTACCAACACATACTCCAAGCACAGTTCTCAAACATGTTCTGGGGCTGATGCAAATTTGGTGGCTCGGCAAAGCCGAGCCCTTATATGGGGAGGCCGGAGCTAAAGCTCCGGCCTCGCTCAATTTCCTATTAGATTAAGTGAGCGATCAAGGAATCTCACCCCTCTACAGTGGTAACACAGGGCCCGTGCTGGACTTAGTTTTCAGAACATTCCGCACTGATATTTTCTGTATTGAAGACGTCGATGATGCGCCCGTATACCATTGACGTCGACACCATCAGATGCGGACCGCGCGGTGACCCCACATTCCGCTGGCGCCCACAGGGCTGCCCTCGTTTCCTGACATGTCCCGCGCGGGCCGCGGCGAGCCGAGACCGCCGCATGACCTAATAGGAGCATGGAGCGATACCGCGGACCCGAACAACCGCATTCTATCGCGCCCCGTCAGTGTGCCGTCTGCCCGGTCCAGGCGAGCACGGAAAGAACGGAGCGAGACATGAGAACCGAATCGACACCCGGCGCCCGCGGGCCGGTCTTCTGCGGGGTCGACACCCACGCCGACTCGCACTGGCTGTGCGTCCTCGACTGGAGGGGCCGCAAGGTCCTGTCCCGCCAGTTCCCCGCCGACGCGGCGGGCTACGAGGCGCTCGCCGGGGCGATCGCGGCGGCC